>CAMNCG010000068.1 GCA_946534105.1 uncultured Verrucomicrobiota bacterium
ACGAGGCTCTGCGTGGCCTCGTTCGGCTGGTTGACCGCCATGCCGGTGATGGCCGCGTTGTAGCGGTAGGGCGTCGTCGTGACGTTGGCGTAGGTGCCGCTCTCGATCGTCATCGTCGAACCCGAGAACGGATAGGCGCAGGCGCCGCATTCACTGTTGACCGTGATCGTGAGATCCGCGAGCGTGACATTCGAGCCGCTACGCGAAGTGATGGCATAGACGCCGTCCGCCACGATCGCCGTGTCGTCCTGCGTGCAGTCGATGACGCCGTTCGTGATGACGACATTGCCGCCCTTCACGTCAAACGCGCTGCCGTTGCCGGAGGTGCCGGTACGGGTGATCGTGTTGCCGCCGAGGTCGATCGTCATCGAGACGGTCGGTTCGACGCGGGCGTCGAGCGTGACGTTGCCGAGGAGCTTCACGGTGTCGCCCGCGTGGGCGGCCGCAACGGCGGCCGCGAGGGTCGCGTAATTCGTCGTGCCGATCTGGGCCACCGCAGCCGTGGCCGTGTAGGTCGTCACGGTGCCGGACGAGGAGGAGGAGAGAACCGCACCCGTTCCAGCAGTAATGCCGACATTGTCGAGCGTGTAGCCGAGGGCGGTGTCGAACGCGACCGATTCGCCGACGGCGAGAGCGATCACGGGCGCAGCGTTGCCTTCGAGGAGGTATTCACCGTCCGCGACCGGAGCGCCGGTGATCGTCGTGGCGACACCGTTGTCAACCGTGGCGTAGAGGAAGCCCGTCTCGGTGGCGCCGCCCCAAGTGCCGATCATCTTCTTGTCGGCAGGAGCGGAGTTGCCGCCATTGTCCTTGATGGTTCCGCCGTAGGTCCAGCCGACGAGCGCGCCGTCCTTGTCGGTGTTCGCGCCATCCGCATTGGTGATCGCGCCGTTGCTGTAGCAGCCGGTTAACTCGACATTGGTGCCGGAGATGTAGCCGACGATGCCGGCGTTGCCGGTGACAGCCCCGTCTTTTGCTTGCGCCTGCGCCGCCGTGCGCTTGCAGACGAGCGTTCCGTTGTTCGCGCAGTTCTCAAAGACGACCTTGCCATCGACGTAGCCAGTCTGGTTCTGGACGATGGCGCTGATGCCGCCGAGCTTCGTGTAGGCGCCGTAGATCGTGGCGTTGTTCGTGCAGGCGATGATCGACGTGGCGGCTCCAGCCGTCGCGCCGGGGCTGAGACGGACAACGATACCAGCCATATTGTGGGTGCTGGGCGTCTCGGCGGAACCGAACACGCCAGCCGCCGTGAGGTTGCGGAGCGTCGCGCCGCCGCCGGCGTTGCCGACGATGGCAAAGCCATATTCGCCAGAGACATCCGTCGCGAAGACCATGTTGGAGACAACGAGGTTCTCAATCACGCCGGAAGGACCAACCTGGTTGAAGATGCCCTGCGTGTTTCCACCAGCGCGGGTGACGTTGGCAATCGTGTAGCCCTGACCATCGTAGGTGCCGAGGAACGGCGTACCAGCCGTCGGAACCTTGGCATACGCACCGATACCCGCGAACGCACCAGCGGACGACATGTCGATGTTGGCGGTCTGCTTGAAGGTTTCGCCAGCGGTCGTGAGGCCGGCGGCAACGCCCTTGCGGAACCGTTCGAGGTCGGCGGCATCGTCGATCTGGTACGCACCAGAGACGGCTGCGCCAAGGTAGTCGGTCCAAGTGTAGGCTTCGGTGGTTGCCGTGGCGTTGGCACCATCAATCGTGGCGGTCGCCGTCTTGGTGACGCCGTCGGCGTTCTCGTAGGTGAATACGACAACATCGTCGTCATTGAGACCTTCAATCGTCGTTGCAGCCGTCACGGACGTGCCATTCACCGTGACACCGGTAAGGGTGCAGCCCGCCGGCAAGGTGATGGAGGCGGAGTAGGTCGGCGTGTAGTCGCCGTAGTAGACTTCGAGTGCCGGATAGGTCTGCCCACTGCCGGTATCAGCGGCATCGTCCGTCGAAATCGTGATTAGGATGCGACCTGCAGAAGCCATATAGCTGAGCCCCGACGGATCAACCGAGAAGTTGGTTCCGTCATCCTCAACGGCGTACGCGACATCGCTTCCGGTCGCAAGAGCCTTCACGACAATGTTGGTGATGGTCTTGCCGTCAACAGTACGCGGGACAAGGAACTGAGCATCCGTGCCGGCTGCGGTATCCTCGACGGCGTTAATCAAATCGTTCGTCACGCTCCCATTAACGTATGCCGTAGCGGTGAACGTGTGCGACGGGGCCTCTTCGGCGACCTTGAAGCCGCCAGTGAAGTTGTCCACCGCGCCTGTACCCTTGAACGAGACGGACTTTAGACCAGTAGCGGACGAAGCATTTTCGCCAGCGAGCATATACCCCCCCTCTGGCGTCTTCCGATCACCATCAATCCAGACTTCGGCATTTCGGTTGCCAGTTGCCGGATAATTGATCCTCACCTGAACGTGGTGCCACGTCTTGTCATCAATGTCGGTGTCGTCAAGCTCAACCCATCCCGTCACGCCTTCGTTACGAACGTAGACCATCACGGAATTCGACACACCGTTGGCGCCGGTATCCTCGGGAACCTTGAGGAAGAGGGCGAACTGGACGGTGGTATCTTCGGAAAGGGTCGGCTCGGTATCGGAGCCGACGAAGAACACGTCGGCATCGACGACGGTGACGTCGGACGCCGGGGTGGCGTTGGTTGGCGTGAAGGTCAGTTCATTCCCTTCGGTGTTGAGGACGAGAACGTCGCTCGGAACAGGGTGATCAACGCCATCGTAGTACGAGGAGTAACAATTATTGGAATACGACGCCGCAAGGGACGAAGTATCGCCCACCTGTGTCGCCCATATGCCGGCTTTTACGAGGCGGTTCGTCATTTGTGTGATGTCGAGCGAGTAGCCGGAGAAATCCTCCGCCCACCATTCGGTCGTGCCCGCTTGCGCGGACAGCGCCAACGACCCGGCAACCACTCCGGCGAACGCCAGATTGAGGTGTTTCATGGTCTTTGAACCTTTGTTGTTGTTGTTGTTTGAACGGTTTGCGCAAGTCGGCAGGGGGCCCGAAGAGGCCTTTTCCGCCGGTTGCAGTCTCCACTTTACCACCCCCCGCCCCATTTTGCAAGCGGAAAATCGACCCAAATTTGACTTCGGACCGGGGTTTTTCCATAATCGCGGGGCGAGGAAGGACACCATGAAGAAATTCGCGCTCATCGGGCACCCGCTCGGGCACAGCCTTTCGCCGGAAATCCACGCCGCGATCATGGAAGAGGCGGGGCTCCGGGGCACGTACGAGCTTCTCGACGTCGCGCCCGAGGATCTTCCGGCGCGGATGCCGGAACTGCTTCGGGCATACGACGGCTTCAATGCCACGATTCCGCACAAGAAAGCGGTGATTCCGCTGCTTTCCGGACTTTCGGAGGCCGCGAGGCGCTGCGGCGCCGTGAACACGGTCTGCGGCGGGCGCGGCTACAATACCGACACCGTCGGTTTCCGTTCGGCGGGCATGCCGCTCGAAGGGGCGCGTGTCGTCCTTCTCGGCACGGGCGGCGTGTCGTCGATGATGGCCGCGGAGAGCATCGCCGCCGGCGCGGCGACGATCGTGGTGGCCTCGCGGGAACGGGCGACCGGCGAATCGTTCGTCGCCGGTCTCCGCGCCGCTTTTCCCGGTTCGCGCTGCGCGCTGTCGGCGGCCGCGACGGAAGAGGAAAAGAACGCCGCCGTCGCGGAGGCGACGGTGCTGCTGAACGGCTCGCCGGTCGGGATGTGGCCGAACGCCGGCGGCATTCCGGTGGATCCGGCGGCGCTGCATCCGGGCCTTTCGGTCTTCGATCCGGTGTACTGCCCCACGCCGTCGCGGCTCGTGCTGAACGCCCGCAAGGCCGGCGCGCGGGCGGTCGGGGGTCTCGCGATGCTCGTGCATCAGGCGGTGGAAGCCCAGAAGATCTGGAATCCCGGCCTCTCGCTCGACGCCGCCGCGATCGCGGAAAAGATCCTGCCGCGGCTTGCGGCCGAACTCTGGCGCAAAAACCCGGTGAAGATCGTCCTCACGGGCTTCATGGGCGCGGGGAAGTCCACGGCGGGGCTCCTCCTCGCCCGGCGCCTCGGCATCGGCTTCACGGATCTGGACGCGGCGATCGTCGAGGCGGCCGGCATTCCGATTCCGGCGATTTTCGCCGCGAAGGGGGAGCCGGGCTTCCGCGCTCTGGAAACCGCCGTCGCGCGCAAGGTTCTCTCGGAAGGCGCCTCGGAGGTGGTCGCCTCCGGGGGCGGATTCCCGATCGAAGAGGCCAATCGCGCGCTCGTCCGCGCCTCCAACGCCCTCGTGATCCACATCGACGGCGACTTCGACACGCTGTGGGCCCGCATCGCAACCGACGGCGGACGTCCTCTCGGCAGGGAGCGCGCCGCCGCCGCCGCCCGCCATGCCGCCCGCGCGCCGGTCTACCGCGCCTTCTGCGACGCCGCGGTACGCACGGATGCCGCATCGGCTCCGGCCGACGTCGCCGCGGCCATCGCGGCGCTGCTCCAGCCGTAGCGCGCCCTCCGCGCCGATCGATTGAAAAGATAGATCTCAAATAGGATTGGGTGCGATTCCGCGGACGTTCCCGAGTCGGCCCGGCAGCGGGGATTCGGCGAGGAAGGAGCGGGAGGGAGGCGCGGAGCCTCAGGGGGAGGATGGAGGCGGCGCGCGCGGTTGCGGAAACGGATGGCGGTTGCTATCATGGGCGGCGTTTTCGGGAACGTGCGCGCCGGCCGCCTCCGCGGCCGGCGGGTTCCCGCCACGGGATCGTCCGCCTTCATGCTGTCAAACCGCCGCATTCGCGTCGTTTTCATGGGCTCCGACGCGCTTTCATGTCCTTTTCTGGAAGCGCTCCGGGAAAGCCCGTTCGTCGACGTCGTGGCCGTCGTGACGCAGCCGGACAGTCCGCAGGGCCGCCGTCTGAAGGTGCAGCCCAACGCGGTCGCGCGCCTTGCGCGCGACCTTGGCATCGCCCAAATCTGGACCCCGGCGAGCGCCAATGACGAATTCATGCTCGAAACGTTCGCCGGCCTGTGGCTCGACGCCGCGGTCGTGATGGCCTACGGAAAGATCCTCGGCACCACGCTTCTGGGGCTTCCCCGCCTCGGATGCGTGAACATGCACGTGTCGCTCCTCCCGCGCTGGCGAGGGGCGGCCCCCATCCAGCGCGCGATCCTCGCCGGCGATTCCTCGACCGGCATCACCGCGATGCGCATGGCGAAGGGCCTGGACACCGGCGACATTCTCGGCCAGATCAAAGTGCCGATCCTGCCCAAGGACACCACCGGAACGATCGGCTCCAAGCTCGCCGATCTCGGCTCCGGCCTCCTCGTGGACGTTCTGCGGCAGCTCGACGCCGGAACGCTCGAGGGCGTTCCGCAGCCGTCGGAGGGAGCCACGTACGCGCACAAGATCGTCAACGAGGAGACCTGGCTCCGCTGGACCCTTTCCGCCATCGAAAACGAGCGCATCGTCCGCGCCTTCAACCCGAAACCCGGCGCGAAGACCTACGTCCCCGGCGCCTCCCCGAACGAGCGGGGCATGCTGCTCAAGGTGATGGAGGCCGAGGTCGAGGACCTTCCGCGCGGCATGGCCCGCGCACTCCCCGGAACGCTACTCGAAATGGACCGCCGACGCGGTCCCCTCATCGCGGGCGGCGCCGGACGGGCGCTGCGACTCGTGGAAGTGCAGCCGGAGGGCCGTCCACGCCCGATGCGCGGTTGCGACTTCGCCAACGGCTACCGCGTCAAAATCCCGATCGGGCTGCGCTTTCTCGACTGTCCGCCGTCCGCCCCCCAGTCGGACGCGGCGACGCGATCGGAGAACGCGCCTGCCAGGTCCATGGCCGATGTCCCGTCCGACCGATCCGCCGGAGCCGCTACGCGATGAACGGTGAAAATTGCGACTATTCATTGATTGATAGTGGAAATGGACGAAAACTAGAGCGTTTCGGCCCCGTGACGCTGGCTCGTCCGTGCGCACAGGCGGTGTGGCGGCCGTCGCTTCCTCCGGAAACATGGCGCGCGGCGGACGCCTCGTTTGACCGCGAGGAGGGCAACCGCTGGTCCGGCCGAGGGCGACTGCCGGACCACTGGACGATCCGGGTGGACGGCACGCTGTTCCATCTCGCAACGACCGATTTCGGGCATCTCGGCATCTTTCCGGAGCAGCGCGCGCAGTGGCGCTGGCTGCGCGAAACGTGCGCCGCCGCCGCCCGCCGCCGCCCGCCGGAAGTCCTGAACCTCTTCGCCTATTCCGGAGGATCCTCGCTCGCCTGCGCCCGCGCCGGCGCGCGCGTCACGCACCTCGACGCCTCGCGCGGCATGGTCGACTGGGCGGCCGAAAATGCAAAGTCGAACGGTCTTTCGACGATCCGCTGGATCGTCGATGACGCCCACAAGTTTCTCCGCAGGGAGGCCCGCCGCGGCCGCCGCTACGACGGCATCGTGCTCGATCCCCCGTCGTTCGGGCGCGGTTCGAACGGCGAAACGTACGTGATCGAACGCGATCTCGTCGAAACCCTCGGACTCTGCCGCGCGGTGCTCGCGCCCGACCCGCTCTTCGTTCTGCTCTCCGCACATACTCCCGGGTGCAGCCCCCAAGTTCTGGAAAACGTTCTCCGACAGGCTTTCGACGCCTCTCCCGACGAGGTCGCCTCCGGCGAAATGCTGCTGGAAGGCGCCCCCGGGGTCTTCCCGCTCCCAAGCGGAAACTGGGCCCGCTTCCACCCCTCCCCCCGCACTTGATGTCCCACCGAAAACCTATCCTTTGAAATTTGAAACCTGAAACCTGAAACCCCAAAATGACTTCCGACGACATCGCATCCTGCATCGACCACACCGTCCTCGCTCCGCAAAGCCGCCACGACGCCTTCGTGGAGGCCTGCCGCTACGCGGCGGAAATCCGGTGCGCAAGCGTCTGCATCTGCCCGTTCTTCGTTCCCGAAGCGGCGCGTCTCCTCGCCGGAAGCGGCGTCGCGGTCTGCACGGTGATCGGATTTCCACATGGAACACACGCAACCGAGGCGAAGGTCGCCGAGGCGAAACTCGCGATGGCCGAAGGCGCGACCGAGCTCGACATGGTCGTCAACGTCTCGAAGGTCAAGGACCACGACTGGGACTACGTCGAGCGCGACATCAAGGCGGTCTGCGAGGCCGTCCATGACGCCGGCCGCCTTCTCAAGGTCATTTTCGAGTGCTGCTTCCTGGACGATGCCGAAAAAATCGAACTCTGCCGCATCTGCACTCGCGTCGGAGTCGATTTCGTCAAGACCTCGACGGGCTACGGCACCGGAGGAGCAACCGTCGCCGACGTCCGCCTGATGAAGGCGAACGTCGGCCCTTCGGTGCGCGTCAAGGCCGCCGGAGGCATCCATTCGGCGGCGGAACTCCTCGCGCTGCGCGAAGCCGGTGCGGACCGTTTCGGCTGCTCGCGGACGAAGGAAATTCTCGCCGGACTGCCGCGATGAAGCGTTTCGCATCTTTCGCCAAGTCGGCCGCCGCGCTGGCCGCCGCCGCGCTGGCCGTCGCCGGAACCTCCGGATGTCGAAACGCAACCGGAGAGCCCGGCGATCCGTGGACCGTCCTCCCCGACGACGCCGGCGTGCGAATGCTCGCATACGTCGAAGAGTTCGTGAAGAACTCCCCGCGGGACGCCGGAACGCCCGGCGCCGCGCGAGCTTCTCGGTGGATCGCGCAGGAAATCCGCCGCATGGGACTCCAACCGGTCGCCGACTGCTGGACCGAGAGCACCGCGAAGGGCCGGAAGTCCTTCTGCAACGTCTGGGTCGAATTTCCCGGCACTTCCGGACGCACGATCCTCGTGGCCTCTCACTACGATTCCAAGTCCGGCATTCCCGGCTTTCTCGGCGCCAACGACGGCGGATCCTCGACGGCGGTCCTGCTCGGACTCGTCGAACACTTCGCGGAATGCCGTCCGAAAATCCGGGATACGGTCCGTTTCACCTTTTTCGACGGCGAAGAGGCCGTCGGCGCGTACCGCGACGATGACGGTCTTCACGGTTCCAAACGCATGGCCGAACAGTTTCTCGCCGAGCGCCGGGACAAAACGCTCGTCGCTGCGATCGTGCTCGACATGGTCGGCGACGCGAATCTCTCGCTCGACATCCCCCGGAACGTCACGCCATGGCTTGCTCGCGCCGCCATCAAGGCCACGACGGGTCGCCGGGATCTTCCGACGGTCTCGATCGCCCGCACGTCCATCATCGACGACCACGTCCCGTTCGTGATGTACGGGTTTCCTGCCATCGATTTCATCGATTTTGAATACGGTTCCGCGCCCGGGCGCCATGACTGGTGGCACACGGCGGAGGACACGCCGGACAAGCTCTCCGCCCGGTCGCTCCACAAGTCGGCCTCCCTCGTTCTCGCGTTGATCGAACGCATCGACAAGGACGAAGAAGTCCCGGACGAACTGAAGAGGTAGCGTCCGGAATTTGTCGCGTCGAGTCCGCGAAACGCGGTTTGTCCGCAACGCAATCGCGCGGCATTGCCTCTCCATGTTCCACGTGGAACAATCCGCCAGAAGTTCCATGGCTGGTGATCGGATCGGGAGGGCAAAGCGCGGCGGATTGGAAGCGGATGTTGTCGAGACTCAAATACAGAGAACGCCCAGGACCGTTGTTTTCCCCTTCTCGCTTCATCTGCTGGAGGAGCAGGGTGGTTTTCCCGGTTCCGCGCGCTCCGCGGATGCCGACAAGACGCGAATTCCAGCGGATGCGACGGGTCAAGTATCGCTCGAAACCGGTTTTCACGGCACGGAGGCGACGTTCGCTGGTCTCGAGAAAGGGAGAGAGATCGATTTCAGAGTTGCTTTCCATAAAGAGCAATTTTCAATAAAAATTGCTTTATGTCAAGAGCAATTTCGATCTATCGCGCATACCAAGCGTACATGATAGTCGCGAAAACGGCGATGACGAGAGTGATCGCAATCAACCAATCACGCATACCGTGCGTTCGTGGTAGTATCGGCGCAAAGCCATGAACATCGAATCAAAAACTCGGCCGGATTTCGACGTTGCCGTCGTCGGAGGCGGTCACGCCGGAGCGGAAGCGGCGCTTGCCGCGGCGAGGTCCGGCAAGCGGACCGTCCTTTTCACGCTCCGCCGAGACAAGATCGCGTCGATGCCGTGCAACCCTTCGATCGGCGGCATCGCGAAATCGCACCTCGTTTTCGAACTCGACGCCCTCGGCGGTGAAATGGCGCGAAACGCCGATTTTTCGGGGATGCAGTTTCGGGTGCTCAACACGAGACGCGGGGCGGCCGTGCGCGCGAACCGCGCGCAATGCGACAAATATGTCTACAAGGCCCGCATGCAGGCGGTCCTGGCGGACACGCCGGGTCTCGCCGTGGTCGAAGACGAGATCGTCGCGCTTGCATTCCGCGGCGACCGCGTCTGTGGCGTCCAGGGACTCTCGACCGGCCTGGTCGCGGCCGACCGAGTCATCCTCACCGCCGGCACGTTTCTCCGCGGCACGATCCACATCGGGCATGAAACCTCGCCGGGCGGTGGAAACGGACAGCCGCCATCGAACCCTCTTGCGGAACAACTGGCCCGCTCGGGGCTGCGGACCGGTCGGCTCAAGACGGGAACTCCGCCGCGGCTCGACCCGAGCTCGCTCGACTGGAGCGCCTTCACCCGGCAGGACGGCGAAATCCCGGTGCCTTTCTTCTCGCAATCCGCGCGGAAGCAGCAGCGCGCGCCCGAAATCGGCGAAACGGGGCCGGGCCCCTCCGTTTCCGTCGGCGCCGACCATGGAAGGTTCCGGCTCGTCTCGGCCACCTCCGCCGAGCCGCTCGCCCCAGACCCCATGTTCCACGTGGAACAATCGGCCGGGAGAATGACGATCGACCGGGTTCTCGCGCCGGAATGGACGGCGGTTCCTCATGGCGGACGGCAAGTGCCGTGCTTTGTCACGCACACGACGTCGCGAACCTGCGAAATCGTCCGGAATCACCTGAAGGACACCGCGCTCTACGGGGGTGACATCACGGGAACCGGACCGAGGTACTGCCCGTCCTTCGAAGACAAGGTGGTGAAATTCCCGGATCGGAGCGAGCACCACGTGTTCCTCGAACCCGAGTCGGCCGATCCGGCGCGCAACCTCGTCTATCCGAACGGACTTTCCACGAGCCTTCCGCGCGACGTCCAGGAAGAGATGATTCATTCGGTCCCGGGCATGGAAAAGGCGCGCTTTCTGGCTTACGCCTACGCCATCGAATACGATTTCTACGACCCACGCGACCTGTTCCCGACGCTGGAATCGAAACTCGTCCGCGGCCTGTACCTGGCGGGTCAGATCAACGGCACGACCGGTTACGAAGAAGCCGCGGCGCAGGGGTTCGTCGCCGGCGCGAACGCGGCGAGATCCCTCGACGGAAGGGAACCGCTCGTCCTTCGGCGCGACGAGGCGTACATCGGGGTGATGATCGACGATCTTACGACGCGGGGAACCGACGAACCGTACCGGATGTTCACGTCGCGCGCGGAATGGCGGCTCCGGCTCCGGCAGGACTCCGCGAGGTTCCGGCTCCTGGAGGCGGCCGAGGCGCTTGGCATCGCGCCGGAAGAGGAAATCCGCGGGACGCGCGCCGACCGGGAGACGGTGGAATCCGTAACGCGACGTCTCGACACCGAGCGCGACGCCACCGGAACACTCCTGTCGACGCGCCTTTGCCAAGGGGAGCGACTCTTCGACCTGCCGGGAACCGATCCGGACATGGATCCCGCCCTCGCGCGGGAAATCGAACTCGGAGTGAAATACCGGGGATATCTCGCCATTGAGGAGAAAGACCTCGAGCAGGCGGTCAAGCGCGAAAAAAAGCGCATTCCCGCCGATTTCGACTACTTCGCCGTAAAAGCCCTGCGCCACGAAGCAAAGGAAAAACTCTCCCGCATCCGCCCGGCAAGCGTCGGGCAGGCATCCCGCATCCCCGGACTCACGCCAGCGGACATGGCGGTGCTCGCCATCGCCGTCGGGCGACGGAAGCCCGCTTGACAAGGAGAAGGCTTTTCGGGCATGATTGGAAGCCGAAAACACGATGGCGAAGGTGCCGTCGGGAAGCATTTCCGCAAACGATTCGCCTGTTCACAACCCTGTAGACAACCCTGTTGACAACCTTGCATAAACCGTCAATGGATCCACCCCTGTGGACAACCCCCGTCGTACCGACAATTTACCAACAGGCAATCGGAATGTTACAAACAACTTTTTTCCCTAAAATTCAATCGATATTTGAAATTTGACCTGGTTGTCGCAAGACCTGTTGAAACTTCCTTTGAAATACGGAAAACAAGATTTGCAAAACACCGAATGTAAACAACCATGAAATTCAAGCTCCACCAATCGAACCTTTTGGAGGCCCTGAACGCCGTGCAGGGCGTGGTCGGCAGTCGCCCGACGCTTCCCGTCCTCTCCAACGTCCTCATCGAGGCCGAAGGCGAGACGCTGACGTTCACGACGACGGATTTCACGATCACGAAGCGCTGGACGTGCAAGGCGGAAATCGACGAACCCGGCGCGACCACGCTGCCGGTCAAACGCCTGACGTCGATCGTCCGCGAACTTTCCGACCAGATCGTGACCATTTCGTGCGATTCCGGAGAACAAACCGATCTGGTGCGCATGTCCTGCGGATCGTACCATTCGAAGATCACCGGCATCTCCCCGAAGGAGTTCCCCGCCATCCCCAACACCGACAAGGGGCTTGCGTACACGCTCGACCAGGCGGTGCTGAAAGGCATGATCCGCAAGACGGCGTACGCGGCCGCGACGGACGATTCCCGGCCCGTCCTCACGGGTCTCCTGCTCTCCTTCGCCGACGGAAAGCTCACGTGCGTCGCGACGGACGGCCGCCGCCTCGCGCTGGTGTGGAACGAAGTCGAATTTCCCCCGGAAAACGCGCGCGACATCGTGCTCACGCCCCGCACCGTGCAGGAGCTCCTGCGCTCGCTCGGCGACGAAGGGCAGGTGCGCGTCACGCTCAAGGAGACGCAGATCATCTTCGAATTCGGTTCGCTCTTCTTCTCCTCCAAGCTTCTCAACGGAGTCTATCCGAACTACAAGCAGGTCGTGATCAACGACTGCGAGAAAAAGATCAAGATCCCGCGCGAGGAGCTGGTCGCGACGCTTCGCCGCATCAACGTCTCGACGACGCCGACGACGAACGCGATGCGCCTGCGCTTCGAGAACAACCTTCTCACCGTGGCCGTGACGAGCCCGGACGTGGACGAGGCGACGGACACCGTGGTCGTCAAGTACGAAGGCGAGCCGCTCACCGCCGTCTTCAACCCGGAGTACGTCATCGAGCCGCTGAAGAATCTCACGTGCGACGAAGTCACGTTCGAGCTCAACAACGGCCAGAGCCCCGGCCTCCTGAAGGACGATTCGACCTTCCTCTACGTGCTCATGCCCCTGCGCGTCTGATTCTCCTTTCATCCCTTCTCGCGCGCGCCGAGGCGCGCGCTTTTTCCATGCTCGTTCCCAAGAAAAACACGAAGTCCGCGGCAATGGCCGCGCTTCTCGAAGAATACGAAGACCGCACCGCCGCCCTGCGCGAGTCCTTCGCCCCGGGCGAAGAGGTCCGCGGCACGGTCGTTTCCGTCGGCGAGGACACGGTCGCGCTGGATCTGCCGTCGAAGATGCCCGGCGTGATCGACCGCGCGCAGTTCGAAAACGCCGGCGTCCCCGTTCCCTCGCCGGGAGCGGAACTTTCCGCCTATTTCGTCGCCGTCGAGGACGGCGCGGCGCGCCTGTCCCTGTCGCCCGGCGGTTCGGCCTCCGACGCTTCCGAGAGCGAACTCGGCGCCGCATGGGCCGCGAAGGTTCCGGTCGAGGGCAAATACGAAAAGGAAGTCAACGGCGGCTACGAAGTGCGCGTCGCCGGGCAGCGCGCGTTCTGCCCGTTTTCGCAGGTCGCGCTGCACCGGCCGCGCGAGGGCGCGCCGTCGCCCGTCGGCACGACCGACACGTTCCTCGTCATCGAATACAACCCCGCCGAGAGAACGCTCGTCGTGAGCCACCGCGCGGTCGAGGAGAAGGCCCGCGACGCCCGTCGCGAGACGCTCCGCCAATCCCTCTTCGAGGGCGACATGCGCCACGGCACCGTGACGAAGATCATGCCCTTTGGCGCGTTTGTCGACATCGGGGGCGTCGAAGGGCTCGTGCCGGCGTCCGAAATTTCGTGGGACCGCTCCGTGAAGCCAGGCGACGTTCTTCACGAAGGCGACGGCGTCCAGGTCAAGGTGCGCCGCATCGACTGGGAGAACGACCGCTTCTCGTTTTCGCTCAAGGACCTCGCCCCCGATCCCTGGAAGGAGTGGTTCGAGGAGTTCGGCCCCGGAAGCTATGTCACGGGCCGCGTCGTGAAGCTCATGCCCTTCGGCGCGTTCGTGCAGCTCGTGCCCGGCGTGGACGGCCTCGTGCCGATCTCGTCGCTCGGGCGCGGCCGCCGCATCGCGCGTCCCGAAGAGGCGGTGTCGGTCGGCGAAGAACTCGACCTCAAGGTCGAATCGGTGGACGAGGTTTCGCGCAAAATCTCGCTGTCCCTCGTCGACAAGCGCGTTCAGGCGCTCGCGCCGGGCGAAATTGCGGTCGGGGCGACCCTGAAGGGCATCGTCGAGAGCGTTCGCGAATTCGGCGTGTTCGTCCGCCTTTCCGAGGAAAAGACCGGGCTCCTGCACGTGAGCGAGAGCGGTCTTCCGCGTGGCGCCTCGCCGTCGCAGCTGGAAGCCAAGTTCCCGATCGGTTCGGACGTGGAGGTCGTCGTGAAGGGGCTCGACGGCGACCGCATTTCGCTCATGCTCCCCTCCACCGTCGCCGCGGCCGCCGCGGCCGCGAAGGAGGAGGCCGACCTGCGCGATCTCCTGCGCGGCAACGCGGCCGGCGCCAAGGCCGGAGGCCTCGGCTCGTTCGGTTCGCTGCTCGACGCCGCCCTCGGTTCTTCCGTCTGATCGCCGCATCGTTGGTCGAATCGACCTTGGACCATCGACTTTCGATGATTCTCCACGTCTACGAGATGCCGCTCGACTTCGGGGCGAGCCGCCACGGATCCGACATGGGCCCGTCGGCGATTCGCCTCGCGGGTCTGCGCGAACGCCTCTCCTCGCTTGGGCACTCGATTGAACGCGACGAGTGCCCGATGCCATCCGAACCGCAGGAAGGGGCCGATCCCGGCAATCCCCGCGCGAAGTACCTTCCGCAAATCGGCGCCGCGTGTTCGGCGCTCGCCGCGAGGGTCGAGCAATCCGCTTCCGCGGGCGCGTTTCCGCTCGTTCTCGGAGGCGACCACTCCGTGGCGCTCGGGACGCTCGCCGGCATGGGCGAATGGGCGCGCAAGGCCGGAAAGAAGCTCGGCGTGCTGTATGTCGACGCCCACGGCGACTTCAACACGCCCGAAACGTCGCCCAGCGGCAACATTCACGGCCAGTGCCTCGCCGCGTCCTGCGGGATCGGCCTTCCGGAACTCGTCGATCTGCACGCGCCCGGCCGGAAAATCGATCCCCGCAACATCTGCTTCGCCGGAACGCGCGATCTCGATCCGGGGGAGCGCGAGCTCATGCGCGACGCCGGCGTCACGGTGTTTTCGATGGCGGAAATCGACCGCACCGGCTTTCCGGAGGCGGTGCGCCGCATGGTGGGGTTCTTCCGCGGCCGCGGCGTCGACGCCGTGCACGTGAGTTTCGACATGGATGTGCTCGACCCCATGTTCGCGCCCGGCACCGGCATTCCGCTCCCCGCCGGCCTCACGAACCGCGAAGCGCTTCTCATGATGGAGGAAATCGCGTCGACGGGGCTTGTGCGCTCGGCCGAAATCGTCGAAGTGAATCCCGTGCTCGACGTTCGCAACCAGACCGCCATTCTCGCCGTGGCGCTCGCCGCACGGCTTCTCGGCGAAAAAACCTGGTAGGCGCTTGACGCGTGGCGCGGCGTCTGGTATTCTTCGCCCCGTTTTGCGGCACGCGTTCCGGCTCCGGCCGGGTGCGCTGACGCGGCAGGGCGTGATAGCCAAGCGGTTAGGCAGAGGACTGCAAATCCTTCAAGAGCGGTTCGACTCCGCTTCACGCCTCCAATTTTCGCCCGCGTTTCCGAGAAGGCCGGACGGCGGGACAGTCAAAGGAGTGTTTTATCCGTGAAAGCGAGAACCTTCGTGGACACCGCGCGCCTCAAGGTGAAGGCGGGCGACGGCGGGGACGGCGCCGCGTCGTTCCGCCACGAGAAGTTCGTGCCATTCGGCGGGCCGGACGGCGGGGACGGCGGGCGCGGCGGCAACGTCCTGCTCGTCGGGGACGAGGACGTCGATTCGCTCGTCGCGATCTGGCACGAGCCCGAGCGCCGCGCCGGAAACGGCGGGCGCGGCATGGGCCGCTACCGCCACGGCTCGGACGGCTCGGACGTGCGCATCCCGGTGCCGCTCGGCACCGTGGTGCGCGACGAGGACACCGGGCGCGAGGTCTGCGAGATCATCCGGCACGGCGAGGCTTTCGTCGTCGCCAAGGGCGGCGCCGGCGGTGCCGGCAACGTGCACTTCAAAAGTTCCGTCAACCAGGCTCCAACGCGCTTCACCGAAGGAAGCAAGGGCGAGGAAGCCACGCTCCGGCTCGACCTCAAGCTCCTCGCGGACGTCGGGCTCGTCGGCCTTCCGAGCGCCGGCAAATCCTCCCTTCTGCGCGCCGTCACGGCCGCGCATCCGAAAGTCGCGGCGTATCCTTTCACCACGCTGCGCCCCGTGATGGGCACGGTGGTGCTGCCCGGGGCGTTTTCGTCGTTCCGCATGGCGGACATCCCCGGCATCGTCGAGGGCGCGCACGAGGGGGTCGGCCTCGGAGACGCCTTCCTGCGTCACATCGAACGCTCGCGCATTCTCGTGTTCGTGATCGACATGGCGGGTGTCGACGGCCGCGACCCGGCCGACGACTACGCGACGCTCGTTTCCGAGCTCCGGGCCCGCGATCCGGAGCTTTTGGAGCGGCCGCGCTTCGTCGTGGCGAACAAAATGGATCTTCCGGCCGCGCGCGAAAAGCTGCCGGAGTTCGTCGAAAAGACCGGCGTCGAACCCATGCCGGTCTGCGCCGCGGACGGAACCGGTCTCGAAGCGCTCGTGGAAGCGCTCGTCGCCGTCCTGAAACCGGAGGCTCGTCCTGCCGGCCGTCCCGACCTTCCGCCGGAAGCCGGCGAAGGCGCCGCCATCGCCGCCGCGCGCGCCGCGGCCCGGGCCGAACGCCGCGGCGGCGTCGCTCCGGCCGCCGCGCGCCGCCGCGCGCCCGGCGCGAAACGCCGCGCCGAAAAAACCGGCCGCGAATCCGTTCCCGGTCACACGCCGCCCCGTCCCATCGAAGGCCGCGGCGAATCCCCCGGCGCCCAGGACGTCGTGCCGGAAGAGCGCTTCGCCCGCCTCGGTTCGTTTCTCAAACGCTAGCGCGCGACCCCTCCGCCGCGCTTCGCGCGGGGCCACGAAAACCCGGCGCCGGGCGCGCGGCTCCGCCGCACGGCCCGGTACGCCCGCCAGCCTTCGCCGAGCGCGATGCGCCCGGCGCCGCCTGACGGCCGTGCCGGACGTTCCTGCGGACCTCGCCCGCCGCCGGGACACGAACCGGGCCTCCGGCCCGACACGAAACACCACGAAACCATTCCGCCGGCCGACTCTTGTCCTTGCGGGGCAGGAGGTTCGTGTTTTTTTCGTGTGCCGCGAAGCGGCGTTCGTGTCCCGGACGGCGGGAAGGTCCGCA
>CAMNCG010000069.1 GCA_946534105.1 uncultured Verrucomicrobiota bacterium
CGGAGCGCCCGCGCCCCGCGCCAAGCCGGCGGCGAAGAAGGGCCGCCGTCCCGCCGTCCCCGTCGCGGAGGTGTCCGCCGCGTCGGCGGGCGGCTACGCGACGGTAGAGGGCGCGCTTTCCGATCCCTCCGACCGCGCCGGAAAGGGCATGGCCTACACGCTCTCCGACGCGACCGGATCGATTCAGGTCATCTTCTGGACCAACGCCGTTCCGCCCGAACTCCGGCAGCGGGCCGCCGCCGCCGCGCGCGTTCGCGTGAACGGCAAGGTCGGGGAGTACAAGGGCCGGCTTCAAGTCACCCCCCGCGCCGGCGGAGTGGAAATCCTCGAATAGGAGCTGCCCATGGCGGAAACCTACTTCACGGTCCTCCTTTCGGTCGTCTGCGGCACGGCGGTCGCCTGCGTGCTCGGCATCCTGCCGGGTCTGCACATCTACAACGTCATGGGCGTCCTCGTCCTCGGCGTGCTGGGCCTCGCCAAGGACGGCGTTTCCGTCCCGCCCGAGGTCTACCTCCCGGCCATGATCGGCATGGTCGTCGGCTGGTCGGTCGTCAACACCATCCCCGCCGTCCTGCTCGGCGCGCCGGACGAATCCGCGCTCTTCACCGTGCTTCCGGGCCAGAAGTACCTCATGGGCGGCCGCGGTTTCGAAGGCACGATGATCACCGCCGTCGGCGCGCTCGCCGGCGCCTGGTTCCTGCTCGCCGTCGTCGCCCCCTGCGCCCCCGTGTTTCTGCCCGTCGCGCAGCAAGTCCTCAAGGGTCACATGCACTGGATCCTGTGGATCATCATCACGTTCATGCTCATGAGCGAGTGGCCCAAGGGCGGCAACCGCGGCGAGGCCGGATGGGCGAAGTTCTTCGACGCCTGGAAGAGCCTTCTCGTCGGGCTCGCGACCTTCCTGCTCTCCGGCCTTCTCGGCTTCGTCCTGCTGACGTCCTCCCCGGTCTCCCACGACGTCGCCTTCCAGAACATCATGCCCGCCTTCGTCGGGCTGTTCGCGGTCCCGTGGTGCCTGCTGAACATGATTTCCGCAGCGTCCGTCCCCCCGCAGCGCCTTTCCAAGTCGCTGGACGTCGACGGCGACGTCATCCTGCGTTCGGTCTGGTCGGGCGGCCTCGGCGGAGGCGTCGCGGCCTACTTCCCGGTCATCACCGGCGGCGTCGGCGGCATGCTCGCCGGCCACGCCTGCGCGCAGCGCGAGGAGCGCGTCTTCATCATGGGCCAGGGCGTCTCGAAGTTCATCTACTACGTCGGCGCGATGATGCTGCTGTTCGTGCCCGGCCTCCACCTCACCCGCGGCGGCGGCGCCTGGATGGTCAAGACCCTCTACGTGCCGGCCGGCGTTTCCGACTACTTCCTCGTGCTCGGCTCCATCGCCGTCTCGGCGGGTCTCTCCTACCTCGCCATGGAGCCGCTCGCGCGGCTCGTCGTCCGCTTCGTTTCGCGCTTCGACTACCGCCACGTCTCGACCTTCGCCCTCTGCGTGATCCTCCTGGTGGTCTTGCTCGTGACCGGCTGGACCGGCCTTTTCATCGCGGCCGTCGCGACGGGCATCGGGCTCCTGCCCGTCCTGTTCGGCTCCCGCCGCCTCAACTGCCTGGGCATCCTGCTGCTCCCCGTCGCCTGCAACATGTCGGGCTTCGGCTCCCGGATCACCGGTTTTCTCGGCCTCACCTGACGAAAGGGCTCTCCGTGAAAGGTTTCTCGCATTTCATGTCCGGCGTGGCGGTCGCTTCCTTCGGCCCGTGGGCCGTCGACGCGGCCCTCCGGGGCGATCCGACTTTCTTCGTCCTGGGCGGCGCCTGCGGCCTCCTTCCCGACACGCTCGATTTCAAGTTCTACCGCTTCTTCTACAAGCACGACGTCTACGTCTCGCCCGACCCCAAGGACCCCGATCCGCGGAAGATCGCTGGCGAGGTCGCCCGCGCGGTCGCGATCGGCGTCCGGGAGAAGCGCCCCGTCCGCCTCAAGCTCGGCACCATCCGCCTCGGGGCCGATTTTTGGCGCCGGTACCGCGTGACGTTCGACAACGACGCCCGGGAGGTCGTCTGCCGCCTCGGCCCGGTCGTCAACACCGGGCAGGTCCCGGTGGAGGGGACCGAAGACCCCGGCGCCGTTGGCCGGGCGCCTCTTCCCGCGCCGGTGGTCCAGACGTACGACGCCGACCTCGTGGCGGACATTTTCGACGGCCCGTCGGTCGGGTTCGTCCCGCGCGCCGACGGGGGTTTCGACCTTGAATTCCTTCCGTGGCACCGCGAATGGTCCCACGCCCTGACGGTCGGACTCTTCCTGGGCCTGCTCTGGGCTCTCGTTTCCTGCTGCTTCGGCGCCTGGACCCTCGCCTGGCAGGGGCTCGCCACCATCGCCGGCTGCTACGCCGTCCACGTCCTGGAGGACCAGCTCGGCCACATGGGCTCGAACCTCTTCTGGCCCTTCACCCGCCGCCGCACGTCCGGACTCCGGTTGATGCACTCCGGCGACGCCCTGCCCAACTTCACCGCCGTCTGGATTTCCTGCGTCCTGATCTTCTGGAACCTTTCTCGGCGGCAGCCGGCGCTCGAGCACCCGTTCCCGTTCTGGAAGCTCGTGCTGGTCGCCGTCGTCGTGCCGTACGCCGTTTTCGGCCTCCTCCGCCTGGCGCTGGACCACGGCCGCAAACCCTCCGCCCCCGCCGGCGACGACGCCGACGACGAGTGGAACGAAATGAAGGCGTCCTGACCCCGTTTCCCTTCATCCTTTTTTTTCCAACAACCGACAAGGAGAACCCGCAACGTGGACTTCAAAGAACTTGTTTCCGATTTTGCCGCGCGTCATGGCATCGAGGGCCTCGCCGCCGAGGACGGCGTGGCCGCGCTTGAAGTCGACGGCATCGCCGTCGCACTCGCCGAGATCGGCGGAGACCTGGTCGCCACCGCCGTCATTGGCGATCCCCCCGCCGAGGGACGGGCCGACTTCGCCGACCTGCTCCTCTCCTACAACCTCGAATCGGAGGCTTTTTTCGCCAAGTCGGGGGAAAGCGGCCGCTACATGCTCTGCCGCCGCGTCGCCCTCGCGGTCCTGGATGGCAAGGCCTTTGACTCCATGCTGGAATACCTCCTCAACACCGCCGAAAACTGGCGCCACCTTCTGGCGGACTACCGGCCCGCCGCCGAGGCCGCAGCCCGCGCCGCGGCGGAGGACGACTCCGACCTCGCCTCCGGCGGCGGGTTCCTGCAGGTCTGATCCGAGGCGCATGTCGCTCCTCGCCGAAATCGGGACGCCGCACGACGTCGCCTCGCTTGCTCCGGACCGGCTCGCGGACCTCGCCGCGGAGGTCCGGGCCGAGATCGTCCGCGTGACGTCGCTTCGGGGCGGGCACCTCGCCTCGAATCTCGGCACGGTGGAACTCTGCATCGCGCTTTTGCGGGCGTTCGAGCCGCCGCGCGATGCCGTGCTCTTCGATGTCTCGCACCAGGCGTACGCGTGGAAGCTCCTGACGGGCCGGGCGGGCGCGTTCGGCACGCTCCGGACGACCGGCGGGCTTTCCGGGTTTCTGCGCCGCGCCGAGTCTCCGTACGACGTCTTCGGCGCCGGTCACGCCGGCACGGCGCTTTCGGCCGCGCTCGGGATCGCGACGGCGCGGGACCTGCGCGGCGAGCCAGGGGCGGTCGTCGCCGTCGTCGGCGACGCGTCGATGGCCAACGGCGTTTCCCTCGAAGCGCTCGACAACGCGCCCGGCGCGCCGCGGCGCCTCGTCGTCGTGCTGAACGACAACGGCATGTCCATCGGCGCGCCCACCGGCGCGCTTTCCCGCGCGCTCCGCTCCGGCGGCGCCGAGGCGGCGTTCGCGCGCTTCGGTTTCCGCACGGCCGGTCCCGTCGACGGGCATGACGTGTCCGCGCTCGTCGCGGCGTTCGAGGAGGCCAAGCGCGCCGGCGGCCCGGTCCTCGTCCGGGTTTCGACGCGGAAGGGCAGGGGATTCGCCCCCGCCGAGCGCGACCCGGAGCCGTGGCATTCGACCGGTCCGTTCGATCCCGCGACGGGGCGCCGCGCCACGGTGCCCGCCGGTTTCGTGCGGTGGAGCGACGCCTTCGGCGCGTTTCTTTGCGAAGAAGCCGCCCGCGACCCGCGGATTTTCGCGATCACGGCCGGCATGGCCGACGGCACGGGCCTTTCCGGTTTCGCCAAGTCCCGTCCGGAGCGTTTCCGCGACGTCGGCATCTGCGAGGCGCACGAGCTCACCTTCGCGGCCGGGCTCGCCGCCGCGGGGATGCGGCCGGTGGCCGCCGTGTATTCGACGTTTTTCCAGCGCGCGTGGGACAACTTCGTCCACGACGCGGCGCTCCAGGGGCTCCCGGTTCTGCTCGCGCTCGACCGCGCGGGCGTCGTGCCCGGCGATGGCGCGACGCACCACGGCGTGTTCGACGTCGCGCTCCTGCGCGGCGTTCCCGGCGTCGTCGTCATGGCGCCGCGTACGCCGTGCGAAATGCGCAGGATGCTGCGCACCGCGCTCGGGCTGTCCGGGCCCTCGGGGGTGCGCTGGCCCCGCGGCGCGGCGCGCGACGACACCGCCTCGGACGACGGCACGGCGCTACCGGTCGGCCGCGCGGCCGAGCTTTCGCGCACGGAGGAGCGTCCTCCGGCCGCGATCTGGACCCTGGGGCCCGAGGACGCCTACGCGGACGCCGTGCGCGACGCGCTGCTCGCGCTCGGCGTCGGTTCCGTCCGCGTCGACGCCCGTTTCGCCAAGCCGGTCGACGCCGCGCTCCTGCGCGCCCAGGCCGCCGCGGGCGGGAATCCCTTCGCCGCGACGCCGGCGCTCGAAGCCCAGGCCGACGCCGGCGTGCGCGTTTTTTTCACCTGGGAGGACGGCATCCGGACCGGCGGCTTCGGCGACGCCGTGCGCGACGTCCTTTCCGGCCACCCGTCCCGTCCGCGCGTCGTTTCCTTCGGCTGGCCGGACGAATTCCTCCCCCACGCTTCTTCCCGCGCCGACCTGCTCCGCGCCTGCGGTCTCGAACCGGCCGCCGCCGCCGCCGCGATCCGGAACGCCCTCGAACGATGAACCTCCCCGCATTTCCCGTTTTTCCCGGCTCCCTCCCGGACGCCTTCCGCCGCGGCTGGGCGCTCCGCAACGTCCGCGCTCTCGATCCGGCGACGGGCGAAGACGCCGTCCGCGACCTCTTTTCCGACGGCCGCGTCCTCGTGGACGCCCCGCCTGCCGGCGCGCCGGAATTCGACGCGTCGGGCTGTCTCGCGATGCCGGCGGCGATCGACCTGCACGTCCATTTCCGGGAGCCCGGCGGCGAGGAGGCCGAAACGGTCGCGAGCGGCCTCGCCGCCGCCGCGCGCGGCGGCTTCGGGCAGGTCGTCGCGATGCCGAACACCGTGCCGCCGATCGACACGCCGGAATCGGTTTTCGACCAGCGCGCCCTCGCGTCGCTCGCCCCGGAGCGGCGCGTGCGCTACGCGGTGGCGGGGTGCTGCACGGAGGGCAGGGCGGGGCGGAAGCCCGCGCCCGCGGCGGAACTCGCCGGCGCCGGCGCCGTCGCGCTCAGCGACGACGGCGCGATGGTCGAGGACGACGGCGTGATGCGCGAGGTCATGCGGGAGGCCGCGTGGCTGGAGCTTCCGGTCATGGACCACGCGGTCCGCGCCGCGATCGCCGCCGGCGGCGTCGTGCGGGACGTCCCGTTCGCCCGGGAACGCGGCCTGCGCCTTTTTCCCGACGAAGCGGAAACCGCCGCCGTGGAACGCGACCTCGCGCTCGCTCGGGAGACCGGGGCGTGGCTGCACCTCCAGCATCTTTCGGCGGCCCGGTCGGTGCGGCTCGTCGCCGAAGCGCGCGCCGCGGGGCTCCAGGCCCTCAGCTGCGAGGCGACGCCGCACCACCTCCTGCTCGCGGCCGAGGAGATTCCCGGCGACGACGCGTCCTGGAAGATGAATCCGCCGCTGGGAACGCGCGCCGACCGCGAGGCGCTCCGGCGGGGCGTTCTCGACGGCACGGTCGACTGCTTCGCGACCGATCATGCGCCGCATCCCGCCGCCGCCAAGGCGCGCGGCTTCGCGTCGGCGCCGTTCGGGTGCCTCGGCATGGAAACCGCGCTCGCCGCCACCTGGCAGGCGATGGTCGTGGAGTCCGGCATGCGCCCGGTCGACTGGGCCGCGCGCTGGACGAAGGGCCCGGCGGCGGTGCTCCGCCGCCCGGCGCCTTCTCTCGCGCCCGGCGCCGAAGCGCGCGTCGCGGTGCTCCGGACCGGTCCCTGGACGCCCCTCGCGGGCGACCTCGCGTCGCGTTCGCGCAACTGCCCGTTCCTCGGGCGAGAACTGCCGCTCCGCGTCGCCGCGCTGCTCGCCTGAGTCCCGCTCCGCCCGGAGCGGCGGTGTGGTAGACTCGGGGGCATGACGGACGGAAACCATGCAGGCGCCCCCGGGACCGGGCGGTTCGAACCCTATTTCAAGCGGCTTTCCGGGGCGCGGAAGCCGGTGTTTTTCACGGGCGCCGGCGTTTCGACGCTGTGCGGGATTCCCGATTTCCGGGGGCCGGACGGCGTCTACCGCGATCCGGACGCGGCCCGGATGTTCGAAATTTCGCTGTTCGACGCCGATCCGGCGTTCTTCTACTCCCGCGCGGAAGCGCTCGTCTACGGCGGCGGAGGCGTGAAGCCGGGGCCGGTGCACGAGGCGCTCGTCGCGCTGCAGCGTGCGGGGCTCTGCGCCGGGGTGGTCACGCAGAACATCGACGGCCTGCACGAACGCGCGGGGTCGTCGCCGGTCTTCGCCGTGCACGGGGGGCCGGCGCTGCACCACTGCCGCCGGTGCGGCGACGAAAAAACCTTCGCCGAAATCCAGGCGATCCGGGGCGGCGTTCCCGGCGCCGTGCCCCGCTGCGCGCGGTGCGGCGGCGTCTACAAGCCGGACATCGTGTTCTTCGGCGAAGGGCTGCCGCAGGACGTCTGGCTCGGCGCCGAAGCGCTCGTCGCGGAGTCGGATTTCGTCACGGTGCTCGGCTCCTCGCTCGTCGTCCAGCCCGCGGCCTCGCTCCCCGCGGAGGCCCTCCGCCGCGGCGCCCGGCTCGCGATCGTGAACCGCGGCGCAACGCCGCTCGACCGGTACGCCGACTTCCTCGCCGACGATCTCGCGGCCTTCGCCGCGGCCGCGGAGGCATTTCTCGCTACTTGAGCCCGAGGGCGTTCGAGAGGCGGAGCCAGTCGTTCGTGAGGATGCTGTCCATGCCCATGTCGAGGAGGCCCTTCGCCTCTTCGGGGTCGTCGCTCCAGAAGCAGTTGGCGCGGAGGCCAAGCTCGACGTACGCGGGGTGCGTCGAAACGGCGTTGCCGGCGTAGCCGGCCTTTTTGAGGAACTTCCGGTGCGGGTCGAACTCGACGTCGGTCGCGGCCGGTCCGAAGCGCTATTGGACGATGCGGGCTTTCCTTTGCGGGGGAAATTTCAAGGGGCGGGGTCGAACGAGAGCGGGGCTCCGGGGGCCGCGGAGACCTTGAGGCGGCAGGGCGCGGCGATGGAGCCGCGGAGGAGGGCGTCCGCGAGGGGATCTTCGAGGAGGGATTCGATCGCGCGGCGGAGCGGTCGCGCCCCGTAGGCCGGATCCATGCCGGCTTCGGCGAGGCGAGAGAGGGCCGAATCGTCGAGCGCGAGTTCGATGCCCCGCTCCGCGAGGCGCGCCAGGACGCCGGCGAGTTCCTTGCGCAGGATTTCGACGATGTCCTCGCGCGCGAGCTGCCGGAAGACGAGCGTGGCGTCGAACCGGTTCAGGAGTTCGGGGCGGAACGTGCGCTTCGCCGCGTCCATGACGTGCGCGCGCATCTGCTCCTGCGCCGCGTCGTCGCCGTTTTCCCCGAAGCCGAAACGGCGCGAACCCCGCGTGGCGTCCACGCCGAGGTTGCTCGTGAGAATGACGATCGTGTTGCGGAAGTCAATCTTCCGGCCCTGCCCGTCGGTGAGCCGGCCTTCGTCCAGAATTTGGAGAAACGTCTGCATCACGTCGGGATGGGCCTTTTCCACCTCGTCGAAGAGGACGACCGAGTAGGGGCGGCGGCGGACGCGCTCGGTGAGCTGGCCCCCCTGATCGTAGCCGACGTATCCGGGAGGCGCGCCGACGAGGCGGGACACCTCGTGGCGCTCGGCGTACTCGGACATGTCCACCTGGATCAGCGCCTTTTCCGAGCCGAACACCTGTTCGGCGATCGTGCGCGCGAGGAGCGTCTTGCCGACGCCGGTCGGGCCGAGGAAGAGGAACGAGCCGATCGGGCGCCGCGCGTCGCGCAGTCCGGTTCGCGAGCGGCGCAGCGCGCGGGCCACGGCGGAAATCGCCTCCTTCTGGCCGACGACGGTCTTTTCGAGTTCGCCTTCGAGCCCGAGCATGCGCGCGGCCTCGTCGCGCCCCATGCGGGCGACCGGAATGCCGGTCGAGCGGGAGAGCGTGAGGGCGATGGCGTCTCCGTCCACGACCGCGGATCCGCTTTCCTCGCGCGCCTTGTTCCATTCGGCCACGCGCTCGTCGAGCGACTTGCGGCGCTCCACGAGCTCGTCGCGAAGGCGCGCCGCCTTTTCGAAGTCCTGGACGGCGACGGCCTCCTCCTTCGTCTTTTCGAGATCGCGGATCGCGCGCTCCTCCTCCTGAAAGGAAGCGGGGCGGGTCGAGGAGACGATGCGGGCGCGGGCGCCGCTTTCGTCGATGAGGTCGATCGCCTTGTCGGGAAGCTGGCGGCCGCTCACGTAGCGCGCGGAGAGCCGGGCCGCCTCCTCCAGCGCGTCGTCGGTGTAGCGGACCTTGTGGTGGGCTTCGTACCGGGGGGCGAGACCGCGGAGGATTTCGACCGTTTCCTCGACCGAAGGCTCCTCGATGCGGAGCGTCTGGAACCGGCGTTCGAGCGCGGGGTCCTTTTCGATCGACTTGCGGTATTCGTCGAGCGTCGTCGCGCCGATGCACTGCACTTCGCCGCGGGCGAGGGCGGGCTTGAGGATGTTCGCGGCGTCCATGGCGCCCTCGGCGTCGCCGGCGCCGACGAGGGTGTGGATTTCGTCGATGAAGAGGATGATTTCCCCCTCGGAGCGCCGCGTCTCGTCGATGACGTGCTTGATCCGCTCCTCGAACTGGCCGCGGAACTTCGTGCCGGCGACCATGAGCGTGAGGTCGAGCGAAACGATGCGCTTGCGGAGCATCGGCTCCGGCACGTCGCCGTCGGCGATCGCCTTGGCGAGGCCCTCCACGACGGCGGTCTTGCCGACGCCGGCCTCGCCGATGAGCGCGGCGTTGTTCTTGCCGCGGCGGCAGAGGATCTGGACGAGCCGCTCCAGTTCGCGGGCGCGGCCGATCATGGGGTCGAGCTTCCCTTCGCGCGCGGCCTTCACAAGGTCGCGACCGAACGTGTCGAGCGCCGGGGTGTCCCGGCGGGGTCGGTGCGGTTTCGCCGCGGCCCCGCCGTCGGCGCCGCCGGACGGGGCGGGGGAGGGCGATTGCGCCGGTTTTTCCGCGTCCCCGGCGGGCGCTCCGTCCGGCACGCCGTCCGGTTTGGCGCCCTCGTCGGAACCGTCCTCGTCCTTGCCGGAATCCTTCACCGGACCGAGCGGACCGAGCGTTCCCAGAAAGCCGAGCGGCCCCGGCGCCGGCCCGGTCGGCCCGGAGGGGCCGTCGTCTTCGTCGCCGTCCTCCTCTTCCTCCGCCTCCTCGTCGGCCTGGCGGACGGCTTCGGCGGCGCGGTCGTAGTCGATCCCGAGATCCGCGAGGGCCTTCGCCGCGACGCTGGAACCTTCGCGGAGAAGCGCGAGCAGGAGATGTTCCGGCATCACCATGCGGCACCGCGCCTCGCGCGCCTCCGCGATGGCGAGCTGGAGGATCTTCCGGACGCGCGGCGTGAAGGGAAGCGGCCCCATCGAGGCGACGTCCGATCCGGAGGCCGCCTCGTACTTTTCCAGCGCGTAGCGGACGCGCCGCGGTTCGAGACCAAGCTTTTCGGCGATCGCCTTGAACGGTCCGGGGGGAAGGCACGCCAGACCGACGAGCACGTTGGACGCCCCAATCGCGGATTTTCCCGCCGCGTGGGCTTCGCGATTCGCGAGTTGGAGGGCCTTCTGGGTTTCGGTGGCGAATTGTTCGAAAGGATTCATGTCGTCGCGCCCGGCCGGACGCGGGTTCGCGCCCGTCATGCCGTTGCGGGGACGAGGATACCACAACCCCCGAAATCCGCGCCGCCGTCCGGCGCGGACGTCGGACGGCGGCGTGACGGGCGCGAGCCGCGCCCGGAAGCGGAACGGGCCGCTACAGGCACTTGGCGGCGAGCTCTTCGAGGGTGACGGCCCGGAGACCGGCCTTCGCGAGCGCGCGCTTGACGTAAACGGAGGCGACGGCGAGCGTGTCCCTTTCCGGATCATCGGCGCGCGCGGCGACGTATTTCGCCAGCGCCTCGACGAGCTCGGGGTGGAGCCGGTCGAGCACGACGGCGCCCTCGCCGCAGTTGTACGTCTCCTCGTCGTTGGTGCCGAAGGGGAGGCACTCGGCCTTCAGCGCCTTGAGCAGCTTCTCCGGGGCGTCGACGCCGTCGTAGTTGCGCAGGAAGTCGTCGGCGAGCGGATGGACCGGACCGGCCTTCTTCGCGAACGTGAACTTGGCCTGGAGAATCCACTGCGAAATGTGCAGGACCTTGCACGGAAGCTTCACTCCGAAGTCCGCGTAGTCGCGCGTCAGCGCGTCGTAGGCCGCCGGATTCGAGACGACGAGCGTCTTCACGCCCTCCGCGGCGAGGAACGCGGCGAACTTCTCCGCGGCGGCCTTCGCCTCCGGCAGGAAGCCGAGCACCTTGAGCGCCTTGCCGATGCAGCCGCCGGTGATGGTCTTCGGCGCGACCTTCGCGGCGGCGAAAAGCTTCTTCGCGGCGGCGACGGCGCTCCGGTCGGACGCCGTGGTGTCGTCCTCGAACCAGGCGAGGTCGCCCTTTCCGGACGCCTTCCACGACGACGTCGCGGCGAGTTCGGCGGCGAGCGCCTTCACGGCTTCGGGGGCCTTGCCCGCCTCGACGACGTCGGCGCGCGCGGCGAGCGCGAGACCGTTTTCGTCGAAGTGGTTCACGCAGTGGTGGACGCAGCAGGCCGAGAGGTCCTGGCGGTAGAGCGCGTCGACGAAGTCCTCGTCGTCGAACGAATTGGTGCCGGTGCGCAGGCCGTAGAGCATCGCGGCGCGGACGCGCGGGGTGTCCACCTCCGTGAACCGGACGTTGCCGATCGCGGAGAGGTGCCGGCACATGAAGCAGAACCGGCAGTTCAGGATGGCTTCCTCGTAGTTGGAAATGTTCATGGCAAAAGTCTCGTTGGGCTTACAGTCCGAGTTTTCCAGGGTTCATGATGCCGTCGGGATCAAGCTGTTTCTTGATGCCTTCAAGAACCGGCATGGCGGAGCCGTAGAGGTCCTTGACGTAGCGGCCGAGCTTGAGGCCGACGCCGTGGTGCTCGTTGATCACGCCGCCGTTCGCGATGGCGGCGCGGATCGCCTTGTCCCAGACCGCGTTGTAGAGCGCGGCGGCGTCCCGCGGGTCCGGAGGCACCTTGTCGCCGGGGAAGATGAAGCGCGCGTAGAGCATGCACCCCCATTCGTACCAGTGCGAGAAGTGGCCGATGAAGCGCGCGTCCGGGAACTCCTTGTTCACGACGTTCTTCATCGCCCAGTACACCTTTTCGATGTGGGCGAAGTCCGCCACGGTGTCGAGCGTGCCGAAGGCCTGCGGGACGTGGAACATGTACCCGGGATAGAAGAACTTGTACTTGTTCTCCCACCACCACTCTCCGCCCTTGGCGCCCAGGTCCTTGCCGTGGAACTGGCCCTCCATGATCTCGCGGGCGTGCTTCATCTGAAGTTCCACGACGTCCTTGCGGCCGTCGAAGCCGAAGACGAGGTAGGCGCCCTTGTCGAGGTCGATGCCGAACACCTTGGAGACGTGCGTCTTCGTCTCCGTTTCGTCGTAGAGGCGCATCGCGCACGGCCCGAGGCGGGAGCGCATGAGCGAGGCGCCCGCCTGCATCGCGGTGTGGAAATCGGGGAAGATGTAGGCGCGGAACTGGCGCGACTCGGGCTGCGGGTGGACCTTGAGCGTCACTTCCGTGATGACGCCGAGCGTTCCCTCGCTGCCGAGGTAGAGCATCGTGAGGTCCGGGCCGGAGGCGTGGCGCGGGACGGGGAGCGTGCGGATGATCTCGCCCTTCGGGGTCACGACTTCGAGCGACATCACCATGTCCTCGATCTTGCCGTACTTGGTCGAAAGGACGCCGGTGCCGCGGTGCGCGAGGAAGCCGCCGATCGTGGCGCAGGCGATCGAGGCCGGCAGGTGCATCGTCGAGAAGCCCTCCTTGTTGCAGTTCCATTCGAGGTGGCGGGCGATGATGCCCGTCTGGCACCGCACGGTGTAGCTCTCCTTGTCGACGCCGTAGTACTTGTTCATGCGCTTCATGTCCAGGACGATGCCGCCGAAGACCGGCAGCGCGCCGCCCTGCGAGCCGGAGCCGCCTCCCCACGGGACGACCGGGATCTTGTACTGGCTCGCGATCTTCATCACGCGGGAGACTTCCTCGGTGCTTCCCGGATGCACGATGAAGTCGGCCTGCGGGCACGGCCGGCCGCGGTCGTGCCACATTTCGGGGATCCAGTAGTAGTCGATCGAGTGACCGAACTTGTCGGCGAATTTCACGTCGACGTTCGCGGCGCCCACGGCGTCGGCGATTTCCGTCCGGATCATCTCGAACATGTAGCTGTCAGTTTGGACTGTCATTTCCAGTGTCGGTTGGCGGAGCGCCGTCGGGTGCCGGGCGCTGCGCCCCGCGTTTCTCGCGGCCCGGCAAAAACAACCCTATCACACGCACCCGGCCGGAACAAGGCGCTTTTGCGAGAAAATTTGAAAAACTTTTGAGAAAAAATGAGAATCTTGCACGAGCCGCGTCCCCTTTGCTAGAATGCGACGTCGGAGTCTCTCACATGAAACGGAAAACGGTCGACGCGGCGCGCACCGGCGGAAGCCCCCTTCCCGCCGGGGTCGAAAAGGCGACGCCGAAGTATTCGGACATCGGCGAGGCGACGGTCGTCGATCTGTCGGCCGACGGCCTTCCGTATCTCCCGGCGCTCGGCGAGGCGCACTACACGAAGGTGGGGAACGATCCGGAGCTGCATGTTCATCCGGGGATGGTCGAGATCCTGCTCTGCCGTCGCGGGCGCGGACTCACGATCGACTGCGGCGACCATGTGCATCCGTTCCCGACGGGCACGGTGATGGTCCTCCAGCCGGAGGTGCCGCACGTCATCCGCCCGAAGCCGAAAAACCTTTCCACCACGTGGGTCTGGTTCCGTCTTCCGGAGGGCGGCGCTCCGCTGCCCGGCTTTTCCCTCAGGGAGACCCGGTGGCTCGTGGGCGGTCTTCGCTCGCTTCCGATCCGATTTCCCGCTTCCAAGGAGCTCGTGTTCGATTTCCGGCGCGTCTGGAACGTCTACCGGAACGTCTCCCGCCGGTCGCCGGAGCGCAGACTTCTGCTCCGCGAGGCGGTCCTCCGGCTCTTCATCGACGTTTTCGAGGCATCCCGCGCCGACGGCCGGGAGGAGGACGACGCCCGGCTCGCGGCCCTGCTGGAGCGGATGCGCGGCGACTGCGCCCGGGAGTGGACGCTCGAAGAGCTTTCCGCCCTCGCGGCGATGAGCGTGCCGAAGCTCACGGACCGCGTGCGGCAGCGCACCGGACTTCCCCCGCACCAGTTCCTCCTTCTTTGCCGCATCGAAAAGGCCAAGGAACTCCTCGCGGGTCCGGAACGCAGCATCGGCGCCGTCGCGAACCTCGTCGGGATCGCGTCCGCTCGCCATTTCGCCACGCTTTTCAAGCGCGAAACCGGTCAAACTCCCCGCCAGTGGCGCGCGGCGTCCCGTGCCGCGTCCGACCCGTTCTCGCCCGCTTCCGGGACTCGGTAACGTTTCCCCCGGTTTCGTGTAGAATCGGCGTCACACCAAACGCAACGGGTCCCGCGACCCAGGAGAAGAACCCATGCCTCTGCCTTCCGTCCAGCACATCCGCGACATCTCGTTCCAGGACCATTTCCTATCCACGCAGGGGGCCGCGCCCAAGAACGGCAAGATACAGGTCAACCACAACACCTTCGACGTCTCGTTCGTCGATGGGAAGGTGAACGCCAAGTTCGCGAGCGGCAACTGGTTCACGAACCTGTTCCGATCCTCCACTCTCACCCGTTTCACGCAGACGCTCCAGGCTCAATATGACGATTGGGTCAACAACCAGGCGAAGGCGGGCGTGGGCGAGGGCGTTCCCGGCGGCGTCGTCCATGACATGGTGGACAATGACAACGTGCAGGAGCCGCCCGTGATGGAGAATCTCCAAAACAACCCCAACGTCGGGGGCGAGAACGCGGGGATCGACGAAGGGGTCAAGGACAACCCCAACGTCGCGGCCAACAACAAGGCGCAGGGGATGCCTGAGGCGAAGGACATCCAAAACAACCCCAACGTCGCGGCCGAGAACGCGGGGATCGACGAAGGGGTCAAGGGCAACCCCAACGTCGCGGCCGACAACAAGGCGCAGGAGCCGCCTGCGGCCAAGGGTTTCCAAAACAACCCCAACGTCGCGGCCGTGAACACGGCGATCGACGGCATCATCGACGTCCTCCACGCGAACTACGACAAGATCGACAAGGACGGCATCCGCTATCCGAAGACGGTCATGAAGGTCTTCGCGATGCCGGATACGGCCGACTCGCTTTCCGAGGACGATGCCGCGAAATTCATTCGCGCCACCGAGGGCAACGGCATGCCGCCGAACATGGCCAGACTGCTCTCGAAGCTCGGCGAGATCGGCAAGCTCGCCGCGCTGCGCAACCAGCTCACGAACGTCCCGTCCGGCACGGAGTGCGACGAGATCGTCCGCAACGCCGGCTTCCTCACGCACACGCTCGAAAACAACATCGGCAAGAGCGAGCAGGAGATCAAACACTACGTCCTCAACATGCTCGACACGGTGATCGACGGATTCCTCAACGCCGTGAACGTCATGACGGACAAGAACACGCAGGCGCTCGATTTCCTGCGCAAGTTCGACGGCGCGTGCGTCGAGGCCAAGGGCGACAACATCCAGGAATACATCGGAAGGGCGATGAACATCGTCACCGCCGGCCGCTCCGAGGAGAAGCACGACCTGGCCTACAGCGTGACGGCCGAGTTCAACGCGCTCGCCGACGAGGTGAAGGCGCCGTTACGCGAGGCCGCGCGCAAGGAATGCGAGGCCGCGGTCCGCGCCCAGTGCGCCGAGAAGGGCATCACGGACGAGGCGGTGATCGAGGAGGCAATCGACAAGCGCGTTGAGACCATGCTCTTCAAGAAGGACGCCGAGATCGCCCCGCTTGTGGAGCAGGCGATCAAAGCGAAGGGAAAGAGCTTCCTCTACGAGAACCTCTGCGGCGCGCTGCGCCCCGTCACGACCGCCGAGAAGGACGCGAAGACCGGCAAATGGACCGTCACCACGCTCGTGGACAAGCAGGGGGCGCCGGTCATGAAGCCCGTCTCCGCCTCCGACATCGACAAGGACTTCGACAAGTTCGTCGAGATGTACATGGACGACGCCCACCTGATGGGCATGGTCGAGAACAAGACCCGCAATGTCGGGAAGACAACGTTCGCCACGAAGCAGGACCTGTGCGCCACGGGCGTCCTCAAGGCCGCCGACTTCTACGCCAAGGGAAGCGCCGAGGACTTCGCCGCTCTCGTGAAGGCCGTGAAGAAGGAGCTCCGCCCCGGGCTCGACATCCCCGACGACAAGCTCGAGGCGGCGGTACGCAACGCGCTCGATACCCTTCGCGGCACGAAGAAGAACAACGATGAGGACACGGCCGTCGCCTTCCGCCGCCTGGTCGAGAACGTCGCGACGGCGGCCTACAAGGATGCGCCGAACGACGGCATGCGCCTCGTCCACCTCCTCGCCCGCGGCGTCGAGCAGTCCCACAAGGACTACGCCATCGGCAACTGCCTCAACGACATCGAAGGCAAGGCCCTGCGCTGCGCCCAGATGCTCAAGTTCGCCTTCAAGGACAAGATCGTGGACGTCGCGAAGGCGCAGAAGGCGATCGCCGACACGATCAAGTCCATGGTCGAGCGCGGGCTCAACCCGAAGGCGGGCGACAACGGGGCGCGCGCCTGCAGGCAGAATCTCGAGCGGATCATGTACGGCGGACGCCTCTTCACCGACCAGATCGAATACGACATGGGGCACCGCGCCGGCGGCAACGCCGAGATCGCCTTGAACAAGAGCTTCGGCGTCCTGCTCAAGTGCATCGAGCACTACGGCAAGATCGACCGCGCGACCTTCATCCGCGATCCCGGACAGCAGGAGGTGGCGGCATGACCCCCGGCGTCTCCGAAGCCGCGCTCGCGGCGCTCTCCGCTCGGCTCGGCCTGCCGCTCGAGTTCGACGATGACGCCTGCTCCGTGATGGTCGGCGACCAGCCGTTCTCCATCCGCCGCGACGGGCCGGGCGACCGGCTCCCCCCCCCCCCCCCCCCC
>CAMNCG010000070.1 GCA_946534105.1 uncultured Verrucomicrobiota bacterium
GGTCTGGGCCGCTGCGCCAGCAGCCATTAGGACTGCGAGCGCAGCGGCCGCCATTCTCTTCATGCCGTTAACCCCCTAGCGAACGGTAATCACTAAAGCCGATGGCTCCGGCAATGGGAGCGTTGCGGAGCGTGAAAAGACTTCGGCACCGTGATTCACGAGTTCCGCGCCTGACGTTCCCAAAATGCCAGCGCCGGAGTCGCCAAGAAACCGCTGGCCGATCTTGTCCCAGAAACCGGCCTCGCCATTGTATTCGCAAGGCACGAGATCGAGCGCGAGCGTCGATCGGGCGGTGTCGCTCCACGCCTGGAATGAATACATCGTCGCCGGGGCGGGCGCGGCGGACGATCCGTTGTTGTTCATGGCGAACACCATGAGCGGGCACGGCATGGTGAAGTTGTCTGGACCGGAGTAGTGAAGATCAACAACGGACTCGCCGTTGACCATCAGGCGCGTGTAGTCCATTTCGATACGATAGCGAGTTCCAGTCGCCGCCATCACCCTGGAATTCGCAATGCCGCCGTGGTAGTCATGCCGGAAGCCCTGGTCTGTCGTGTGGATCATGACGAACTGGGTGTCACCGGAAGCCTTGCGCGCGCCAAAGAGCGCCACGTTTGCCGAAAGGTCGTCGAACTGGCAGTCGCATTGAACGACCGTGGTCCCGGTAGGCGTGAAATCCGTGAGGACGTATGACCCACCATTTGCGCGAAGTCCCTCAAAGAGCCGGAAACTGTCTCCTGTCACAGGATTGATGGGCGAGACGAGGAAGAATCGGAAGAAGTGAGGCGTCTCGTCCGGAATTCTCCACGGAATTGTCGCCGTCATCGAGGTCGTCGAGGCGGGGATTGTGCCGAGGAACGCGGCGTTCGGCCAATCTGCGATGTCGTCACCCGCATCCGCCGGACCATGAACGGCCACCAGACCGCACTCGGCGAGGCCTGCCGTGAATGTCAGATTGGCTTTCGGCTGGCGGCCTTCGCGGTAGAACTTCGCGACGGCCATCGTGCGGTCGGAGCCGTATGGGCGCAGCGCCGCGCTGGTGCCCGCAATCGCTCCGCACGTGGAATGCACCGCCGCCGCGCCGGCAGTCAGGCTGCCGCCCGTTGGTGAAAGGAACGTGCCGGACACGCGATCCCAGAACCCGGCGACGCCATTTTTCGCGCAAGGGACAAGGTCGAGCGCGAGCGTGGTTCGAGCCGTGTCGCCCCACGCCTGGAACGAGTGCATCGTCGCCGGGGCGGGCGCGGCGGACGATCCGTTGTTGTTCATGGCGAAGACCATGAGCGGGCACGGCGTGGTGAAGTTGCTTGGACCGGAATAGTGAAGGTCAACAACGGGCTCGCCGTTGACCATCAGGCGCGTGTAGTCCATTTCGACAAGGTACCGGGTTCCCGTCGCCGCCATCACCCTGGAATTCGCAATGCCGCCGTCGTAGTCATGCCGGAAGCCCTGGTCTATCGTGTGGATCATGACGAACTGGGTGTCGCCGGAAGTCTTTCGTGCGCCAAATAGCGCCACGTTTGCCGAAAGGTCGTCGAACTGGAAATCGCACCGGACGACCGTGGATCCCGTCGGACGAAAATCCGTGAGGACGTAGGCACCGCCCGAAGCGCTCACGCTTTCCAGTTCAACAAGCGAGGCGTCTGCGGCAATCCGGAAAATGCGTGCGTACGTCTTGCCGGCGTGGTAGGTGCCGACAGGGCCTGTCCACGTCGTGTCACCCTCCGGGACGTCGCCGAGGTATTCAAGGTCGTCCCAGTTGCCGATGGCGTCGCCGCCGTCTGCGGCACCCCAGGCAAGCCAGAGAGCGGATGCCTGCTGACTCGCGGGGAACGACAGGCTGATTGTGGCGAGTCGGCCTCCTTGTTGGGTGCTGCCTGTCACGACGATGTCGCCGGAGGCCGCCATGGTGACCGGGACAGGAAGAAGCGCCGCCGAGGCAATGGCGAACGCGAGGATGCTGCGCAGTGTGTTCACGGTTATTCTCCTTGGGAGGTTTTTGGGGGTGTAGGTGCTGCTTCAATGAGATCGGCCATTTCATCGCGCCAGCGGTAGAGGGCCGCCGGGTCGTCAGTGAAATCGGTTAGGGAAACCGCGACTTCGCGCGGCACGGCGAGCGCCTCGCGGGCGCGCCGCGCCCACGAGGCGCGGTTTGAGGTTGGGATGACTGTATTTATATTTGCGATTTGTGGACAATTGTCATTTGTGAACAATTGTGAACAATCCTCGCCGACCTCCTGGAGCTTCTGCTCCAGAAGCTTCGCGTAGGCGTAGTCCTCGAGGCCGTCGCGGAAGTTTTCGAGGCGGATGGTCGGCAGCGGCGTTCCGTCCGGGCCGGCGCAAGTCAACGAGCCGTCGCCGTGGTAGGTCGTCCAGCTGCGCGGATCCCAGTCGGTGAACGGGCCACCGCCGATGCAGCGCTTCGAATTCCACATCGCCGTCGCGTAGTAGAGAAAGCCGTCCGGGCGATTCCGCACCGTCTGCGCCCCCATGAGGATGCGCGGCTCGATGCCGGGGCATTCGATGAAGAAGTTCGCGGATGGCGCGGGCGGAACGCAACTAATGTACCACCAAACCTTGTGGCCAGCGGCACGCGAGGCGGCCACCTTATCCTGGTCGAACTTCGGCGTCGATGGCACGAACCAATCGACGCATGACAGTTCCGTGTCCACCCCGAAGTCGTGATCGTAGGCTGTGGTGCAGACGGGAATTCCCGGCAGGGCCGCCTTGAGTTCCCGAACTGCTGCGGCTACTTCTGGAAAACTGCCGGCTCCTGCCTCATCGGCACCGTAGGCGTAGGCAAGATCGAGGATGCCAAGTTCTGCCGCGAGGTCGCGCATCTCGGTGAGGCGGGGAATCGTCTTTTCTCGCCATGCTGCAATGTCCGCATCGCCTGTCGAGGCCGGCACTGTCCAGTAGCCGAGATTGAAGGTTCCGGCGCGGCCTTCGTCTCGCAACCTGCGGACAGCGTGAAGGAGGTTCGTGTCGCAACGATGGTAGAGATTCTCGGCCGGGATGAGGTAGTCGGCGAGGAAATCCACCCATTCGCGCTCGTGGCAACGCCATTTGTTCACGGGTGAATCCGGGTCGGCCAGGAGAGCCTTTCCGGCGGCGATTCCCTCCGGTCCCTCGAACTGGAAGGTCGGGCACGGCGCAAATGCAACCGCGAGCGGCAAGGCGGAGACGCGGCCAAGCGTGAAGCCGTTCACGCGCACGGCGAACGGGACGCGCACGGGTTCCACGCCGTCGGCGCTCACGACGAGCGCGCCGCGGTAGGTGCCGGCGGGCTGTCCGGCCGGGCAATGGACGCGAATCCAGAAGCTCTGCACGTCGAGGTCGCGGACGGCGACGCCGTCGAGAAAGCCCAGGATCGGATCGGGCCACCAGCCAATGGCCGGATCGTGCAGGGCGCGGTGCGGGCCGTCGGCGACCTGGTAGGGAGGCTTGCGCGTCGTGTGGACGTAGCCGACGGGGGAGACGGCGACGTTCGCGGCAAATTCGCCCTCCACGCGGATGCGGACGTTTTCGAGGTCGGCGTTCCGCGGGGCGACGAGGAACTGGACGCTCTCGTATTCGTTGCCGGCGAGGCGCACGGAAAGGCCTTCAGCCGTCAGGGCCTTTGCGGAGAAGCGACCGCGCGGCAGCACCTTCTCCATCGACGAGGCGACGCCAAGGAGAAGGGCCGGCGAGGTCTGGCCCGCAGCGGCGCACGCCTCGCGGAAGCGGAAGTAGTCGCGCGCGTGAGCGGTCTCCTCGGCGCGTTCGGCGGCCAGGCTCCGCGCCTCCCGGCGGTCGGCATCGACAAGCGGAAGGAGGTCGCGCCACACGCACGGGCCGGCCGGCGCGGGAACCGGCTCGCCCTCGCGCAGGAGCGTCAGGCGGTCGAGCGCCACGGCGAAGTGCTGCGGACGCGTCACGAAGAAGTGGATGCGCGCGATGTCGCCCGGCGATGTCGTCTTGGGCCACGACGTCAGCGGGACGATCCACTGCGCGCCGCCCTTGCCGGGGAGGCGGAACGAGGCGGCGAGGCCGTTTTGGATGCGCCCTTCCGGACCCGCGACGAAGAGGCAGAGATCGTCGCCCTCCTCCCCGGCGTTCACGACATCGACGACCAGGCGGTCGTAGCCGCGCCAATCCGCGACCGGCGACGGAAGCGTGAACGACGGCCATTCATCCATGCCCTCCCGCCATGGCTTGCAGACGAACGACAGCGCGGAATCGCCGGATGTGGCGAAGCCGTTTGTGACGCCGATCTCGAATTCGCCGTTGGAGACGCGCGGCACGGCCGCGCGCTCGGCGTCCGTCTCAAAGTCGTAGAGGAGAGTGGCCGCTGAAGCATTCGTCGCAAAGAGTGCAAAGAGTGCAAGGAGTGTTTGTTGCGACTTCATGGTGCGACTATCCTTTTCGATTGCTGTCGATTGCTGTCGATTGCTTCCGATTGCCTTCTGTCGGAAGCAACGCTCCCATCGTCTCGCCGGGGAACCAGCGCGGGCGGATGGCGGTGTCGGAGGGGTAGCGCCCTGTTTCAAGGTAGGCGATGGCGGCGGCCGCCGCGGCCGTGCCGGCGGCCCTGGGGTCGGTCTCCATGCGGGACAGTTCGCGCGGGAAAAACGGGCCGAGCCCGGCGTTGGCCCAGACGGCGAACTGGAAGTCCTCCGGCGGGCGCAGCCCGGCGGCCAGCATCGCGGACAAGGCGCCGCGTGCGAGGTAGTCGTCGGTCACGAAGACGACGGTATCGGGGGAGAGCCGCCCCGAGGCGGCAAGCCGCGCGAAGCCCTCGTAGCCGGCCGCCTCGACGCCGATGTGCTTGCCATGCGAGAAGTCGGGTTTCACCGGGACCGCCCGCACGGCGATTCCGGCGGCGCGCAGGGCCGGCGCGGCGTCACACATCATGCTGTCCCAGCGCAGGACGACGGCGTTGCGGACGCCGGCCGCGCGGCAGGCGGCCACAAACTCCGGGACGGCCGCCTCGTAGTCGAAGCGCGTCATGCCGACGGCCCCGTCCGGAGTGGTCCGGCAGTGGGCCACGGCGGCGTAGGGGATCTTTCGCGCGGACAGGTGGCGGAAGATCGCGGCGCGGTTGTCGAAGACGATGGCCAGATCGACCGAGCGGGAAAGGGCGGCGTCGAGGAGCGAAAAGTCGCAGGGCCCGCCCTCGACGGCGCGGTCCACGCTGGCGCGGGTGAAGAGATAGCCCGCGCGGTTCAGCCCAAGGCGCAGCTCCTCGGCGAACATCGTGGGGAAGTAGTCCACGTCCCCCTGCGGATAGACCAGCACCACGTGCCCCCGCCACTGCCTGGCGGCGCGGTCGCGGACGGTGGGGGGAAGCCCGTGGCGGGTGAGAACGTATCCCTCCGCCACAAGGCGCTCCAGCGCGGCGCTTGTGACGATGCGGCTCACGCCCAGCATCGGGCACAGCTCGCGCGACGACGGGATTTCGTCGCCGACGCGCCAGTGGCCGCCGACAATGCCCTGGCGGAGGCCGTCGGCCACCTGATCCACCAGCGACCGCGCGTCGTTCTTGTTCACCGAGAATGGCAGCAAGGTCTTCATGATTCCTCTGTTTCACCCAATGACGAGCCGCGATTATAGCCACTATAGCCACATTGTCAAGTGGAATAACGGAGGGCGCGGGCGCGTCCGGTTGCCGCCCGGCGGGGGTTTTGGTATGATGGCGGTCGTTCGGACGGCACGTCCGCCTCTTCCGGCGGCGAATCGTCCGGCTCGATCGAAAGGCTCGGCTTTGAAAAAGACTTTGTTGGTACTGGCGGCGGGAATGGGAAGCCGCTACGGCGGCTTGAAGCAGATGGACCCGATCGGTCCGCGCGGCGAGTTCATTCTCGACTACGGCGTCGGCGACGCGCTCGCGGCCGGTTTTTCGCGCATCGTGTTCGTCGTGCGGCCGGACATCGAGGCGGACTTCCGCGACGTTGTCGGGCGCCGCTGGGAAGGCCGCGCGGAGGTTGCGTACGCCCGGCAGTCGATCGACATGCTGCCGTCGGGGTTTTCGGTGCCTGCGGGGCGCGCAAAGCCGTGGGGCACGGCCCACGCGGTGCTTTGCGCCCGCGAGGCGCTTCCGGGGCCGTTCGCGGTCGTGAACGCCGACGACTACTATGGACCGGAGTCTTTCCGCGTGGCGGCGGATTTTCTGGAGGGCGCCGATCCGGCGTCCGGCTCCTTCTGCTCGGTCGCCTACCGCATGGCGAATACGCTTTCCGCGAACGGTCCGGTCTCGCGCGGCGTCTGCACCGTCGCGCCGGACGGCACGCTCTCCGGGCTTGTCGAGCGCGCGGCGCTGCGCCGCGGCGCGGACGGCGTCGTGCGGGACGAGGCGACGGGCGAATCCTATGACGACGACACGCCGGTTTCGATGAATCTCTTCGGCTTCACGCCGCGCTTTCCCACGTTCCTCGCGGAGGAGTTTCCCCGCTTCCTCGCCGACGCGGGAAGCGATCCGAAGCGCGAGTTTCAGATGCCGACCGCCCTCTCGGCGATGGTCGCGCGCGGATTCGCGTCCGTGAAGGTGCTGCGCTCGCCTTCGCGCTGGATCGGGATCACGTCGCGCGAAGACCGCGCGGCGGCGGCGGAATTCTTCCGCTCGGTGTCCTCGCCGCTCCCATGAAAGGAACACGTCCCGTGGAAAAGGCCGGTTTCACGCTTCTCGAAGTCATCATCGCCGTCACGATCGCGGTGCTGCTCGCGTCGGTCGTCGGCGTGAACGTTCTCGGACTGCCGCAGAAGCACAAGCGCGACGCGGCGAAGATGCAGATCGAGTCGTTCAAGACGGCGCTCGCGCTGTACGAGGACGACAACGGGCGCGTGCCGACGGCCCGGCAGGGGCTGGAGGCGCTCGTCGCGCCGTCGGCGCTGGAACCCGCGCCGCGCGCGTTTCGTCCGGGCGGGTACCTCGAATCGCTTTCGGTTCCGGACGATCCCTGGGGGCGACCCTACGCGTACGTCGTGCCGGGCCCCGGCGGCAAGCCGTTCGACGTCGTGTGCTACGGCGCGGACGGCGAAGCCGGCGGGGAGGGATTCGACGCGGACCTTTCGGCGTGGGACGCCGCGAAGCCGTGACGAGGGCGATTCGGGTGCGATGAAATTCGGGGTGGCCACGGCGGTGCTGGACGGGTGCGGGACGTTCCGCGCCTGCGCGCGCTCCGTGCGGGCCTCCGCCGAGGCGGCGCGGCTCGCGCCGGAAAACGCCGTCCAGTTCGTCCAGGAGTCGTCGGCCTCCGCGCGCTCCGTCCGCGACATCGCCGCGGAGGAGGGATGCGATTTCGCGGCCGCCGCGGACCGCGGCATCTACGACGGAATCGGACGCGCGCTCGATCGCGCGGCCGCGGCCGGATGCGACGTGCTCTCCTGGCTCAACGCCGACGAGCAGTACCTTCCCGCGGCGTTCGGCGCCGCGCAGCGAGTCTTCGAGTCGAACCGGAAGATTTCGATCGTCTTCGGGGACTACCTCATCCTCGGCGGCGGCGGTCGTCCGCGCGCCGCGCGCCGCGAAATCCCGGCGCGATCGCTCTACCTGCGCAACGGCGTCAACTACCTGCTCTCGTGCACGGTCTTCTTCCGCCGCGAGGTGTGGGAGGCGGCGCGTCCGTTCTCCTCCCGCTACCGGCTCCTCGCGGACAAGGAGTTCTACCTGCGCGCGCTCGCCTCGGGCTTTCGCGCGTCGCTCGCGCCCGAGTACCTGGGCGCGTATTCGCTCACCGGCGCCAACGCCTCGCTCGACGCCGCCAGGACCGCGGAGGAGTCGGCGCGGCTGCGCGCCGAACTGCGCGCGTTCGCGTCCCCGCTCGCGCGGGCCGCGGTGCGTGCCGCGCGCGTCGCCGAAAAGGCCTTTCACGGCTGCTACTTCCCGGAGAAAGTGGACGCCGAGCTGTTTTCCCCCGATGGGTCGAAAACGCGCTTCTCCGGCCGTCTTTCCCCGTTCTGGACCTGGAAATCCGCATGACGACACCCGTTCCGTTCCCCGATCCCCCGCGGGAAATCCTGCCCGGGAAGAAAAAACTCCTCGCCTTCCGGGCGCTCGATTTCGTCGCCGCCGCGCTGCGCGCGCTGTCCTGGCCGCTGCGGGTGGCGGACCGCCGCCGCCGGCGCGCGGCCGAACGGCGCGGCGACAAGCCCCGCGTCGCGATCTTCGAGCCCTTCGGCATGGGCGACGTGCTTCTGCTGCAGCCGCTCGTGCGCGCGTGGCTCGACGCCGGCGCGGCCGTGGCGTTCGCCGGGCGCGCGCCGTGGGCGTCGCTTCTGCCGCCGCACCCGGATTTCCGGTATTTTCCGGTTTTCCCGCGTTGGGCGGACGCCCGCGCGAGGAACAAGTTCCTGCACCTCCCGCTCGACGTCGTCGCCACCGCGCGCCGTCTCCGCCCCGCCGCCGCCGGCGCGCTCTGCATCTGCCCCCGCGGCGACATCCGTTCGGTCATGGCGTTCTGGCTCGCCGGAGCGTCGGAGGTCCGGACGCTGCCGCGCTACTTTTCCGCGAACGACTGCCCGGTCTCTCCGCTCGCCGCGACGCTCGTCCCGCTTGACCGCATGGCGTCCCGGCGCATGGTCTCGAAGGCGTTCGCGCCGGAGGGCGTGCCCTACGGCCGGCCAAGCCTTGCGCATCTCGCGGCGCCGCCGGTGTTTCCCCCCGACGCGGAGCCGGGGCGCGTCGGCCTCGTCCCGATGGCGTCGGTCTTCGGGAAAATGTGGGTCATGCGCTACTGGCGCGTTCTCGCGGACGCCCTTCGCGACGAAGGGTGGCGCCCCGTGCTGCTCTGCGGTCCCGGGGAGCTCGGCGTCGCGCGGGAGGCGATCGGCGACGCCGGCGCCGAATGCCTCGTCGCGGAAACGCCCGGCGACTGGGTGCGCACGCTCGGAAGCTGCCGCGCCGTCGTCTCGGTGAACACCGGTCCGATGCACCTCGCCGACGCGCTCGGCCTTCCGCTCGTCGTGGTGGACGGACCCAGCCGCCTTCCGCTCTGGGCCCCGGAAGGCGAACGGGCGGTGGTTCTCCATCGCCAGGACGCCGTGCCGTGGGTCCCGGTCCACTTCGGGGACGACTATGCGCTTCAGGCCCAGGTGATGGCGCTTGTCACCCCGAACGCCGTTCTGGACGCCCTGCGTCCGTTCCTCCGCTCCGAGCCGGCCCGGCCTCCGGTCTCCGGAGACGCCTCCCGCGCCTGACAATCCACGACGGAATACGGAAATGAGAACCTACGTGCTCGGTTCGGTCAACATCGACCGCGTTTACCGCGTCCGCCGCATCGCGGCTCCGGGAGCGACGGTCAACGCCTCCTCCTTCGAGCTCTTTCCGGGCGGAAAGGGGTACAACCAGACGATCGCGCTCGCCCGCGCCGGGGCGAACGTCTGCCTCGTCGGCGCGATTGGCGCCGACGGCTCGTGGCTGCTCGGCGACCTGCGCTCGGCCGGCGCCGACGTGTCGCGCGTTGCGACCACCCGCGCCCCGACGGGCCACGCGGTCGTTCAGGTGGACGACGCGGGCGAGAACGGCATCGTGGTCTCGGCCGGCGCGAACGCGCTCGTCACGGTGCCGATGCTCGAAGCGGGCCTCTCGTTTTCGCACGCCGGGGACTTCTTCCTCGCCCAGAACGAAACCTCGTGCGTCGCCGAGGGCCTGACCCTTGCGAAACGAAAGGGTCTCGTGACCGTCCTCAACCCGTCGCCCTTCGACGACCGCGCCGCGTCGCTCCCGCTCGGCCTGGTGGACGTCTTCGTCGTGAACGAAACCGAGGGCGCGGCGCTTTCCGGCTCCTCGGTTTCCACCGATCCGCGCGACATGCTCGCGCTCCTGCGCGCCAAATTCCCTTCGGCCGGGTTCGTGCTCACGCTCGGCGGGCGGGGATGCGCCGTGTTCGACCGGGGCGCGTCCGCGCCGGAGTTCCTTCCGGCCTTCGGCGTGGAGGCCGTGGACACCACCGCGGCCGGCGACACGTTCGTCGGCTACTGGCTCGCCGCCATCGCGCGCGGCGTTTCCCCGTCGGCCGCCGCCCTCCGCGCGTCGGCCGCCGCGGCGCTTGCCGTCACGCGCCGCGGCGCCGCTCCTTCCATCCCGTCGGCTTCCGAAGTGGACGACTTTCTCGCAAAACGACAGGCCCGATGAAACGTTTCCTCTCCCTTGACCGTCCGCTCGCCGTCTTCGACGTCGAGTCAACCGGGCTCAATCCCCGCACCGACCGCATGGTCGAGCTTTCCGTCCTCCGGCTCGCCCCGGACGGTTCGCGCGAAACGCGCACCTGGCGTTTCAATCCGACGGTTCCCATCCCGCCGGAGACGACCGCCATCCACGGCATCACCGACGAAATGGCGTCCACGCAGCCGACGTTCGCGGAAAAGGCCGAGGAGATCTTCGCGTTTTTCCAGGGGTGCGACCTTGGCGGATTCGGCCTTTCGAAGCTCGACATCCCCCTCCTCGACGAGGAGTTCGCGCGTTGCGGCCTCCGGTTCTCCCCGGACGCCCGCCGGATGTTCGACGCGCTCCGCGTCTATCACGCCCGGGAACCGCGCGACCTCTCCGCCGCGATGCGCTTCTACTGCGGCGAGGAACTCGTCGGCGCCCATGGGGCCGAAGCCGACGCCGCCGCCGCGCTGCGCGTCCTCGAAGGCGAATTCGAGAAGTACGCCGACTTGCCCGAAGATCCGGACGCCTTTGATTCCGCCTTCAACCCGCGCGATCCGTCGTTCGTCGACCGCGAGGGCCGTTTCAAGCGCGTGGACGGGCGCGTCTGCGTGAATTTCGGAAAGAAGAAGGGCCGGTTCCTCGACGACGTGGTCGCCACCGACCCCTCGTTTCTGCGCTGGATCCTGAACGGCGATTTCGCCCACGACACGAAAAAGGTCGCGGCCGACGCGCTCGAAGAACTCCGTCGCCGCCAAGACGCCGCGCGCGCCGAGCACGGCGGGGAAGGGAAGGGCGCCTCCTCTCCGCCGCGGGAGCGGCGCGAAAAGCCGCGCAAGGCGAAAGCGCCCGAGCCGGTTCCGGCCGGGTTCGAAGGGTTCGCCGCGGCGCTCGAAGCCGCCCTCGGCAACGGCTCCGCCCGGAAAGGAAACGTCCGATGAAATACGCGGTGAAAGTCGAAAACGGCCCGGACGCCGGTCTTGTGCGTGAAATTCCCCCCGAAGGACTTTCCGTCGGACGTTCCACGCAGAACGACCTCGTGCTGAAGGACGGCATGCTGTCTCGCCGCCACTGCCGCATCACGCTGCAGACGTCCGGCCCCGTCGTTTCCGACCTCGCCACCGTGAACGGCACGTCCGTGAACGGCGTCCCGATCTCCGGCGACGCGGCGCTGAAACCCGGCGACCGCATCTCCATGGGCGAGACGGTCCTCTCGGTCGTCGACGCGGCGGCCTCCGCCTCCGCGCCCGTTCCGCCGCCCGCGGCGGCCTCCGTCTCCGGACCGGACGGCCCGGCGAAACGCGCGGCGGAGGCGGAGCCTTCGGTGCCGCTCTTTCCGGAGCCGGAGTCGCGCGAAGCCCCGCGCAAAAGCCGATTCGTCGCCGGCGTCGTCGCGTGCGCGGCGGCGGCGGTGCTCCTCGCGGCCGCCGCGAAGACGTTCCTGCTCGCGCCACCGTCCGCTCCGGAGCCGCCCGCGCCTCCGGAACTCGACTGTCCGCTCGAATTTTCCTACGTCAAGCTCGAGGGCTCCGGCGAAAACGTCTTCCGCTACGAGATGGACATGGCGCGTGACGGCTCGGTTTCCGTGATCGTGGACGACCTCGCGCAGGATCGGCATCTGCGCAAGACGAGTCCCGGTCCGGTTTCTCCGGAGATGCGCGAGGAACTCCGCCGCGCGTTCGAATCCGCGGGTTTTCTCTCGCTCGATCCGGTCTACGAGGGCACACCCCGGCGCAACACGTGGCGGAGCGTCCGCATTTCCGCGCTCTACGGCTCCCGCGCCGCCACGGTCGAAGTGCGAAACCGCGCCGAGCCGATCCAGCTCAAGGCCCTCCGCGAGCGCCTTGAGGACTTCGGCCGCAACGAACTCGGGCTGTGGGCGTTCGCGTTCGGGCGCGACAAGCTCCTCGAAACGGCCGAAGCCGAATTCGCCCGCGCGACCCGCCTGTGGGCCGAGCGGGACGTGCGACGCGACAACCTCCACGCGGCGGTCCTCGCCTACCGCTCGTGCGCCGAATACCTGGAGTCGCTCGATCCGAAGCCGGAACTGTACGACGAGGCCGTTTCGAAAGCCGAAGAGGCCGAGCGCGCCCTGGATGCCGTCGTCGCCGACCTCAACTGGAAAGCCGACCACGGCGCGAGCGTCAAGGAGTGGGAGACCGCCCGCCAGGCGCTGCGCGAACTGCTCGAATTCGTTCCGGACCGCACCGATCCGCGCAACAAGGCCGCCCTGTCCCGGTTGCGCGACGTCGAATCCCGCCTTGCCCGCTAGCTTTCCGCCTTTCCCATGAACACCGTGACCCTTGGCCGCACCGGCATCTCCGTTCCGCAGAACGGATTCGGCGCGCTTCCCATCCAGCGAATTCCGAAGGCGGACGCCGTTCGCCTGCTGCGCCGCGCGTTCGACGGCGGCATGCGCTTTTTCGACACCGCCCGGGCCTACTCCGATAGCGAGGAGAAGGTCGGCGAGGCGTTTGCCGGCGGGCTTCGCGACGAAATCGTCCTCGCCACGAAAACGGGGGCGAAGACGCCCGCCGAGTTTCGCGAGCAGCTGGACACGTCGCTGCGGCGTCTGCGGACCGATCACGTCGACGTCTACCAGTTTCACTGCGCCGGCCAGTGCTGGCGGCCCGGCGACGGCTCCGGAATGTACGAGGAGATGCTCGCCGCCCGAAAGGCCGGCAAGATCCTCCACATCTCCGTCACGGCGCACCTCGTCGCCGTCGCCGAGGAGTGCGTCGATTCGGGACTCTACGACACGCTCCAGTTTCCCTTTTCCTACCTGGCCTCGGAGCGGGAAGTCGCGCTCGTGCGCCGCTGCGAGGCCGCGGGCGTCGGCTTCATCGCCATGAAGGGACTCGCCGGCGGGCTCATCACCCGCTCGGACGCCGCGATGGCGTTCATCGCGCAGTTTCCGAACGTCGTGCCGATCTGGGGCGTCCAGCGCGAGCGGGAACTCGACGAATGGCTCTCCTACATGGCCGACACCCCCGAAATGACGCCGGAGCGCGCGGCGCTGATCGAGGAGGACAGGAAGACGCTTTCCGGCTCGTTCTGCCGCGGATGCGGCTACTGCATGCCGTGCCCGGTCGGCATCCAGATCAACAACTGCGCCCGGACCTCGCTCATGCTTCGCCGGGCTCCGTCCGCCAACTGGCTCTCGCCGGCATGGCAGGCCGAGATGGCCCGGATCGACCAATGCCTGAACTGCCGCGCCTGCGCGTCCCGCTGCCCCTACGGCCTCGACACGCCGGCGCTCCTGCGCGCCAACCTCGCAGACTACCGCCGCGTTCTCGCGGGCGAAACGTCCGTGTAGCGACCGGGGCCTCCGCAAGGCGGCCCGAACCTTTTCCGTTCACCGAACACATACACACACATACCAAGACACGCCATGAAGAATCCAACCCTCCTCCCCTGCTGCGCACCGGCCCTCGCGGCGGCCGCCTTTTTCTCCTCCACGCCGATCGCGGGCGCGACGGACGGCCGCTACCGCGAATTCGTCATCGGCGACCGCGCCGGCGGAATGGGCGGCGCCGCGATCGCCGTCGCGAGCGACGTCGACGCGATCTTCTACAACCCGGCCGGTCTCGCGCGTTCTCCGGGCGACAGCATCTCGCTCTCCGCCAACCTCTACGGCCTCGAACACTACCGGACGAAGGGCGGTCTGGACTGGGGAGCCGATGACAAGAGCGACGCGTTCGTCTCGATTCCGGGCGCGATGGGCGGGGTGTCCCGCCTTTCCGACGAATGGGTCTTCGGCTTCGGCGCTTTCGCCCCGAAGCAGGAGAAGCGCCATCTCATCACCGCCGATGCCGGGCGCCGGAACTTCGTTCACCGGGACTACAACGACCAGACGCTCTGGATCGGACCGGCCGCCTCGTGGTCGCCGCCCGACTCGCGCCTCTCCCTCGGCGTCGGACTCTTCGCGGTCTACCGCGACTGCAGCCTCTCCGACAGCTCCTTCCTGTCGGGCCTCCAATCCGTGAACGGCGCCATCGACCTCAAGACGCTCGGCTTCCTCGCCAGCTTCGGCGCGCAGCTCGATCTGGGCGACGGCTGGAGCGCGGGCGCCGCGATCCAGACGCCCAACGTCCGGGTCTGGGACGACGGAACGCTCAGCGTCAACGTCGCCTCCGACGGGACCGCGGAGGAGGGCGGAGGCTTCTACTCCACGGACGTCCGCGCCGACAACTACATTCCCTGGCAGCTTGCCTTCGGCGTCGGCAAAAGCGATCCGGGGGTGTGGTGCTTCGCGTTCGACGCCATCTACCACCCCTCGCGGACGTTCGATTTCATGCGCTGGAACGTCGACGGACTCTCGTTCTCGGAGTCGATGCATCTGCACTCGGTCCTCGACGTGAGCCTTGGCGGCGAATACGTCGTCGCCGGCCGCTATCCGATCCGGGCCGGCGTCTACACCGCCTGCTCCTCGGTCCGGGTGCCCGACGATCCGGAGAACACCGACTTCATCACGACCGACGTCGACATGTACGGCATCACCTTCGGCGTCGGACGTCGCTCCGACCGCATGAGCGTCAACTTCGGCATCGACTGGGCCTTCGGCAGCGGCCATGACCTCTCCGAAGGCGCGGACGGCGGCAAGACCCGCACCGACTGCGACCGCCAGATCGTCCTCGCCACGATCAGCACCACCTACTACCTCTAGGCCCCGCGCCGGACGACCTCTCCGGTCTCTTTTTTCCGGACCGGCGCGCTCTGCGCGCCGGTCCGCCGTTTTTCCGCGGTGAAACCTCCGGGCCTGTTTCGTGTATGATAAGCGGTCATGAAGAACCGACGTTTTCCACCTGCGGGACGCTGGGCGCCCGCCGCCGCCCTGTTGTCGCTCGCCGTTTCCGCCGCGGGCGTCCGCGCGCAAAGCGCCGCCGTCAACCCGTTCACCTACCTCGGCCGCGTGATGGATTCCGAACACAAGGCGTTCGACACGAACCGCGTGGCCGTCCTCTCCGCCGCCGACGCCGCGGGAAAGGAGATTGCGCGGACCCAGACGTTCTTCCTGCCCGACTCGCGCCGCAACTACAGCCTCCGCATCCCGCTCGCGGACGGCGAGACCGACGGCTACGCCACGCCCGGCGCGGTCCTTTCGATCGCCGTCGACGACGGCAAGAAGGTCTGGACGGGCGTCGTCGTGGACGAAGGCCGCGTTTCGGGCACCGCCGTCGGCGAGCCCGGCGGCGTGCGCGAGGTGGACATCGTCCTCGGGGAGGACGCCGACGGCGACGGCATCGACGATTCGCTTTTCGCCCGCCTCAAGGCGGAATGGGAGGACTCGAAGTACTGGGATCCGGAGGCCGGCTTCGATCCCCGCGCCGACCACGACGGCGACGGCGTCGCGACGCTCGACGAGGCGCTTGCCGGCACCAACCCCTTCAATCCGGCGAGCGTCCTGCGCATCACCGCCTTCGCCCTCGGCGCCGGCGGGGCCGCGGCGCATTCCCTCTCGTTCCCCACCGTGGCCGGCCGCGCCTACGCCGTGCAGACCGCGGACAGCCCGACCGGCACCTGGAGCGAGGTTTCCGTCTTCCTCGCGCCGGACGCCGCCGCGCCCGTGAACGTCATCGCCCGGCCGTCGGGCATCTCCGCTGACCCCGCGACCGTCTACCTGCTTCCCGCCGCCGACCGCGACGCCGCCTTTTTCCGCGTGAAGTCCGAGTGACCCTTTCCATGCCATGAACAGAATCCTCCTCCTCCCCCTTCTGCTTCTCGCCCTCGCGCCGGAGGTCCGCTCGCAGTGCGCCGCGCAGAAGATCGCGCTCAAGCCCGGCTGGAACGCCGTCTACGTCGAGGTCTCGCCCGAGCGGGACGCCGGCGAGGTCTTCGCGCAGTGGCCGGTCGATTCGGTCGGCGTCTACGACCCGGCCGCGTTCCTCGCCACGCGCCAGTTCACGGCGGAGGGCGGGACGGAGGGGCTCGTCTCCTCACCGATCCTGATGTGGAACCGCGAATATCGCGAGGCGAGCGCCGTGACGCGCATCCCCGCGGGCGTCGTCTGCCTCTGCTTCAACACGAACCTCGTGGCCGGCGGGACGTTCTCCACGACGCTCGTCGGCGTCCCGGCCGCGCCGCGCACGACGTGGCATCCGAGCGACGGCGGCGACGTGCTCAACTACTTCGGCTTCTCGCTGCAGGCGGGCGCGTCCGTCACGCCCGAGGCGTATCTGGCGGGCTTCGACGCGCTCTCGGGCGAGACGATGCTCCGCATCGGCGGCAAGACGCGCGGCGA
>CAMNCG010000071.1 GCA_946534105.1 uncultured Verrucomicrobiota bacterium
CTGAAGCGGCCCGCCGGAGCCTCCTGCAGGGAGGCGAACGGCGGAGTGGAGCGCGTCGAGCGGAGCGACGGCGCGCGGCGCGCACGTCCAGGCCGCAGAGCGGCCCGTGCGCGCGGACGGGGAAGGTTCAAACTCGGTCGAAGGGGGCCGGGAACTGCGGCGGGCCCGGATACCGGGGTGCGTCTTCGCCGCCGCCGTCCGTCCAAAACGGTTGGACCTCACCGGAACCGGAGCAAACGGGCTTCCGGCCCGCTTTTGGCGCGGAATCAAGCGCGAACGGGCGCGCCATGGCGCTGACAACGTTTGGTCACACCCAAAGGCGGATCCGGCATTGCTTCGGGCCCCGCTTTCTGCTATCCTTTTTCCGTCGTCCGGGGAACGGAACGGCCCGCCACCGTTCTCCCCGCGTCGGAAAACACGTCCGTTCCATGTTCGCCGAAAACACGAAATCCGCCATCGCGCGGTTCCTCGCGCTCGTCCTCGCCTTGGCGGCGGCGGCGCCGCGCGTCGGCTTCGCCTACGATTCCGGTTTCCAGTCGGAAAAAGCGCGGTTGCAGTACCAGCGGGAAGAAGAGATCCGCGCCATGCAGCGCCGCGAGGAGGACGCCAAGTACCGGATTTCCAAAAACCGGACGCAGGGGGAGGCCGAAGTCGCCGAAATCCGGGAAATCCTCGCCCCGGGCCGGACCGCCGTCGCTTCCGCGACGGCGCTCGCGAAAACGCTGGCACAGGAAAAAGGGGCCCCGCTCCCGCCGGACCTCCAGGCGGCCGGCCGGAACTGCCGGTCGCGCATGGCGGCGGTCGAGCGGCGTCTGGCCGAAGAAGACGCGAAGTTGCATTCTCCGGATTTCGTTTCCGAAAAGGTCGTCGCCGCCCTCGCCGATTTGAAACACGACGCCCGGTCGGCGGCCGCAGAGGCGCGGCGGCTTCTCGACGCCGTGGAGCGGTTTCAAGGCGGATACGACGAAAAGGCGAGGCTCCGCAAGCTTCGCCTCCTCGCCGTCGCCGCGGCGGCCGTTTTCGCCGCGGCGTTCGTCGCGGCCCTTTTCTTCGCGCACTCGCGAAAAGCGGATTCCGGACGGGCCCGCGTCGTCCGCGGCCCGCTCCGCACTGTCCATTCCTTTCCCAACGAACAAAATGGCAACTGAAGAAATCCCTCCGGCGGACCGGTTCGCCGCCGCCGGCCGCGCGACGCTTGCATGGACCCTGCCCGGCGGGCGGGTCGAAACGGAAACCGTGCCGCTGTGCGCGAGCGGAGACCGGCCGTGCGTGCGGCTCTCCGCCGCGGCGATCGCGGCGAAGGGTGCCGTGCGCCTCGTCGTGACGCCGGATTTCGGGCGCGCGGAAAAGGGCGAAGAGGGCTGGTGGTTCTCGCCGTACGGGCACTACGGGGAGTGGGACCGCGACGAAGGCTCGTTCTTTGCGGACGACGACCGCATGAACATGCCGATGTTCGGCTGGGCGACGCCGCGCGGGGCGTATCTGGCCGTGATCACGTCGCTGAAGTGCTATCCGAAACTCCAGGTCGGGGCGCGCGGCGGCCGCTACGAGGTTTCGTGCGTGCTCGACGGCGAACTCTGCACCGAGCCGTACGAGGACTTCGAGATCGTCTACCACGTCTTCCCGGCCGGGACGCCGTACGCCGCGCTCTGCCGCCGCTACCGCGAGTACCAGCTCTCCTGCGGCGCGGTGAAGCCCCTTCGGGAGCGCGTGAAGGACAATCCCGCGCTCAAGTACGCGGTCGAGGCGCCCGAAATCCGCATCCGCCAGGCCTGGAAGCCGGTGCCGAGCCCGGTGCCGTTCCAGCAGCCGGAAAACGAACCGGAGCCGTTCGTCGCGGTGCCGTTCGACCGGGTGAAGGACATCGCCCGGGCCCTGAAGGAGGCGGGCGTCGGAAACGCCGAGCTGTGCCTCGTCGGATGGAACGTCGGCGGGCACGACGGCCGCTGGCCGCAGTCCTTCCCCGCGGAGCCGCGTCTCGGCGGCGACGCCAAGCTCCGCGAGGCGATCGCCGCCGTGCAGGCGGAAGGCTACCAGATCGTCCCGCACGGGAATTTCCGCGACGCCTACGTCATCGCCGACTCGTGGGACGGCGAGTGGGTCGCCAAGGAGGGAACGGACGGCGTGATCGAGCCCGACCGCGGCGGCGGGATCACCTGGGGCGGCGGACTCGCGCACATCGTCTGTCCCAAGCGCGCCTACGAGCGCTTCTGCTCCAAGGACATCCCGCGCATGGCGGCGTTCGGCTTCCGCGGCATCGGGTACTTCGACGTGGTGTCGATCCTCCACGCCCCGGTCTGCCGCGATCCGCGCCATCCGTGCAACCGCGCCGAATCGGCCCGGTACTGGGGGCTTTCGGCCGAGATTTCAAAACGAGAACTCGGCGGCTTCGCCAGCGAAGGAGCGGTGGACCATTTCGCCGGCTCCCTCGATTCGGTCCTGTATGCGTCGTTCGACGACCCGCAAAAGGTCGAAAAGGGGGAAATTCCCGCCCGCTCGCTCGCGAAGCGCATGGTGCCGGTCTTCCAGCTCGTCTACGGCGGAATCATCGTCCAGAACCCGTACACGGGCACGATCAACGTCACGCTCAAGGACCGCTACTGGCTCCTCAAGCTGCTGGAGTGCGGCGGTCGCCCGAATTTCTACTTCCACTCCCAGTTCCGCGCCGACGGCGCGCACTGGATGGGCATGACGGACCTGCGCTGCGACACGGACGAGGCGCTTCGGGCGTCCGTCGCGAAGATCAAGGAAGGCTGGGACCTCTGGCGACCGTTCGTCCGTCTCCAGTACGAGTTCATGGACGGGCACGACCGGCTCGCGCCCGGGGTGTTTCTCACGACGTGGGGCGATGGCACCCGCCTCGTGACGAACTACGCCTCCGTCCCGTTCGATTTCGAAGGCCGCTCCGTCGGGCCCTCGGACTTCCTCCTCCTCGAGCCGCCGCGGCCGCGGTGATGCGGCGCTTGGCCCCGCCGCTCAGCGCCGCCGGGCCGAAAGCCGGACGAGGACGAGTTCCGGCGGGCAGTTGAGGCGGAGCGGCGCGCCGCAGGCGCCGACTCCGGTCGTGGTGTAGCCCTGCGTCGGACCCTCGGTCCAGCGTCCTCTCCAGACGCGGCGCGGAAAGCTCCAGTGCTTCCACGCGAGCGTTCTTCCGCTCTTTAGGCAGATCTGGCCGCCGTGGACGTGGCCGCACAGCACGAGTGACACGCCGCGCGCGGCGGCTTCGGCATGGACCGACGGCGCGTGGGCAAGCAGAACGGCGGGCTCGCCGCCGACCCTCGCCGCGAGCGCGGCCCCGAGGTCGTGCGTGCCGAAGATGTTCGGGTCGTCCACGCCAGCGACGAGGAGCGACGGATCGCCGGGCGCCGCCCCGCGCCTCTGGACGCGGACCGATTCGTTGAGGAGGATCCGGTACCCGCTCCGCTCCAGCGTCGGCACGTCCCGCAGCGAATCGTGGTTGCCGAGACAGCCGAGCACCGGGGCGGTGAAGGCGTCGCGGAGCGACGAAACGAGGTCGAGCGCCACGAGGTCGTCGTGGACCGTGAAGTTGTTGAAGTCCCCGGTCGCGCACGCGAGGTCGTATCGCCACGCGACGCGCCCGAGCGCTTCGCTCAGCGCCGGGACGAGATCCGCCGAGAGGTCGAGGTGCAGGTCCGAGAGGTGGAGGATCGTGAAGCCGTCCAGTTCCGGCGCAAGTCCCGGAAGGAGGAACTCCTCCTCCCGCACCCGGATGTCGAGGAATTCCCGGTGCGCCCGTTTCCACAGGCCCGAGATCCGGAACGCGGCGTTGGCGGCCGGTCCCGCGTATTTCATCGGGCACCACCTCACGAGCCCGCCAAGCCGCTTCTCCCGGTTTTCCTCCAGATCGAGCCGCTTCGCGAAAAGCTCCGCGCCCATGCGCTTTTCAAGCGCCTGTCGCTCCCCTTCGGACAGGATCAGCCGGTCCGGCCGCGCTTCCGGCTGCCTTTCTGCCATGTCGCGTTGCATCCTGCGCCTCAAATCCCACCGGGCCGGTCCGTCAGACCATGAGCATGCAGTCGCCGTAGCTGTAGAACCGATACTTCTCGCGGATCGCCTCGGCGTAGGCGGCCAGGACGCGTTCCCGGCCGGCGAAGGCCGAGACCATCATGAGCAGTGTCGACTTGGGAAGGTGAAAATTCGTGAGCATCGCGTCCACGGCGGCGAACCGGTAGGGCGGGTAGATGAAGATCGAGGAGCGTCCGGCGCACGCCTCGATCCTCCCGCCGTGCTCCGAGGCGACCGTTTCGAGCGTCCGCACCGACGTGCTGCCGACGGCGAAGACCCGCCCGCCGTTCGCGCGCGTCTCGCGCCAGAGCGCGGCCGTTCTTTCCGGCACTTCGTAGCGCTCGGAATCCATGACGTGCGTCTCCACGGTGTCGGTCTTCACCGGGCGGAACGTGCCGGGTCCGACGTGGAGCGTCACGAAGGCGCGGCGCGCGCCGGTTTCGTCGATGCGCCGCAGCAGCTCCTCCGAGAAGTGCAGCCCCGCGGTGGGCGCGGCCACGGCGCCGGTCTCCCGCGCGTAGACGGTCTGGTAGCGCTCGCGGTCGAGCCCGACGCGGGGGTCGCCCGGCCCGCGCCGGATGTACGGCGGCACGGGCGGGACGCACGTGCGGTCGAGGAGTTCGAAGAAGTCGCCTTCATGCTCGAGCGAGAAGACCACGCGGCCCGAGGCCGAATCCTTTTCCAGCACCGTCGCGCGGAGTTCGCCGCCGCAAAGGAGGGCGACGCGGCCCGGCTTCATCGGACGCGACGACTTGCACAGCGCGGTCCATGCCCCGGGATGCGTTCCGGAAGGCTCGACGAAAAGCACCTCGACGCGGCCGGGCGTGTCCTCCCACCGCCCCTCGGCGCGCGCCGAAAAGACGCGCGTGTCGTTGAACACGACGAGATCGCCGGGCCGCAGGTAGTCCGGAAAATCGGAAACCGAGCGGTGGACCGGTTCGCCGACGACGCGCGGCAGAACCATCATGCGGGACGTGCCGCGCCTTTCGGGAGGAACCTGGGCGATGCGCTCCGGCGGGAGCGAGTAGTCGAAATCGGAGACGAGCATGGCGCGCTAGCCCGCGGCGGGATCGCCGATGGCGGAGACGAACAGCGCCTTGATTGTGTGCATGCGGTTTTCGGCCTCGTCGAACACGCGCGAAAACGGCGCCTCGAACACGTCGTCCGAGACCTCAAGCGCACCGGTGTCCTTCGAAACCTCCGTTTCGGCGTCGTGAAACGCCGGCAGGCAGTGAAGGAACACGAGCTCGCCGCCGAGGTTTCCGGTCGCGCGGCAGAGGTCCATGTTCACCTGATATGGCCGCAGCAGCGCGATGCGCTCCGCGGCCTTCGCCTCCTCGCCCATCGAGACCCACACGTCCGTGTAGAGCGCGTTGGCGCCGCGCACGGCGGTGGCGGGATCGCTCTCCACTTCGACCGTCGAGCCGTTGCGGGCGGCGGTCTCCCGGGCGCGGGCGACGAGCGCCGGATCGGGAAGGAGCTCCTTGGGCGTGCAGTTCACGAAATGCACGCCCGCCTTGGCGCACCCGACCATGAGGGAATTGGCGACGTTGTTGCGGCCGTCGCCGATGTAGACGAGCTTCTTGCCGCGGATGTCGCCGAACGCCTGCTTGAGGGTCATGAGGTCGGCGAGGATCTGCGTCGGGTGCGATTCGTCCGTGAGGCCGTTCCAGACCGGCACGCCGCTGTAGAGGGCGAGGTCCTCGACCGTCTTCTGGGCGAAGCCGCGGAACAGGATGCCGTCGTACAGGCGTCCGAGCACGCGCGCGGAGTCCTTGACGCTTTCCTTGTGGCCGAAATGCGTGTCGTGCCCGCCGAGGAACTGCGCGTTGCCCCCCTCGTCCTGCGCCGCGACGACGCAGGAGTTGCGCGTGCGCGTGGAGCTCTTCTCGAAGACGAGCGCGATGTTGCGGCGGCGCAGCAGGTCGCCGCGCACGCCGGCGTCCTTGCGGGCCTTGAGCGCGATCGCGAGATCGACGAGCTGCATCATCTCCTCGTCCGAAAAATCGGAAAGGGTTCTCAAATGGCGCCCCTTGAGCGCCGGATTCCAGGAGATCGTTGGCATGGCGGCTTTGCCCTCCGAAGTGGACGGCTTGTTTGTTTTCCGAATGGCTTTCCAGACTACCAGATCATCCCCGCAAAAGCAAGTCTCCACCGAATTCTCTCGACGTATTTTCATTGTATTTAAACGGAAAATCGAATTTCCGTTTTCCAGTATTCGACGTGGTCGCGGGTCGGCAAGACGATTTGCGCAAAACAGGAGCCGCTTCCGCAGGCGTTCTGCTAGAATACCGCGGCGAAGGAAATCCGCGGAATAAAATCGCACGGCGCTCCGGAGGAGACGAGGCCGTCGGCGGACGGTGAGCGTCCGAAATCAGAAACTTGATGGATAACACATTTCAGCGCCCTGTGCCGCAGCCCGCGATGGCCGCGCGAATCGCGGCCGAAGAGGACGTCTACGGCGAAATGGATGGAGCGCGGCCGCGCCCCCGCGTCTTCCGTCGGCTGAGGCGCCGGACCGTGCGACGGGGCAAGCGAGTGACGAAGGCGGTTTTCTTCTGTCTGTCCAGGTGCTGAACGAGTTCTCGGAAACGCGACGATGAAGCCGGTTCCCCGTCCAAGTTGGATCGACATCGCCGAGGCGTGGCGTTCGCGCCTGGGCCGCGCCCCGTGGCTGCCGGGGGCGCGGCTTCCCCCGAACGCGGAAATCGGCCGCGAGTTCGGCGTGTCGAAGAGTCGGGCGCAACAGGCTCTGGCCAGCCTTGCCGCGGAGGGTTTTCTCGTGCGCGTGCCTGGGCGCGGAACGATAGTGGCGGAAGCGGCGGCGCCAGCGGCGCCGCCGCGACGGGTTGGCATTCTGCTTGACGACGACGCGCGCCGCCTTCCATACTACCCTCACATGGCGTCGCTTCTTTGCGACGCCCTCGCCGCTCGCGGCATCGACGCCTGGATGCGGGCGATCGACACAGCAAAGCCCAATGTCGGCGCGGTTCTCGCGAAAGCGGTTCGCGAAACGGGCGTCTCGGCGCTCTTCCTCTGCCCGGTTAATAGAGACTGCTACGACGCCATCCGCGCGCTGAGTCCCGGTGTCCCGCTCCTGTGCTGCGCACCGCTCCGCTACGTTGAATACGCCCCGGAACTCGTCATCTACCGCCAGATAGCCGACGTCCTTAAGCGCATCGGCGCGCGCCGTCCCGCCTTCGCGACTAACATGCAGCCGGAGATTGCGGCATCCGCCTTCAAGCCGCATGGTCTCGACGACATCCCGCGTAAGGACGCCGACGGCACATGGGCGGCGATGTTCCGTCTCGCGATGGGCAATTCCGGGTGCAAGATTGACTTGTCGCGCGTCGTGAAGGCATATCCCGAAAAACAGGCGTCGAGCGCGGCGGAAGTTGGCGCGACCGCGCGCGAAGCGGTGGCGAAGCTCCTTGCGGCCACGCCGCGCCCCGATGCCCTGGTGGTTTATACCGACGACCTCGTGCCGGGTGCCGTGGCGGCCGTGCTGGAAAGCAGACTCCGCGTGCCGCGGGACATCAAGTGCGTCTTCTACTGCAACACGGGCATGGTGCCTTTCGTCCCCTTCCCGTGCGAATGGATCGTAAACGACAGCGCCGCCGAAGCGGAGAAATGGGCCGACCGCCTCGACGACCTGCTCTCCGACCGCCCGCTGGAGCCGCACCTGAAGGACAATCTCCTTATGCCGGGCGCCTGATTGGAACGGATTGGAACGGAAACTTTCGGGAATATGGTTTTTTGTTTTGGATTGATCGTAGAATTGTTATCGCAATTCGCAAATTCAACCAACCAATCCAAGGCGGAAAACCATGCTGAAGAAAGCAACCGCATCCCTCAACCCCGCATCCAGAGCCGCCGCGCTCGGAATCGCCGCGTTCGTCGCCGCCATTTCCGCGACAAGGCCGGCCTTGGCCGCCGATGTGACGTTCCCAGCCGCAGGAGGAGGTACGGCCGACCTCGCGTCCGCTGCCGCTTGGAATCTGGAGGCGGTGCCGGACGCCTCGACCCGTGTCGTGTTCACAAAGGCGATGACCGCCACGGCCTCGGAGGACATCTCCTTCGCCGGAATCTACATGAACGCCTACAGATCGACCGTCACGCTGGACATGCGGGACGAAACGACCGGCGCCTCGCCCCGCAAGATCGACCTCACAAGCGCCATCACCTTCAAGGGCGTGGAGAAACAGGTCCTGCGCCTCAAGGGCGGCGAGTGGGACATGCATGGCAAGTCCGTCACGATCTTTGTGAACAGTGACTATGGCAACAGCGCGGGCAGCCGTATCGAACTCCTTGACGGCATCAGGATGTACAACGTCGCCAACCTGCGTGGCGGCTGGTGGCCGGACGGGAAACACCGCATCACAGTCGCAGGTGCGGGGACAGCCGTCACGGCCGGCGTATTCCAAGTCGCCGCCGGCGGAGGCGTCACCAATGTCGCAACCATCGCGGACGGCGCGACGCTCGTCGTCACGAATTCGGCAAACGGATCCCTTTCCATCGACAAGCCAGACACAAGCGGCAACCAGGCCAAGTTCAGCGGGATATTCGTCACGAACGGGGCGCGGCTTTTGAAGAACGTTGGCGGCCAAATCTACCTCGGACGCCACGCTGCGGTCGGCAATTTCCTTCGCGTGGAGAGCGGAGCCACGGCATATTTGGACGGCGTGTTCCACTTCGCCTACTCTGAGGAAGGCACTACCGCGAACAGTTCACGCGACAACCTCATCTCCGTAAGCGGCACGGGGTCGAACCTCCGCATCCCCGGCCTGATGCTCGGATATGGCGGCGCAAGTTCGGGGAACTCGAACAACGTCGTCTCCGTGAGCGACGGCGCCGTCCTCACGAACGCCTACACCTCCCTCCGGGGCCACGACAACGGTTTCGTCATCTCCAATGCGACGATGCGCACGACCAACGGCGGCATTGAATGCCGCGCCGACAGTCTCGGCACGGCCACGAACTGCTTCGTCAGGCTCCAGGGTGCGGCGCCACGGCTCACCGTCGATGGCTCGTCCAGGCCCTGCACCTTCAGCGGGTCGTTCCGCTTCGAATACGACATTCCGGCGGAGGGATATTCCTCCACCCCCGTGACATTGAACCAGTGGGCGACGATGGCGGCGAACACCGAGTTCGTCATCAACGGCGTCCCGGAACTGCAGGAGTCCATGCGGAAGCGGGAAGTCAAGAGCGCCAGCTACCCCCTCCTCAAGGCCAACGCCGGACTCAACAAAAGCGGCCCCTCCGCCTCCATTGCCTCCCGCTGCAACACCCGGCTGCCGGAGGGCGCGTCGCTGTCCTACGCGAACAACACGTTCACCCTGAACGTCGAAGTTGACCTGAAACGGGCAACGATGATTGTCTTCCGCTAGCAGTCAAAAGACATGAAACGCACGCTTGTTGCCCTGGCGGCCAAGAGTTGTGCGGCGCTGCTGACGGGCGTGGCATTTGCAGGTATCCGGGAGGGATTCGACGCCCCGCCGAAGGACCGCCATCCTGAAATATGGCTTTTCAAGTTCGGCTCGGGCACGCCGGCCGAGACGATTTCCTACGATTTGGAGCAGCTCCATGGCGCCGGCGTCGCCGGCGTGATGGTCTATGGTTTCGACGCGACGGACGAGAAGCCCTACGGCAGACTGGCGCTCGACGGGCGGCCGAAGGCGGTCGGGCGCTTCCGCCGTCTTCTGCGCGAGGCGGGCCGCCTCGGCATGGACGTGCGACTCTGCATCGGCCCTGCGGGCTGCGGCAACGAGCGCGTCTCACCCGACAACGCGCAGAAGTCTCTGATCCTCTCCTCGGCCGACGCCGACGGCGGCGCTACCGTCAGCGTCCAGCTGCCCAAGGGGGAAGTCGTGATGCCCGCGCGGTGCGTCTGGCCGCCGGCGAAGACCGATTTCGCCTGGGCGCTCGCGCACTGGCGCGACATCCGCGTTCTGGCCGCCCCAATAAAGGACGGCGGCGCCGCGCAGGAGGAGATCATCGACGTCACCGTCTTCTTCGACCCCGCCACGGAAACCCTCTCGTGGGATGCGCCTCCCGGCCGCTGGCGATTTGTCCGCGCCGGATGGGTGCCTATGAAGCTTGGCTGGGTCGATTACTACATAGACCCCTTGAGCCGCACCGCGTTCGACGAACATTGGGCGCGCACCGTGCAGCCGATCCTTGACGCCGCCACACCCGAGGAGCGCGCGGCCTTCCGCGGCGTGATGGTCGATAGCTGGGAGGCGGGCGAAGTCGGCTGGACGCAAGACTTCCCAGAAGAGTTCAGGCGGCGGCGCGGCTACGAGGTCTGGCCAGCCATCGCCGCCAAGGCCGGCGTGGAGCTCTCTTCGCCCGGCGGCGCGGCGAAGGCGCGGCGCGACTTCGGCGAGACGCTGGGCGACCTCTTTTCCGACAACTACTACGGCTACATGAAGGAGGTCGCGAACCGGCATGGGCTCGAAGCCGAGGCCGAGGCCTGCGGGCCGCACCAGTCGATGGGCGACATGCGCCGGATGCAGTCGCGCTGCGACCTCGCGACCGGCGAGTTCTGGATGCCCAGCGCGCACCGCTCCCACCAGCAGCAGCGCTTCATGCTGCGCGACGTGGCCACGGCGGCCCACGTGTACGGACTCCCCGACGTCCGCGCCGAGTCCTTCACCACGATGGGCACGCACTGGGAGGAGTCGCCCGCCATGTTCAAGGTCTGCGCCGACCGGGCGTTCTGCGACGGCCTCACGCGCGTGGTTTACCACGGGATGCTCGTCAGCGACCCCATCGGCGCGCGGCCCGGCCCCACGCGCCGCGCCGGCGCCTACTACAGCCCCAAGGTGACCTGGTTCCCCCTGTCCGCGCCGCTCAACCGCTACTTCGCCCGCTGCTCGTGGATGCTCTCGCAGGGACGTTTCGCCGCCGACTGCCTTCTCTACGCGGGCGACGCCCTCGGCCTCTTCATCGGCCTCAAGACACCGGAGGACGCCCTCGGCCCCGGCCACGACTACGACCTCTGCCCCACCGAGGCGCTGCTCAAGGCGCGCGTCGAGGACGGCGAAATCGTCCTCCCCTCAGGAATGCGCTACATGGCGCTCTATCTCTCCGACAAGAACCCCAAGTCAGTTTCCGCCGGAGCAGGGGCGCACCTGCCGACCGACGAAACGCCCCATGTCTGGCCGATTCCGCCGGAAGCGCGCGCAAAGATCAAGGCGCTCAAGGGCGACGGCGCGACGGTCCTGGAAACGCGCGCCGAGCGCGACGCCTTCGTCGCCTCCGGTGTCCTTGCGCCAGATTTCGAGGCCGTGGGGATGCCGGAAGGGACAATCGACTGGATTCACCGCACCGGCGCCGGCGAGAACGGGGCAACGGACATCTACTTCGTCTCGAACCAGGGCGAACGTGAAATGGGGTTCGACGCCCTCTTCCGACAGACTTCCAGTCGCGTCGAGTTCTGGGACGCCGTGACCGGCAAACGCCGCACCGCCCCATCCGCGCCGACAGGGCTGGGTCGCGTGAAAGTGCCTCTCGTCCTCGCTCCCGGCGGCTCCATTTTCGTGGTCTTCAACCCCGATTCGCCAGTTGAAATTTTGAACCACGGAATAGACGGAACACACGGAAAAAGAATGGCGCTGGATTCCAATTGGTCCGTCTCGTTTGACCCGCGCTGGGGCGGGCCGGAAGAGACGCTGGCAAACTGGACGCTGCACGTCCCAGGTGCCGACTGGTCGCGCCACTCCGACCCGCGAATCCGCTTTTACTCCGGCACGGCGACCTATCGCCTCGCCTTCGACCTTCCAGAAGGCGTTTCGGCCGCCACTCTCGACCTCGGCGCCGTGCGTGACGTGGCCGAGGTCTCTCTCAATGGCGAATCGCTCGGCATCCTCTGGACACCGCCCTTCGCCGCGGCCGTCCCCGCCGGGCTTCTGAGGCCAGCGGGCAACGTCCTTGAAGTCCGTGTGACGAACCTTTGGAAAAACCGTCTCGTGGGCGACGCCGCGCTCCCGCCAGAATTGCGCGTCGCTCAAACGCCGCGCAACCCCTTCGCCCCCGGCGCGCCGCTCCTTCCGTCCGGGCTTCTTGGCCCCGTGCGCCTCACCCTCTCTGTCGCACGTTGAAGTCTTGCCTCTGGCATGATACTATTGACATTTGTGTCATTCATTATGAAACTCTCCACATCCCCTGACCGCGTGCGCACGCCCTTGCGCATTGACCTTGAACGCATCGGCACCGTCAGAGCGCGCCGCTCTCGACATCGACCCGACGCCATGATTCCCGGAGAGGAATAGAATGAACACCATCCATCCATTCGCCTTGAGCACCCGCGTCCTGGCTTTGGCCGCCACTCTGCTCTGCTGCCACTTGCCGGCGCGAGCCTTCGCCGGCGACGCGCCCCGGCTCCTGGCCGATACGTCCAACCCCACGAACGGGATGTTCGCCCTCGGTCGTCCGGCCGAGGCGGTATTCCGCGCCGATGGCTGGGCTTCCGGCGAGGAGCGCATGGTGACGGCCGCGATCTGCGACTATACTGGCGCGACGGTGGATGTCCGGCGCGTCATACTTCGCGCCGGCACCGACGGGACTGGAGAAGTGTCGATGCCGCTGCCGACGGAGCGTTTCGGCTGTTTCAGGGTTCACGCGGAAGCGGAGGGCGGCCTCAAGCCACCAAAGCGCGGCACGCGGCCGGCTGGCTTCGTCACCTACGGCGTGGCCGTCGCGCCGGAGGACAGGCAGCCAGTTTCGCAGGAAGAGGCTTTCCAGGGCATTCACGGCGGAGTCGCCGGACAGGACCTGTGGATCGGTGCCCACCAGGGCTTCGCGCAGATTTACGAATCGGAAGATGGGCGCCGGAAGGCCGCCGAAAGCCGCCGCAGGAGCGGCCGCGTCCCGGAATGGTGGGGCGCATGGGGCGTCCTTTCGCTCTCTCCCGGCGACCGTCTCGCGTGGGACGCCGGAAAACTTTCTGTGAAAAGCCAGGCGTGGATTCGCGAAAACAAGCCGAAGGGTGCCGTTGACTGGCGCGTATTCTCCGATCCCGAAGGGCGCGAGGTTTACCGGGAGTGGGTCGCGTCGCGCGCCGAAAAATACGCGACCTTCCCCCGCACGCCAGGCCACCGCATCTACGAGGTGCTGTGGGAGCCGGACGTCACCGACCCGAAGCCCGACACCGTCGTCGAGGCCGCGCGTTTCGCCAGCCAGTGCGTGAAGGCGGCCGATCCCGAAGGACTCGTCGCGCTCCCCACGATATGCAACGTCTCCCGCCTCGCATGGCACCGCGATCTTTTCAGGCGCGGCATCCTGCGGTTCGCTGACGTGTTCTCCCTCCACCCATACACGGACTACCCGCCGGAGCCGAACGGCTTCATCGAAAACTTCCGCGCCATCAAGCGTCTCCTCGCCGAGTCCGGACGACCCGACATCCCGATCGTCTGCACCGAGTCGGGCTACCAGGCTTCGGCGACCGTCGCGGACGAGCGCGTCCAGCTTGAAGGGCAGGTCAGGGCGCATCTCATTCTGCTCGGAGAAGGCGTCTGGTTCAACATGCCATTCTACGGCGCCGACTACGGCGGCGACCGCGGCGACAGGAGCGAAGGCGACTACGGTCTTTCATACAACCTCGACTTTCCCAACCCGCGCTTCGGCGCGAAGCACATCTCGCCCCGTCCTGTCTTCTGCGGAATTTCAGCCTTCTCACTGCTGCTGGACGGATGGCGGCCCCGCGACTGCCTCGACTTTCTCGGCGGCACGGCATGGGGATACTCCTACACGAACCGTCTCGGCGAAATCCGCGTGGCGGTATGGGACTGGGGCAAAACGCCGTCGGCGCAGCGGATCGGCGTGGGGCGCGAATCCGTCATGACGGCGGACATCATGGGCAATCCGCTGATGCGTCCGGCACCCGGCGGGACGCTTGAAATCGAGGCCGGAACGTCCCCGACATACATTCTCGCCCCGAATCCTGACGCCTTTGACGCCTGGCTTGCGGGACGCAAGGCGGCGGCGAATGCCGCAAATGACCGTCGCGCGAAAATGGCGCTTGAGCTGCGCGACCTCGGCGTCGCCTTCGCCGATAGCGAGCCAGCCGTGCGCCTGACGGTTGCGAACAGGTCGGGCAATGCCGTGAACGCTGCCGTGACAACCCGCATTGACGGGATTCCCCAAACGATGCGGACGACGGAAGTCTCGCTCAAGCCGCACGAGGCGCGAACCGTATCCGTGCCGCTGCCGGGTTTCCGTCCCGACCCGTTCCAGACTTTCCGGCTTCTGGCCGAAGCAACGGACGGCTCCGGCCTCGCGGTGGAAAGCGGCGCAGACGCGAACTTCATGCTGGCGACCTTCGACCCGTCGGCCGGCGTCTCCACGCCGATTTCAGAATGGGGCGGCGCTCCCCGATACAGGGTTCCGTTCGCGCCCAATGCAGACGGCGGCGGAATCACCGGCCCTGGTGACCTCTCGGCGGAGATTGGATTCGCCTGGAACGAACGCTATCTGCTCGTCGATGCGCTCGTTCTGGACGATGCCTTCCACCAGGACAACAAAGGCTGGTGGACCTGGAACGGCGACTGCATCCAGTTCGGCTTCGCGAAAAGGAAACTTGAGAAACTCTCCGGCAACGACTACACCGACTCCCTGGAGCAGGGCTTTTCCGAACTCGACTTCGCCTTGACGCGCGACGGGCCGGAAGGCTACCGGACCGTCACCTTCGATTCGCGGGAATTCCCGGCGGACAGGAACGGCGGTGGACAACTCGACCCGGAGGAATGCCCGGTTGACATCGCCCTCTCCGGGCGCGAGGACGGTGGCGTCGCCATCCGCTACAGGATAGCGATCCCGTGGAAGTTCCTCAACAAGCGAATCGGCGCTTTCGCGGGAGAGACGGTATTCTTCGCCGCGATGTTCAACGACCGCGACCCCGGAGACTCGACATTCTCTTCCATAAAGGCCTTCGATCTCAAGAGAATACCTCCCCGCCATTTCGGCTGCATTCACTTGGGTTCGGAATAACACAGGTCGCCCGGGGACATACCCGAGCCCGTCGCAGACGACGGCGTGGAGCGCCGCCATCGTCCGGCACGTCGAGAGCAGCTCCGCCGCCTTGGGATGCCGCTCCCTGCGCCAGAAAGTAAAGCGGTGTTGACTTTCAAGTTTTCTTTTGCTATCGTCCCGCCGCGTTCCACGGAAATCCCCCCCCCCATGAACGCACCCTCCCCCCCGCATCGCCCACCGGCCAGCCCCGATCTGGAGATCTGGCGCCGGACGCTGCACGTCTCGGATCTTTTCCGCATCGTCGCGAAGAAGGGCGCCGACAACGAGCACATGAACAGCATCACGGTCAATCAGGCCCGCATCTTCGGCTACATCTTCTCCCGCAGCGGCGAAGGGCCGATCCGCATTTCCAAGCTCGCGCACGATCTGGACGTGACGCCGGCCGCGGCCGGGCAGGCCGTGGACCGCCTCGTGAAGGCCGGCATGGTCGATCGCGAGACCGATCCCACCGACCGTCGCGCGTTCGTGATTTCGATTTCCGGAAAGGGGCGCGAGCACCTGCGCGAATACGAGGCGCGCTGCCGCGAGCTCTCTAACGACCTTCTCGCGTCTCTCCCGCCGGAGGACGTCGCGGCGTTCGACCGCGTCCTCGGCGCCGTCTACGACGGCCTCGACGCCAAGTGGCAGGAAATCCTCGCCGCGCGCGACAAGTCCCGTTCAGAGGACTGACCCCGCCACGAAACTAAACCGATTTCAAAACCAAACAAGCCCCCCAACCATGAACACATCCGTCATTCGTCATTGCCGCGCAGCGGCGTCGTCATTCGTCGTTGCCGCGCTCGCGGCGAACGCCGCAGGCGCGGCCGATTCCACCTCCGCGGGCAAAACGCAGGGCCCGAAACCCTCGATGTTCCTCGTCGGCGTCGCGAAGGCCGGCGTCGTGGACTACAACCCCGTCCGGGCGTTCAGCGGCCGCGTCCTTTCGCCGGAGACGGTCGCCGTCGTCGCGCAGGTCGCGGGCGAGGTGAAGGAGGTCTGCTTCG
>CAMNCG010000072.1 GCA_946534105.1 uncultured Verrucomicrobiota bacterium
GCGCCGAAGCCGCCACGCCGACGCCGTTGTAGCCGAGGCGCCACGCGAGCTCCACGGCATCGGCGGCCCAGTCGCGCTCCGTCGCGTAGGCGCGGCGCGCCCAATCGGAATAGCCAAAGTTCTGGCGGAAGCAGTTCACGGTCTGGATGCCGCGGAAAAAGAAGGGATGCCCGGATGGCGTCGTGAGGAACCAGAGGCCCGAAGGGGCGCGCTCCGTCCCCCACCGGCCTTCCTCCGGCCCCGCCCGGAGAAGCGGCGACGCGGGCCGGAATTCAGGCACCGCCGCGTAGTCGGGACGCTGCGCCGGCTGGAGCCACGCACGGGGCGGACGCACTGGATAGATGTCGAAAAATCCGGGCTTGGCGGTTTCCGCGAGGGGATGCGCCGGGGCGGGGGCGCCGTCGAGAAGCCAGTCGCCGCCAGTGGCGACGACGCGGTGCGCCCCGTTCTCGATCCAGCCGAGCGCCGCCGCGCACTCCGCGTCCGGGCCGTCGGCGACGTCGATCTCGACGGTGTTTTCGCCTTCGCGCAGAATGCCGTCGAGCGAAAACTCCGCCGCAACGGGCGAACGTCCCTCGCGGCATGGCCAGTCCCCCGCGTTGCACCAGGCTCCGGCACCGACGTCGCGGCCGTTCACGCGCGCCCGGAAACCGGGACGCGCAAAGGCCATGAGCCATGCCTTTTCCGGCGCGCCGCCGATGCGGAATGTCCGGGCGAACGTCCCGGCGCCGGAGAGAAGCGCAGGCGCCGCCATCGGGGAGCGCGGCCCTTCGCGTGTTGCGACCCGGATGCCGGAGAAGTCCATCTCGAAGGATTGTCCGGGAGCGTTTTCGGAAATGACGCCGATTTCGAGCGAGGCGGCGGTGCGCGCCGTTCCGGCGCGCCACGTGTCGCCGCGCATCATGCGCGGGAGTGGGATGCGCTCGGTGTGCCACTCGCCGGAAACCGGCGGCAGGCGCACCTGCGCGAGCGCCCCGCCGTCCTCCTTGACGCGCATTCCGGCGCTCAGCGACCACACCGGCGCGTTGGACGGCAGAAAGTAGGTGAACTCCAGCTCCGACTCCTCGATGGGGAATTCGCCTGAAACCGTGACCGCAGTTGCCTTGCCGCCGGAGCGAACGCGCAGGACGCGGCCGGAGACCCCATCCCCGTCTTCGCGGAGGTCCAGCGACGCTTCGCCATTGGACCAGACGCTCACGGTCGGCGGAACGTCGCGCGCCGTCACCGCGTCGAAGACCACGGCATGCGACGGAGCCACCGCAGTCGTGGGTGGCGGCTCCGCGGCAACCGCCAACGCAAGCGACCATGCGGAAAAGGCGAAAGCACGGAAACGAATCATGACAACCTTCAAGTGGCAGCAACGCACACCGCCGTTCGGGGACTTGACGAATGCGGCGGCGGGCGAAGCCCCGCCGCCGCAGAGGGTCCGGAACTCTACCGCACGACCATCACGAACGGCTTGTTCGACTCGTAGCGGTACTTCACGATCACGACGCCGCTGCCGCCGCCGTAGCCGCCGGAGCCGCCGCCGCCGAGGCCGTCCTCGCCGGGGGAGTTGCTGCCGCCGCCGCCGAGGCCGGCGGTTCCCGCCTTGCAGGTGCCGTTTTTGTCATAGCCGCATCCGGCTCCTCCGCCGCCGTAGTAGACTTCGGTCCCCGTGATGGCGATGGCGCGCCCCGCGCCGCCGGCCGAACCTGCGTAAGACTGCGTGGATGACCCGTCTGCGCCGGGACCTCCCGCGCCGCCGCCGCCACCGGCACGTCCCGTGAAGTTGCAGTTGCCGCCCCGGTTGCCCTGGTCGCCGTGGCTGGCGGCACCGCCCGTCTTGGCATCCGTCCACGTGCTGACGGCGCCGCCGCCGCTCGCGCCGGCGTAACCGCTTGAACCGGACGATCCGTTGTGGCGTCCGCCCGCGCCGCCGCCGTAGGCGACGAGGCCGAAGGCGGTCGTGTCGCCGCCGTTCTGCGCGACGCCGCCGTTGATGTCGGTCCCGGCATCGTGGTCGTAGCCGCCCGCGCCGCCTTCTCCGATCACGACCGGATACTCGCCGGCCGCGAGGAGCATGCTCGTCCGATACACCACGCCGCCCGCGCCGCCGCCGCCGGAGCCGTATTGGGCGCGGAAGGTGCCGGAACCGCCGCCGCCGCCCACGAGCAGGACCTCGACGTAGCCGTCCTGCGGCATCGTGAAGGTTCCGTCGGAGGTGAACTTGTGCGCACGGTAGCCCGCTCCGGCGGGGATGCGCTCGCCGCCCTCCGCCTTCTCGGAAAGGACTTCGTTCGCCGTCGTCTTGCGAAGGCGCACGATCACGACGCCGCTGCCGCCGGCGTAGCCGCCCGAACCGCCGCCGCCAAGGCCATCCACGCCAGCTGAATTGCTTCCGCCGCCGCCAATGCCGCCCGCGCCAATTTTGACTGTGCCGCTATTGTTGTAGGAGACTCCGGCGCCTCCCCCGCCGTAGTACACCTCGGTTCCCGTGATTGAAATCGCACGGCCCGCGCCACCGTCAATGCCGGAATACGTCATGTCGTTCGAACCATCGGCGCCGGCTGCGCCTGCGCCGCCGCCACCGCCCGGACGGCCCCTGAACGAGCTATCGCCACCCTTGTTGCCCTGTCCAGGATATGCGGTCGCTCCACCTGTCTTGGTTTCCGACCATGTGGAAACCGCTCCGCCGCCGCTTGCGCCGGACGAACCGACGGAACCTCTGGTTCCGTTGAAGTAACCGCCCGCGCCGCCGCCGTAGGCCGTCAAGCCGAAGGCTGACGAATCGCTGCCATTCCGCGCCACGCCACCATTGACATCGACGGCGTCCACATGGTTGTAGCCGCCGGTCCCGCCTGCGCCGACCTTGATTTCATACGAACCCGGCATGACGACAAGGTTCGTGGCATATACTACGCCGCCCGCGCCGCCGCCGCCGCATCCGGTTTGATTTCGGGTGTTGTTCTTGCTGTCGTAGAACGTGCCCGACCCGCCGCCACCGCCAACGACCAGCACATCGACAATGCCAGAGCCGGTGACGGTGAGCGTTCCGTCCTGCGTGAAGGTGAGCGCCGTGCCGTCGTAGAGTTGCGTTGCGGAGTCGCCGCCCGAAATCGCGAAATCCGACGTGTTCGCGTAGGAGTGGGCGCCTGTCGGCGTGTAGCGGACGATCACGACGCCGCTGCCGCCATCGCCGCCGCCCGAACCGCCGCCGCCGAGGCCGTCCTCGCCCTTGCCGAGAAGGCCGGATGCGCCGCCGCCCGCGCCGCCGGCGCCATTGTTCGGGGCCGCATTCGTTCTGGGCGTGTTGACGGGCGCGTATCCGGCGCCGCCACCGCCGTAGCAGACCGCCGATCCGGTAATCAGGATGTTCGTGCCATCGCCACCCTTGCCGCCGCCGTAGCTGGACCATGCCGCATAGCCGCGGCCGCCGCCGGCGCCGCCCGCGCCACCGCCGCCGCCCGGGCAGAACGCGGCATTGGAATCGCCGCCCTTGTTGCCCTGGGCGCCATCGTCCAGCGCCGCGCCGCCAGTCCTGTTGGCGGAACTGTAGGTGCTGACACCGCCGCCGCCGCTGCCGCCCGCCGCGCCGTTGCTGCCTCCGTTGCCATTGTGGTGGCCGCCGGCGCCGCCGCCGTAGGCGGTGAGGCCGAACGCAACGGTGTCGCCGCCATTGCTGGCCGGTCCGCCCGTGCCATTGTTGCTTTTCATTTCGCCGCCACCCGCGCCGCCCGCGCCGACAGTGATGGCATAGTCGCCTTCCGTCACGGAGACGCCGGTCTGATAGACCACGCCTCCGCCACCGCCGCCGCCCGAACCAAAGAGGTCAGTCGAGTTATCGAAAGGTGCGCCCGATCCGCCGCCGCCGCCCACGAGCAGCACGTCGATCGTTCCGGAGCCGGTGACGTGGAGCGTCGCGGCGTTCGTGATGGTGAGGATCGCCGCATCGCCGTCAAAGGACGAGGCGACACCGGCGCCGCCGGTGATGTAGAAGGGATCCGCCGCGGCCAATGCCGGCACGGCGGCGAACAGCGACAACCAATTTTTCTTGTCCATTGCGATGTCTCCATGCGTGACACGTCGGCCCGTTTTGGACCGGCGGAGGAAAAGTCCCCCGAAAACGAATCCCATTATCCTACCTTCCGACAGGAAACGATACCCACGAAAGCGAAAAACGATTTTCGATTTTGCGCACAATCCTCCTCTCCGTTCTTTTCGTTTTCGGGTTGACAGCCGCGCCCGTTTGGTGCAGAATTGGCCGCGTCTGCACCACGAAAGGAGCCTTCCATGCCGTCGCACACCGCCGCCCTTCCCGTCAACATCACGATCCACGGACTCGATCCCGAACTCGCCGCCGCGTTCCGCGACTTTGCCGACAAGGCCAAGAGCAGCCTCAACACCGCCGCGAAGGAACTCCTCCGCCGGGCGCTCGGCCTCCCCACCGCCGACGAAGCCGCCAGAATCGACGAGTGGAACCGGTTCTTCGCGTCCACGACCAAAACTGATTCTTCGGACTGGCTCAAGACGCTAGATTCCTTCGAGCAAATCGACGAGGAGGTGTGGAAGTGAAAAAGAACGTCCTTCTCGACTCCTGCATCGTGATTCAATGCATCAACGGATACGACTCTCCGGCAAAATGGCTCGCTCGGGCCGAGACGGTCTACTTCTCGCCCGTCGTTCTTGCGGAGTGTCTGTCCGGCTTGCGCGACACGAAAATCGACAAGGTGCGGAGGCGGAGCTTGGACAAGATGCTTGGCATGTCAATGGTAGTACGGCCGCCCGTCACGGAGGAAACGGCCAGATGCTATGTCAGGATATGGCAACGTCTTTCCGCCGCCGGCAATCGCATTCCCACGAACGACATCTGGATTGCGGCGCACGCGCTGGAGCTGGGGGCGACGCTTGTGACGACGGATCCGCACTTCAAGGCGATCCCGCTCCTCGACGTCCTGTATCCGGACTGAAGTCCCCATGCCGGACCGCATTCCCAAAATCGCGATCATCCTCCCGCACAACATCAAGGAGGACCGCGCGGCGTATCAGGGCGTCCTGGACGGGGCGCGGCGGTATGGCCCGTGGCGGTGCATCCTCGCCGAGGGCCGCGACCTCGGGGAGCAGGAAATCGATCTCGAAAAAATCGCCGTGGACGGGGCGATCGTCCACGAGCTTCCGCGCAAGACCGCGGCCGCCCTGGCCGCGCGGCGGATCCCGGTCGTCCTTTTCGAGCCGTTCCCCGACATGCTTGCGCCCGGGCATCCGCTTTCCGGATCGCCGTACGTGAAACTCGATTCCCGCGCCGTCGGCGCGCTCGCGGCCGGATACTTCCTCTCCCGCGGGTACAAATCGTTCGCGTACGCGGACGTACCCTACGACTACCACTGGAGCGCCGAGCGCCGGGAGGGATTCGTGGCGGCGCTCCGCGCGGCCGGCTTCCCGTGCGCCGTGTACGGAGGACGGTTTTCGGAGCGCCAGCGCCGGCACTGGAGCGCGGAGCGCCCGCGCCTCATCCGTTTCCTCCGGGATTTGCCGAAGCCGACCGCGGTGCTCGCGGCCATGGACGCGCGCGCGGTGCTGGTGCTCGATGCCTGCAACGAAGCCGGAATCCGCGTTCCGGAAGACCTTGCGGTGCTCGGCGTGGACGACGATCCCATTCTCTGCACCTCCGCCTTCACCACGCTCTCCAGCATCCGGACCGGCCGCTTCCGGATGGGGCAGAAGGCAGCGGCGACGCTGGCCGAAATGCTGCGCGGGGGCGTCCCGGAGACGCGCGAAACGGCCCTGCCGCCGCTCGACGTCGTGACGCGCGAATCGACCGGCTACGACGCGATGAGCGACCCGGCGATCGCGCGCGCAATCGCCTACGTGCGGTCGCGCCCAGATTCCGAGCGCGTCCGGGTGGGCGACATCGTGCGAGCGGTCGGCTGTTCGCGTCGATATCTGGAGCTGCGCTTCCGCACACGCATCGGTGCGTCCGTGCGGGCCGTCGCGCTCCGCGAAAAACTGGGACGCGTCCAGGCGCTGCTGAAGCGCACCGACATGCAGATCGGGGAAATCGCCTCCGCGTGCGGCTTCCTGCGCGACAGCTACCTGTCCGTCGTGTTCAGGCGCGAAACGGGCGTGTCGATGACCGAATGGCGCCGCCGCAACCGCGACGCGCCGGACGAATAGCGCGGGGGCATTTTTTTGCAATCCCCGCGCGCAGGGTGAGGCGGGGGAGAGACGCGCGCGCGGCGCCGCCCACGGGAGCCCGCGCGCCCAGGGCCGGCGCGCGGGACCAAAGGCGGAAACGGAGGGCGTCAGTCCTTCGCGTCGGCCTTTTCGAACGCCGCCTTGTCGGCGAGCGAGACGTTGCCCTCCACGCGGCCGTCGTCCAGCGCGTTCACCTCCTTGCGCGCCTTCAGGTCGCGGAAGAGCTGCCGCAGTCCGATGATGCCGCCGATGCCGAACCAGATCGCCGTCACGAAGGACACGATGCACGGCACGACGAAATACCGGACGACGAAATACCGGCTCCACCACTTGATCGGCCACGGGCTGAAGGTGTTCCACAGCACGGTGGCGATGAAGCAGAGTCCGAAGGCGTAGCAGAAGCTGTAGAAGAACACGCTCCAGGCGATGATCCGGTCGCCGCGGGTGTATTCGGGCGTGATGCCGATGATGTTCCGCAGCACGGTGCGCGGCGTCCACCGGACGCGGATGTCGCGCTGCTCGCCGAGCGAATACTTGCCGCGGTGCAGCATCTGCTCCAGGTTGAACGGCTTGCGGCACGTGGCCAGCGAGACCGTCACATAGACGATGACGCACAGCAGCGAGAGGAAGAAGTTGAACTCGATCGCGTTCACCGGGCAGCGCACCGGGTCCATCGTCCACTTGATGTAGGGGGAGAAGGGCGATGAGAGGACTCGAAGGGCGCGGTCGAACGACTCCACCCAGCCCATCTTGGCGATGGCGGGATAGACGATGTCGGCCCAGCTGCGCGTGGTGAAGATGTAGAGGGCGCTCATGCCGCTGCTCGTGAGAAGCGCGGCCCAGGCGCCCCAGGTCGTGCCGAAGCGGCTGTAGAGGCCGAAGATCATGATCGAGCCGGAGGCGCCGATCCACATGGCGCAGGCCAGGGTGTTGAACATCTGGTAGAAGTCCAGCTGCTTCATGTAGTAGGACCCGCACAGGAAGAACACGCCGATCAGGATGGCCACGATGCGCACCATCCAGATGTGCTGGCGCGGCGTGAACGGTTTCTTGCGGAACGGCAGCACCACGTCCTGCGCGATCGTGAGCGTGGCCGAGTAGATGCGCGAGTCGTCCGTCGAGAGCATCGCAAGGAAAAGCAGCAGCGCGAAGAGGCCGAACAGGCCGTGCGGCAGCAGCTCCCGCATGGTGACGGAAAGATTGAGCTGGTTGTAGAGCGTGCGGCACTGCTGGAAAGAGTCGTTCGCGAGGCCCTCGGCGTCGATGAGCGCCTTTTCGCGGTCTTCGCCCACGACGCCGGCGGCGTCGAGCTCGGCGGTTGTGCGGGCGCGTGCGTCGTCCTTGAGCGTGTTGTGGATGACGTCGAGGAAGGCGGTGTCGAGGTTTTCCGTCTGCGAAAGCGGGGCGTCGGCGCCGATCGTATGCACTTGGGGCTCGACGGCGGCCACCGCCTTCTTCACGATTTCGCGCGAATGCTCGTCGCCCTTGAACACGTCGTCCGCTACGCGGGTGGCGAGGTTCTTGCGCACGCGATTCGCCTCCGGCGCGAAATCCTTGTGGTTGAGGAAGGTGATGAGGGAGGAGGCGACGAGCAGGTAGAACACGGCGATGATGGCGCCGCGCCAGTTGCCGAGGAGCCCGGCCATCTTCTGCTCGTGGGGCGACTTGGCGGAGTTGGAGGACGCGGTCCCGATCCAGCTCGCGCGGTTCATCACGGTGCCGTAGGCGGCCACGATGACCATCGTGAAGAGATTGAAGTCCCGGAAGTTCGCGATGTCGTAGGGGTTGATGAAGCTTTCGCCAGCCACACGGTCCGCCATCGTCGGCATGATCTCGCCGAACATCGAGAACTTGGAGAAGAGGAACACGATGAAGATCCCCACCACGGGGTAGAGGATCATGCCCTGGATGGTGTCGGTGATGATGATGGACAGGGCGCCGCCGAAGCAGATGAGCGAAATGGCGAGCGTCAGGAACAGCACCATCAGCGTCACGAACGTCGAGAACGTGAGTCCAAGGACGTGGAATTCGGGCGGCAGGTCGAGCAGCTGGATGAAGAAGCGCGCGGCGATGGCCGGCATGATCATGTTCGCGAGCATCTCCGCGAGTGAGCGCAGCCCGGCCGCCGCGACGCGAAAGCGCCGGCTGTAGCGCATTTCCAGGAACTGGCCCAGGCTCATCGCGCGCGTTTCGCGAAAGCGATACGTGGCGAAGCCCAGAAGCCCCAGCAGGAGCGAGAGCGGAGTGAGAACGCTCGACCAGAACCCCACCGAGAACCCGGTCTTGTAGTGCATCTCGATGTAGGACACCAGGCCGATGATGGAAAGCGCGTTCGCCACGTCGCCCACGCAGATCACGTAGCGCCCGCACAGGCGGCCCGCGGAGAGGAAGTCGGCGACGCCGCGCACGTAGCGACGGACGCGGAAGCCCATGTACATCACGAAGGACACGGGCAGGACGAGAATCAGCCAGTCGTACCAAATCATGGAAATGCGGAAGAGAGGTGAAGACGTGAAAACAGAACAGGCCGTGATTTGCGGACCGCGGCGACGACAACGCGGTCGGCGACCGCAGTCTCCAACCCGTTGCATGGCGGACGACTCTAGCAGACTCCAACCTTTCTTTCAATCGAAATCGACACCGCGACCCGCGCGCGCGGACGCGCCATCGACGGTGGCGATTGTGGTGTAGACTCCTCCGCCGGGCAACGCGCCAGTCCCGGAGCGTCGCTTGAACGCGCCCCACGCGAATCATCCTTGCGAACACACGGTTTCACCCTCGTCGAGCTCGCCGCCGTTTTCGGCCTCGTTTCACTCCTCTTCGCGCTCTCCGTACCCGCGGTGCGCGCGATGCGCGGCGCCGCCGTCGATGCGAAGTGCAAGTCGAACCTCCGCGAAATGGCGCTTGCGGCGATCGCCTACGCGGAAGAACACCGGGGCGCCTTTCCTCCGGCCATGCGGGGATTCGACGACTGCTGGGACTTCCGCAGAACCCGCGACGGCTGGGAACCCGGCGAAATGTGGGGCTACGCGGCGGTTCCGGATTCCGTTCTCGCCTGCCCGAAATGTTACGGCGAGTCCGACAACTATGCAGGCGTAGGCTTCACCGGCTACAACTACAACACGTCCTTTGCCGGTCGAGAGGACTACGGCGGCGGCAAATCGGGAATGCGCCTCACCCTGCGGCGCGTCCGCAACCCATCGCGCATGGCGCTGTTCGGCGACGCCGGGTATGGCGAGCCGGAGTCGATGAACAAATTCATGCGCGCCCCGCGCGTCCTCCGCGGCTACGATTCAAGCGGAAGCGCGATCCGCAAGGCCGGTACGCAGTCCTACCGCCACTTCCGGCGATGCAACGTCTCGTTTGCCGACGGCCACGTCGAATCGCTCCGCGCCGTCTACGACATCGCGGGCAACCCCCGCCCCCAGGCCGGCCACACCGGTTTTCTCTCAAAAGGCAACGCCCTCTACTGCGGCGACACGTTCTAACGCGCGCATCCTAACGCGCGTTCCGTCGGCGCCGACGGACACGATGCCGACCGAACACGCGCTCGCGGGATCGCGGTTCGCGGTTTCGAAGTCGATGGCGGCGAAGGGGGTCACGCCTTGGGGCCCGGCACGACCGCAAGGAACACAAGCGGCTCGACGCCGTCGTTGGCGAGCTGGTGTTCGTGACCTTCCGGGCAAAAGTGGCAGTCGCCGGGCCCTAGCGGCTCCGGAACTCCGTCCGTCGTGGCGGTGCCGCGTCCGGAGAGGACGAAGATGATTTCGCGGTTGTTCTCGTGACGGTGCAGTCCGATGGTGGCGCCGGGATCGAGTCGGGCGCGCATGATGCGCGTCGAACCGTCCCAGAACATCCGGGCCGCGATTTCCTTCTCCCCGCCCTTGAAGTGGGGAATCACCTGTTCGGGAATGACGTTGAAGTCGAGTTTCATTCTTCAGCCTTTTTGAAAACCGACCGGATCGTCCCTGTGGAGCGAAATGGTTGCGGGAATCATGTCGGCCATTCTACCAGAAGCGGATCGCCGTCACAAGTTCCGGCCAACCGGGAACCGATTCCGTCACGAGGCACGTCCTTCCGACTTCCTGTGATAAGCGACCCGGAGGACTGTCTGTTTTACAAGGCGTTCGCAAAGGCCGAGGACGAGCCTCCCCGGATGGAGACGCCGCCGAGCCCGCCGACCCGCTCGTCGCCGGGCCGGCGGACCGGATCGCGCGTCGCTTTCAAGATGGTGGAGGCGGTGGGATTCGAACCCACGTCCGAAGCGGAAAAACCGAGACGTCTACGCGCGTATCCTCCGTTTGGGTCTCGCCCGAGGGGCTGCCCGGAGGCGGGCTACCCAACGCGCCAGCGGCCACGTGAATGTCGAAGAACTCCCGGCCACCCAGAGCGCTTCCAGCCTGCTGAATGACACTTCCCCTCTCAGCAGGCATCGGAGGTTCAGCGTCGCGGGCTTAGTTAGGCCGCGAGAGGAACGTCGTAGTTGGCGTTTGAATGTTCCGGGAGAAGGAAGGGGTACACTCGGATCCCCCGCGCGCGGCCAGGGCTTCAACCGTCCCGTCGAAAACCTTTCGCCCCCGCAAGCGCGGATTCGCACCCGCGCAAGACGCCGCGCATACTCTCACAAACGGGGGGCGGCTGTCAAGCGGAATTTTCGGATTCCGCGCGGCGCGGCATTTGCTAGAATCGGAGTCACGTCGCCCTCCGGCCCCGACCGGAGGCGGCGCAGCATCATGACCGTCTACCTCGACTTCGACGACGTCCTCGCGGAAACGTTCCGCGCCCTCGCGGCCTTCGCCGCGTCGGAATTCGGCAAGACGCCGGTTCCGGGGCGTGAAACGCACTTCGACCTGCACGAATCGCTCGGCCTCGGCGCCGGGGAATACGCACGGTTCATGGACCGCTTCCACGCGGAGAAGCTGCTCGACGTGGAGGAAATGCCGGGTGCGTGCGAAGTCCTCCGCGGCTGGGTCCGCGACGGCATCGAACCCGTCGTCGTGACCGGGCGCCCCGTCTCGGCGCACGGACCTTCCGCCGAATGGCTCCGGCGCCGCGGTCTCGGAAGCGTACCGGTCCTCCACGTGGACAAATACGCCCGCTTCCCGGATCCCTCCGAGCCGGGCGTCGTCCCGTTCCCGGCGCTCCGCGAACGCGGTTTCGGGCTCGCCGTGGAGGACGCCCCGGCCGCGCTCGCCGCCCTCGCCTCTTCCGGGCTCTGTCCCTACGCGGCGTTCGCGCGTCCGTGGAATGCCGGCTGGGAGCCCCCGCCGGACGCTCCCGCTCCCCTGCTCCGGACCGGCGACTGGCGCGAACTCGACGCCCTCGCCCGCCGTCTCGCTTCCCTTTCCTGATTCCCAAAATCCCCAGACTCCCCTCCCGGACCACCCAGACCCCATGTGCGGCATCATCGGATTCACCGGCGGCTCCCCCGCCCTCCCCTTCGTCCTTTCCGGCCTCCGCCGGATGGAATATCGCGGCTACGATTCCGCCGGCGTCGCGCTCTGCGGCGGCTCTCCGGCCAAAATCGAAATCCGGCGCGCGGTCGGCAACGTCTCCGCGCTCGAAGCCGAAGTCGCGGCCGCGCCGACGGACCCCGCGGCGACGTGCGGCATCGGCCACACGCGCTGGGCCACGCACGGCGCTCCGTCCGTCAAGAACGCCCACCCGCACCTTTCGCCGGACGGCCGCATCGCGATCGTCCACAACGGCATCATCGACAACTACGCGGAGCTTCGCGACCGGCTCGCCGCGCAGGGCCACGTCTTCGCCTCCGAGACCGACAGCGAGGTGATCGCCCACCTCGTCGCCGAATCGGAGGCGCCCACGCTCGCCGAGCGCGTGATGTGGGCGCTTTCCTTCGTCCGCGGCACGTACGGCATCGCGGTCGTTTCCGCGGACGATCCGGGCATGATCGTGGTCGCCCGCAAGGGGTCGCCGATCGCCGTCGGCACGGGCGGCGGCGCCTCGATGGTGGCGTCGGACCCCGCGGCTCTCGCCGGGCGCGCCGAGAGCGTCGCGTATCTCGACGACGGCGACGTCGCCGTCCTCACGCCCGGCGCCTTCGAGGTGCGGTCGCTCGCCAACACCCCCGTGAGCCGTCCGTGCTCGCCGCTCGACATCGATCCGGCGTCCGTCGAAAAGGGCGGCTACGAGCACTTCATGCTGAAGGAGATCTTCGAGCAGCCCGAGGCGCTCCGGAACTGCCTCCGCGGCCGCCTCCTCCCCGACGACGGCACGGCCAAGCTCTCCGGCCTCCGTCTCGGCCCGCGCGACATCGCGTCCCTCTCCAACATCGTCGTCACCGCGTGCGGCACGAGCTACTACGCCGGCCTCCACGGCGTCTACGCCTTCGAGGAATTCGCGGGGATTCCCGCGCGCATCGAGCAGGCGGCGGAATTCCGCTACCGCAACCCGATCGTCACGCCGGACACCGCGCTCGTGTCGCTGTCGCAGTCCGGCGAAACCGCGGACACCCTCGCCGCCGTGCGCGAGGCCAAGCGCAAGGGCGCGCTCGTCCTCTCCGTCTGCAACGCCGTGGGCTCCACGATCGCCCGCGAGGCCGGCCGCGGCGTCTACCTCCACGCCGGTCCGGAAATCGGCGTCGCCTCGACGAAGGCGTTCGTCTGCCAGGTGGCGGCGCTCTCGATGATGGCGCTGCTCTTCGGTCGCACGCGCCGGCTCTCCGGCACCGAAGGCCGGGCGTTCGTGAAGGCGCTCGCCTCGGCGCCGGACCTCGTGGCGGCCGTCCTCGCCCGCAACGACGAAATCGCCCGCATCGCGGAAAAGCACGCGGCCGTGCGCGACGCCTTCTACATCGGCCGCGGCTACCAGCACCCCGCCGCGCTCGAAGGCGCGCTGAAGCTCAAGGAGATTTCCTACGTCCACGCCGAAGGCTACCACGCGGCCGAACTCAAGCACGGCCCGATCGCGCTGCTCGACGAAAACGTGCCGGTCGTCGCGCTGGTGCCGCAGGGGCCGGACCGCGACAAGATGCTCGGCAACGTGCAGGAATGCCGCGCCCGCAAGGCGCCGGTGATCGCGATCGCGACCGAAGGCGACGCGGACGTGCGCTCCTTCACGGAAGACGTGATCGAAGTGCCGCCCTGCCCCGACTTCGTCGCGGCGATCCCGGTCGTCGTGGCCGAGCAGCTCTTCGCCTACCACGTCGCGCGCCTGCGCGGCGAACCCATCGATCGTCCCCGCAACCTCGCCAAGTCCGTGACGGTGGAATGACCCGCCCTCCGCTCCCGCCCCCCTTTCCCCAAACGCCCCAAGTCCGTACGACACCATGAAAACGTTCACCAACATCCTCTGCATCGGCGCCGGCTACGTCGGCGGCCCGACCATGGCCATGATCGCGAAGAAGTGCCCGGGCCGCAAGGTCACGGTCGTGGACATCGACGAAAAGCGCATCGCCGCCTGGCAGACCGACGCGCTTCCGTTCTACGAGCCGGGCCTGCGCGAGACCGTTTCGGCCGCCATCGGCCGCAACCTGTTCTTTTCGACCGACATCCGGAGCGCGGTCGCGGAGGCGGACGTCGTGTTCGTCGCGGTGAACACGCCCACCAAGACGTTCGGCCAGGGCGCCGGCCGGGCGGCCGACCTGCAGTACTGGGAAAAGACGGCCCGCGAAATCAAGGACTGGGCGACGCACGACCTCGTCGTGGTCGAAAAGAGCACCCTGCCCGTCCGCACCGCGACGGCGATGAAGCGCGTGCTCGAAAGCGGCGAAAGCCCGTTCAAGTTCGAGGTGCTTTCGAATCCCGAGTTCCTCGCCGAGGGCACCGCCATCGCCGACCTCGAAAACCCCGACCGCGTGCTCGTCGGCTCCGACGAGACGCCGAGCGGGCTCGAAGCCCGCGCCGCGCTCGTCGACCTCTACGCCGAATGGGTTCCGCGCGAGCGCATCCTCGAAACCAACGTCTGGAGTTCGGAGCTTTCCAAGCTCGCCGCCAACGCCTTCCTCGCGCAGCGGATTTCGAGCGTGAACGCGCTTTCGGAACTGTGCGAAAAGACCGGCGCGGACGTGGACGAAGTCGCGCGCGCCATCGGCCGCGATTCGCGCATCGGCCCGAAGTTCCTCCGCGCGGGCGTCGGGTTCGGCGGCTCGTGCTTCAAGAAGGACATCCTCAATCTCGTCTACCTCTGCGAGCAGCAGGGTCTCGCCGAAGCCGCCGGGTACTGGCGGAGCGTCGTCGAAATGAACGAGCACCAGGAGACGCGCTTCGTCGCCGACATGCTGCGCACGATGTTCAACACCGTCGCCGGCAAGCGCATCGCGATCCTCGGCTACGCGTTCAAGGCCGACACGTCCGACACGCGCGAAACCCCCGCCAAGGTCGTCGCCGACCTTCTCGCCGAAGAGCGCGCGCAGCTCGTCGTCTGCGATCCCCACGCGCTGCCCAACGCCCGCAAGGAGCTGGCGCGCCACAGCGATCTCGTGGCGTTCGAGAACGACCCGTACGCGGCCGTCGCGGAAGCGGACGCCGTGGCCGTCCTCACCGACTGGCGCCAGTTCCCCGCGCTCGACTGGAAGAAGATCTTCGGCCTCATGCGCAAGCCCGCGTTCGTCTTCGACGGCCGCAACTGCCTCGACCGGCACGCGCTCTTCGACATGGGCTTCCACGTCCGGGCCATCGGCAAGGCCCCCCTCTCCCACTTCGCCTAGCCGCCGGCCCGGCGCCGCCGATGGGAAAGCGCGCGTTTTTCGCCCTGCCCCCGTGGCGGCGCCTGGTTCTCGTCGCCGCCGCCACGGCGGCGACGTGCCGGTTCGTCCTCACCCCCTCGCTCGTTTCCGGCGAAAGCATGGAGCCGACGTACGGCCGGCGCGGCGTGAACGCCGTGTTCCGGCTCCGGTACCTCCTGCATCCGCCCCGCCGCGGCGACGTCGTGGCGATGCGCTACCACGGCCGCGCCTTTCTCCTCAAGCGCGTTCTCGCCTTCGCGGGAGAGACGGTGGAATTCCGGGACGGGCGCTGCATCGTGGACGGCGTCCCGCTCGACGAGCCCTACGTGAAGTTCCCGTGCGACTGGGATCTTCCGCCGCGGCTCGTCGCCCCCGGCCGCATCTACGTGATGGGCGACAACCGCTCCATGCCCGCCGAAGCGCACGTCGGCGGGGAAATCTCCCTCTCGCGCCTCGCCGGCGCGCCGCTCTTCTGATCCGAACCCCGCTTCCGGCTCCGCGACGATGAAAATCAGGATTTCCGCGCTTGCGATCGCAGCCGCCGCGGCGGCCGGATTCTTCTGGTGGCGCGTTTCGACCGCCGACGAACGCGCCGTGAAGCGCGCGTTCCGCGAGCTTTCGGCGCTTGCCGAAAAGGCCGGGCCCGACGTGAACCCCGTGCTCGCGGCGCTCGACGCCTCGCGGCTCCGGAAACTTCTCGCTCCGTCCGTGGAATTCTCCGCCCCGGAGCTCCGGGGACGGTCGTGGACCGAATCGCGCGACGAAATCGTCCGTCAGGCCTTCGCCGCGAAGGCCCGCGCCGCGCGACTCTCGCTCGTGTTCGAAGACGTCGACGTGAGCTTCCCCTCCCCCGGCCGCGCGACCGCGATCGGCGAAGCCACCCTTTCGGGCAGCCTCCCCGAATTCGGCGGCTCGTTCGACGGTACCCGCGAATTCTCCGTTTCCTTCCGGCGCGACGCCTCCGGCGACTGGCGCGCCACCCGCGTCGCCGCCGCGCCCGTCGCGGCGAAGTGACCGGCGGAACGGCCGGGCGGTCCGTCGGATCCCCTTCAGGGCATCGCCCGTTCGAGGCCGACCGAGCGGGACGCCTTGAGCAAGACGGCGTCGCCGGGACGCACGAGCGAAGCGAGGAGCGGACGCGCGGCGGGCGCGTCCGGCGCGCGG
>CAMNCG010000073.1 GCA_946534105.1 uncultured Verrucomicrobiota bacterium
GCAGTACGTCAGCACGTCGCGCACCGGGAGGCGCCAGCCGCGCGGGCGGCCGACCTTCGACGGGTCGTGGGAGAGCGAGTACTGGGTCTTGGCCATGCAGACCGGGAGATTCGCCATCGCCGGGTTCGCCTCGATCACGCGGAGTTTTTCGAGCGCCTCGGGCTCGTAGTCCACGCCGTCGGCGCCGTAGACCTCCTTCGCGACCTTTTCGATGCGGGACTCGAGCGGCTCGTCGAGCGAATAGAGGAACTTGAACTCGGACGGCTTCTCGGTGGCGGCGACGACCGCTTCGGCGAGTTCACGGGCGCCCTCTCCGCCCTTCTCCCAGTGCTTCGAGACCGCGAAGAGCGCGCCCTCCTCCTCGGCGACGCGCTTCACGAGGTCCCACTCGGCCCGCGTGTCCGTGTAAAACGCGTTGAGGCAGACCACCGGCGTCGTGCCGGACTTCTTCACGATTTCGACGTGGGCGCGGAGGTTCTCGCAGCCCTTTTCGACGAGCGCGAGGTTTTCGCGCGTGTAGGCCTCGTCGAGCTTCGCGCCGGGCTTCACCTCGGGGCCGCCGCCGTGGAGCTTGAGGGAGCGGACGGTGGCGACGACGACCGCGGCGTCGGGCTTCATCCCGGTGGCGCGGCACTTGATGTTCCAGAACTTCTCGAAGCCGATGTCGGAGGCGAATCCGCTCTCCGTGACGAGGAATTCGCCGAGGCGGCTCGCGAGGCGGTCGGCGATCACCGAGCTCTGGCCGATGGCGATGTTGGCGAACGGGCCGGCGTGGACGAACACGGGCTGCCCTTCGAGCGTCTGCATGAGCGTCGGGTTCACGGCGCGGACCATCCACGCGGTCATCGCGCCGTCGACCTCCAGATCGCGAGCGGTGACGGGCGCGCCGGAGCGGGACCACGCCACGACGATGCGGCCCATGCGCTCGCGCAGGTCCGCGAGGTCGCGCGACACGGCGAGGATGGCCATCACCTCGGAGGCGACCGTGATGTAGAAGCCGCTGTCCATCCGGTAGCCGTCCATCTTTCCGCCGCGGCCGATCTCGATGTTGCGGAGGGCCTGCGCGCAGAAGTCGATCGCCCAGCGCATGTTGATGCGCGCGGGGTCGATGTCGAGGCGCTTCAGGTTGCGCTTGGCGAGCTTCTCGTCGTCGTAGTTGCGCTCGTGCTGCATGCGCGCGGTGAGGGCGGTCATGCAGAGGTTGTTCGCGTTGGTGATCGCGTCGATGTCGCCCGTGAGGCCGAGCGAGAGCGGCGCGAGCGGGAGGCACTGGGCGAGGCCGCCGCCGGCGGCGGAGCCCTTGATGTTGAACGTCGGGCCGCCGGAAGGCTGGCGGATCGCGGCGACGGGGCGGCGGCCGAGGGCGCCGAGGCCCTCGACGAGGCCCATCGTCGTCGTCGTCTTGCCCTCGCCGAGCGGCGTCGGGGTCATGGCCGTCACGTCGACGTACTTCGCGCGGGGCGCGGAGGCGCCGAGGCGGCCGATGACGCTCTGCGCGTCGACCTTGCCGTAGCAGCGGCCGTAGGGGGAAAGCTCTTCGGGGAGGATGCCGAGCGAGGAAGCGACTTCGCCGACGGGGCGCAGTTCCGTTTCCGCGGCTTCGGCGATTTGCCAGTCGGAAAGTTGGGTGGGATCGAGTTTCATGGGCATGTGGGGTTCGGGCAGTTGCGGGGAGATTCTGCCAGACGCCCGCGCGCGTGTCAAACCGGGGTTGACGCGCGGCCGGGTTTGCCGTAGACTGCCCACCCGTTTCCGTTGCGGAGGCGGTTCGCCGCCCCCGTACGGCGTTTTTTGCCATCCGGCCACCTCCCTACCGAAAGACCTTCGCCATGGCCATCGACCTCGATCCCATTCTCAAGACTCTCCAGCGCGAACGCGGCATCGGCCGCGAGGCGTTGCTTGGCATCATCGCGAACGCGATCCAGTCCGCGGCGCGCAAGAGCCTCAACACTTCCGGCGACGTTCGCGTGGAGGTGGACCCCTTGACGCTCGAAATCAGGGCCTGGCAGCGCCGCGTCGTGGACGATGCCGTGAAAGGCACGGCCTACATTCCGCTCGCCGAAGCGCGCCGCGTGAATCCGGACGCCCGGATCGGCGACACGGTGGAGACGCCCTTCGACCCGCGCATTCTGGGCCGCATCGCGGCGCTCGCGGCCAAGCAGGCCCTCACGCAGGGCATGCACGATTCCGAGCGCGACATTCTGCAGAAGCGCTACGCCGCGAGCGTCGGGCAGATCGTCCGGGCGCGTGTCACGCGCACGTCGCACAAGGACGTGCTTTGCACGATCCTCAACACCGGCGGCGAGGCGATCCTCAAGGGTCGCGACCGCATGAAGACGGACCGCCTGCAGATGGATGACGAGTTCCGCGCCGTGATCCGCCACGTCGGCATGGAGCAGGACCAGCGCCGGATGGAGGACGACGAGCCGGGCGACGGCACCGAGCGCTACGTGAACCGCCGCCGGGTGAAGATGATCGACGAGCCGGCGAACAACCCGATCGTGAAGCTTTCGCGCACCGATGAAACGTTCGTGCGCGCCCTGTTCGCCGAGCAGTCCACGGAGATCAACGACGGCGTGATCGAGATCGTCTCGATCGCCCGCCAGCCCGGCGTCCGCACGAAGATGTCGGTCCGTTCCCGCGATCCCAAGGTGGATCCCGTCGGCGCGTGCGTCGGCGTGCGCGGCAGCCGCATCCGCCCCATCATCCAGGAACTGAACGGCGAAAAGATCGACATCATCGAGTGGGAGCCTGACATCGGCAAGTTCGCGATCGCGGCCCTCGCGCCGGCGTCCGTGAAGAAGGTCGCCGTCGACGCCGTCTCGCACACCATCACCGCCTACGTCGAAAACGGCGGCCTCACGCCGGCGATCGGCAAGAACGGCGTCAACACCCGCCTCGCGGCGGAGCTCATCAGCACGAGCCGCGAGCGCTGGTCGATCTCGCTGCGGGAACTCGACGTCAACGGCAACACCGCGGAGGAGAAGGTCGCCAGGAAGGAGCGGTTCCTCGTCATGCTCGAAGAGCGGATCGCGGAACTCCGCACGACCCTCTCGCTTGACGACGCCACGGCTCGGGTCGTCGCCGGCCGCGGCTTCCTCACGCCGGACGGCATCATGGCCCTCACCCCGGCGGACTTCGCCGCGGCGATGTCCGAGCCGCGCGAGGACGCCGAAGGCGCGCCCCTGCCCGGCCTCGAGCCCGAGGCCGCGGAGGCGGTCTGGGAGACCGCCGAAGCGTATTTCGTCCGCGCCGCCGAAGCCGCGGACGTCTCCCGCTAGCGCGCCAGGAGCCGTTCCGCCGCCGGCCCGGGTCGACGGCTCTCCCCCTCGTCCGCAACCTCTTTCCCACAGCCCCGCGATTCATGAGACTCTACGAACTAGCCCAGCAGCTCAAAACCAGCGACCGCGACCTTTTCCGTCAGGCGGAAGCGCTCGAACTGGAGATCCCCAACATCGTGAGCGTGGTCGACGCGGACGACGAGCGCGCCCTTCGCGAGGCGTTCAAGCGCCCGCTGGAGGCGGACATCGTGGCGGAAAACCGGCACGTTGCCGAGTCTCTGGCCGCGAAGAGCGCGGAGGCGGCGAAGATCATCGCCGCCGAGCGCGCGGCGGACGCCGCGGCGCTGGACGCCGCTCGCGAGCGCGCCCAGGCGTTTCTCAAGCTGACGCACGAGGAAATCACGGCACCCGTGCCGGTTCCGGCGCCGAAGCCCGCGAAGCCGGCGGAGGCCACCGGGGCGTCGAAGCCCGTCGCGGCGCCGGTCCCCGCTTCCGCCCCCCCCGCGGCCTCCGCCCCCGCCCCCGCGGCCGCACCTGCGCCCGCGGCCCCCGCCCCCGCGGCCGAGCCGGCCCTCGCACCGGCCGCCACCCGTGCGATCGGCGGCATCGCGCCGCTCCCGGTGCGCACTCGCACCGCCCCGCGGCCGCAGCTCGTCGTGTCGAAGCCGATTCCGAAGCCGCTCCTGCGGCAGGCCGCGAAGAACCTCGCCGCCGCGCGAGCCGCGCAGGCCCATCCGGCGGATTCCGCGCGGGACGACGCGCGCGCCGCGAAGTCCGGCGCGCAGCAGGGCGGGCTCCAGGGCGCCGGCGGCGTCTCCCGCGCGTCGGTCCGCATGCGCGAAACGCCCGAGGAGGCGATGGCGCGCCGCGACGAGCGCAACGAGCGCAACAAGGCGCTGCGCGACCGGCGCGCGAAGGACCGCGCCGCGGTCCCGGCCGCCCCCGCGCCGCGCGAGACGACGATCACGATCCATTCGGCGATTGTCGTGAAGGATCTCGCCGAGAAGCTTGGCGTGCGTCCCAACCAGATCATCATGGAGCTCATGAAGATGGGCGTCCTCGCGTCCATCAACCAGACTGTCGATTCGGACACCGCGGTGAAGATCGCCGCGGCGCACGGCGTGGAGGCGATCGTCGAAAAGAGCCGTCGCAACTCCGAGGCAAAGCCCGTCATGCGCGACCCCGGCGCGGACGACGAAATCCCGGAGGACCGCCCGGACCAGCTCGTGCCGCGGCCGCCGGTCGTCACGTTTCTCGGCCACGTCGACCATGGCAAGACGACGCTCATGGACTACATCCGCAAGGCGCACGTCGCCGCGGGCGAAGCCGGCGGCATCACGCAGGCGATTTCCGCCTACACGGTGGACGTCCAGGGCCGCAAGATCACCTTTCTCGACACCCCGGGCCACGCCGCGTTTTCCGCGATGCGCGCCCGCGGCGCGAACCTCACGGACATCGCCGTCATCATCGTCGCAGCGGACGACGGCATCATGCCGCAGACCCGCGAGGCGATCCAACAGGCGCGCGACGCGCACGTGACGATCATGGTCGCGATCAACAAGTGCGACCTTCCCGCCGCCAACCCGATGCGCGTCATGCAGCAGCTCCAGGCCGAGAGCCTCACCCCCGAGGAGTGGGGCGGCTCGACGGTCGTGTGCCAGGTGAGCGGCGTCACCGGCGAAGGCGTCGGCAATCTCCTCGACATGATCCTGCTGCAGGCGGACGTGCTGGAGCTTTCCGCGAATCCCGACCGTCGCGCGAACGGCTCGGTCATCGAGGCTCAGATGGCTCCGGGCTCCGGTCCGGTCGTCTCCGTGCTCGTGACCGGCGGCACGCTGAATGTCGGCGACGTGGTGCTCTGCGGCGAATGGTACGGCCGCGTCCGCGCCCTCACGGACAGCACCGGCCGCCGCCTCAAGTCCGCGGGTCCCTCCGCGGCGGTTTCCATCATGGGCCTTTCCGGCGTGCCGGAACCCGGTTCGGAATTCCGCGTGATGAAGAACGAAAAGCGCGCCCGCGAACTCGCCGAGGAAGAGGCGCAGCGCCGCAAGGAGGAGATGCTCGGCGGCGTGACGCAGGCCCGCAGCGCCGACGAGATCTTCAAGCAGATGCACGACGCGGACAAGCTCACGCTCAACCTCATCGTGCGCGCCGACGTGCAGGGCTCGGTCGAGGCGATCCTCGGCGCGATCGCGGACATCAAGAGTTCGAAGGTCTCCTGCAACGTCATCCAGAGCGGCACCGGCGCGATCGCGGTGAACGACATCGAGCGCGCGGGCCACGGCTCGGCGATCATCGTCGGCTTCAACGTCTCGCCCGAGAGCGGCGTGAACGCGCTCGCCCGCCACGACGGCGTGCGCATCCAGACGTTCCGCATCATCTACGAACTGCTCAACTTCGTGAAGCAGGAGATGCTGGCGCTGCTGCCGGTCGAGCACCGCGAGGCCGTGCGAGGCCACGCCGTGGTGAAGCAGGTCTTCGACATGGGCAAGGAGGGCGTCGTCGCCGGCTCGCTCGTCGTGGACGGCGTCGTCGTCTCGAAGGGGCAGTTCCGCGTCACCCGCCGCGGCAAGCTTGTCCACACCGGCCCCGTCGAATCGATCCGGCACTTCAAGGAGGTCGTCGAGGAGGTCAAGGCCGCGCAGGAGTGCGGCATCAAGCTCGACGGCTTCCGCGACGTGGAGGAGGGCGACGTGCTGGAGTGCTTCGTCTTCGAGGAACTTCCCAAGACGCTCTAGTCCGCCCCGCGGGCCGTGTCGCTTCTGGTTCTCAAGGACGTTTCCGTCGCGTTCGGCGGCCCGCCGGTGCTGGCGGGCGCCTCGCTCGTCGTCGAGCCGGGCGACCGCGCCTGCGTCACGGGCCGCAACGGCGAGGGCAAGAGCACGCTGCTCAAGGTGCTTTCGGGCGAGCTGGAACCGGATTCCGGCGAGATCGCCCGCGCGCCCGGCATGCGGACCGCCTGCCTTTCGCAGGACGTTCCGGCGGACGAACCCGGCACGGCGGACGCCGTCGCGGGCGGCACCCCCGCCGCCCGGCGCTTCCTCACGCAGCTCGGGATCCCGGCCGGGGCGGCGTTTTCGTCGCTTTCGGGCGGGCAGCGCCGCCGCGTCAAGCTCGCCGCCGCGCTCGCGCTCGATCCGGACCTGCTCGTGCTCGACGAGCCGACGAACCACCTCGACGCCGACTCGATCGAATGGCTGGAAACCTTTCTTTCCCGCGCCCGGTTCGCCTGCGTTTTCGTGACGCACGACCGGGCGTTTCTGCGCCACGTCGCGCGGCGCGTCTTCGATCTCGACCGCGGGCGCCTTGCGGGCTGGAACTGCGATTGGGAGACGTTTCTGCGCCGCAAGGACGAGCTGCTCGCGCAGGAGGAGCGCGCCTGGGAGAAAAAGGCGGTGCGCCTCCGGCAGGAGGAACACTGGATCGTCCACGGCGTCACGGCCCGCCGCTCGCGCAATCAGGGACGGGTCGACGCCCTGCTCGCGCTCCGCGCCGAGATTGCCGCGCGCCGCGCCCGAACGGGGGCGGCGAGGTTTTCACCGGCGGCGTCCGCCGAGGCGTCCGGCGAAATCGTCGTGCGCTGCGAGCGCGCGACCTTCGCCTGGCCGGGCGCCCCCTCCCCGGTCGTGCGGGATTTCGACGCCCTCGTCCTGCGCGGCGAGCGCGTCGGAATCATCGGCCCGAACGGTTCCGGAAAGACGACGCTCCTGCGGCTCCTTCTCGGACAGCTCGTCCCGCAGACCGGCCGGATCGCGGCCGGATCGCGCGTGTCACCGGTCTTTCTCGACCAGCTCCGCGCCGAGCTCCGCCCCGAGGTCACGGTCGCCGACGCCGTCGCCGACGGCCGCGACCGCGTGACCGTGGGCGGCACGACGCGCCACGTGCTCGGCTACCTCCAGGATTTCCTCTTCCCGCCCGACCGCGCCCGGACGCCGGTTTCGGCCCTCTCGGGCGGCGAAAAGGCGAGGCTCCTGCTCGCGCGGCTGTTTCTGCGGCCGGGAAACCTCCTTGTCCTCGACGAGCCGACGAACGACCTCGACGTCGAGACGCTGGAACTGCTCGAGGAGAAAATCCTGGCGTATCCGGGCACGGTTCTGCTCGTCAGCCACGACCGCGATTTTCTTGACCACGTCGTCACGTCCTCTTTCGTGATCCTCGGCGGCGGCCGGGTCCACGTCTGTCCCGGCGGATACGCGGACTGGGAGCGCGAAAGACCCTCCGTCCTCGCCCGCATCGCCGCGGAGGATCGCGGGGGGGCGCCCGCCGTTCCGGTTTCCGCCGCGGCCGTTTCGGCGGCCCCGGCTCCCTCCGTCGCTCCGAAGCGCCCGGCGCGCCTCGGTTTCAACGAGAAGCGAGAACTCGCCTCCCTGCCCGCCCGGATCGAAGCGCTCGAAACCGAAATCGCGGCGCTCGAAAGCGCGCTTTGCGACGGGACCGCGTACGCGCGCGACCCGGTCCGCGCGGCCGCCGACGCCGCGCGTCTTCCCGCCGTCCGTTCCGAACTCGAAGCGGTGCTGGAGCGCTGGATGGCGCTGGAAGAACTCGCCTCCGGGGCCGGGCGCGAAAGAGCCCCGTAAAAAAAATTTTTGACGGGTGAATAAAAAAGTGAATACGGATTCACTTTTCTGCGTCAAAGGGGCATCAAGGAACCATCAACACAAGGAGAACACCATGAAGCACCCCGCCATTCGAACCCTTCTCTGCGCCCTTGTCGCGGCGACGCTCGTCCTGCCCGCGTCCGCCCGTCCGCACCATGGACCTGGCCGCTGGCACGGCCCGGCGCCGATCCACGGCCCCGCGTTTCCCGGCCCGCGCCACTGCCCGCCGCCGCAGCCGCATCACCATCATCACCACCACGGCTCTTCCTTCGCCGCGGGTCTCATCGGCACGGGCCTCGGCCTCGTCGTCGGCGCCGCGCTGGCCTCTCCTCCTCCTCCGCCGCCTCCGACCGTGACGACGACCTACGTGCAGCCGCCCGTCGTCGTGGCGCCGCCGACCCCGGTCGCGCAGCCCGTCACGGTCGCGCAGCCCGTCACGGTCGCGCAGCCCGTGTACGTCTCGCCGACCGTCACGACCGTGACGACCCGTCCGGGCTATCGGACGGTTTCCGTGAGTCCGGGATCGACCGTTGTGGTAGGATACTAGGCGGCGGGCGACCGTCGCCGGGCCGGGCGGCCCGGACGAGCCGCCCGCCCGGCAACGCGGAAAACCCAGTCCATGACCCAGACTCCCCGCGCGCCGGAAGAAGATTCCGGCGCCATTTCTTTCGAAGAACGCCTCGACGCGGTCGAGCGCCGCATCTCCGCGGCGTGCGCCCGCTCCGGCCGCGACCGGAGCGAAGTGACGCTCGTCGCGGTGTGCAAGACGTGGCCGCCCGAGATCGTTTCCGCCGCCATCCGCGCCGGGGCGTCGGTCCTCGGCGAAAACCGCGTCCAGGAGGGCCTCGCGAAGGCCCCGCTCTGCCCTTCGGCCGAGTGGCACCTCATCGGCGCGCTCCAGCGCAACAAGATCCGGCACGCGCTGTCGCTCTTCACCGTCCTCCACGCCGTCGATTCCGTCGAATGCCTGCACGACCTCGCGCGCATCCAGGCCGAGACCGGCGCGCGGCCCGACGTGATGCTCGAAGTGAACGTCGCGGACGAAGCGACGAAGCACGGCTTTTCCCCGCAATCGGTCCGCGACGGCGTGCGCGCCGTGCTGGACGACGGCGAAGTCCGCCTCGTCGGGCTCATGTGCATCCCGCCCTGGACGCCCGATCCCGAGGCGTCGCGGCCCCGTTTCCGCGCCCTGCGGGAACTCCGCGACGCGCTCGAAAAGGAGTTTTCGGTGTCGCTTCCGTGCCTCTCGATGGGGATGTCGGGCGATTTCGAGGTGGCGATCGAGGAAGGCGCGACGCACGTGCGGATCGGCACGGCGCTTTTCGGTCGCCGGACGGCCGGCGCGTGGAAGCCGCAGCGCTCCGCGGACAGCGATTCGTACTTTCTCCAGCCATGAGCGCCGCGAAAACCCGGCGTTCCGGCGGGAAAAACGGGACCGGAGGAAAGGCCGGCGGGCGCGTCCTGCCCGCCCACGACCAGATCATGCAGGCGGCGCGCGCGCTGTTCGCCGAGCGCGGCTTCCGCGACACCACGGTGCGCATGATCGCCCAGAAGGCCCGCGTGAACGGCGCCGCCGTGAACTATTACTTCAAGTCGAAGGACGCGCTCTACGCCGCGATCTTCGACGAGGCGTTCCAGAAGTTCGGGCGCCCGCTCGGCGACCTGGTGGGCACCGTGCACGACGAGGCGTCGTGGCGCGCGGCGCTTTCGACGTGGTTCGAGTTCATGCTGTCGCTCTTCCTCCTCGACACGCCGGAGCGCGCCCTGTTCCGCCGGCTCGTCGCGCAGGAGCGCTCGGCGCCGACGGAGGTCTGCCGCCGCATCTACGACGACGTGTTCCTTCCCGTCGTCGACGTCCTGCGCGTGCTGCTCCGGATGGCCATGCCCGACGTGCCGCGCGAGCGCTTCCACGCCTCGTTCATCCTCCTGCTCGGCACGTGCACCTGCTTCATGCACCGCGATCCGCCCTGGGACGAACTCGAAATCCCCGCCGGAACGGACCGCGAGGAGTGGGTGCGCCTCCTGCGCGACGAAATCGTCGCGCAGATCTGCGCCCGCCATTCGTTCAAGACGAACCGCGTGCTCTAGCTCGCCGCCGCGCTGGTCCGTCCGGCGCGGCGGCGGCGGGGGCTACCGGTTCACCCGGCCGGACGCGTTGCCGGCGGCGAGGGCTTCGACCTCGGCGACGGAGACGTCGTTGAAGTCGCCGGGGATGCTGTGCTTGAGGCAGCTCGCGGCGGCGGCGAAGGCGACGGCCTTGCCGGGGTCGGCGAGCGCCGGCGTGTTGAGCGCGTAGACGAGGCCCGCGCTGAACGAATCGCCGCCGCCGATGCGGTCGACGATGGCGCGGATCTCGTAGGGGCGGTACGAGCCGTCCGGCGCGAGCGGGGCGAAGTGCGCCTTGCGCGCGGCGGTGTCGTAGAGCATGGCGCCCCAGCCGTTCCACGTGGCGCTGCGGCTTTCCCGGAGCGTCGTGGCGACGTACTTCGCCTTCGGGAAGCGCTCCGCGAGCGCGGCGGCGACGCCTTCGTAGCCGGCAAGGGAAAGCTCTCCCTTTTCGATCGACGTGCCGGAGGCCTCGATCCCGAAGACGTCCTTGGCGTCCTCCTCGTTGCCGATCAGGACGTCCGCCAGCTCCGCGACCGGCTGCATGCAGCGGCGGGCGAGGGCGTGCTTGTCCGTGCCGGGCTCCCACGTCCAGAGCTTCTTGCGGAAGTTGAGGTCGAGCGAAATCTTCACGCCGCGCGCGGCGGCGGCCTGCGCGAGCGCGAGATTGGCTTCGCAGGCCTCGCGGGAAATCGCCGGCGTGATGCCCGAGAGGTGCAGCCACGTGACGCCGTCCAGCATCGCGCCGAAATCGTACGCGGACGCGGGGGTTTCGGCGATCGCGGAGTGCGCGCGGTCGTAGACGACCGTGGAGCCGCGCTGGTTCGCGCCGGTTTCGGTGAAGTAGACGCCCATGCGCCCGCCGTCGGTGCGGAGGATGCGCGAAACGTCCACGCCGATGCCGCGCATCTGCGCGACGAAGGCGTCGGCGATCGGGTTTTTCGGGAGCGCGGTGAGGTAGCGCGACGCCATGCCGAAGCGCGCGACCGACATGCAGACGTTGGCTTCGCCGCCGCCGTACGTGGCGCGGAGCGTGCCGGGGAGGGACTGCCCGAGGCGCTGGAAGCCTTCGGGCGAGAGGCGGAGCATGATTTCGCCGAATCCGGCGATGACGGGTTCCATGGTCGTTGTGTCCGTGGGGGTGGAAGGGAGGGGAAGGGCGGTGCGCTACTCGCCGCGCGCCTTGCGGGCGGCAGCGCACGCGGCCGCGGCGTTGGCTTCGACCGCGGCCCAGTCGCGGGCGGCGATGAGCTTGGCCGGGGCGATCCACGAGCCGCCGCAGGCGGCGACGAGCGGCTCGGCGAGCCAGTCGGCGGTGTTTTCGAGCTTGAGCCCCCCGAGCGGGAGGAACTTCACGCCGAGGTGTTTGTACGGCGCCGCGAGCGTGCGGAGGCCCGGAATGCCCCCCGCGACCGACGCGGGGAAGAACTTGAGCAGCTTCGTGCAGCCGAGCTCGTACGCGCCTTCGATTTCCGAGGGCGACATCACGCCCGGCGCGAACGGCAGGCCTTCGTCCGCCGCGGCGCGCACGACGCGCGGGTTGAACCCGGGCGCGACGGCGAACGCCGCGCCCGCGGCCTTCGCCTCGGCGGCCTGCGCGGGCGTCAGCACCGTGCCGGCGCCGACGAGCATTTCGGGCACTTCGGCCGCGACGCGGCGCAGCGCGTCGATCGAGCGCGGCGTCCGGAGCGCGAGCTCCATGGCGTCGACGCCGCCGGCGAGCAGCGCGCGCGCCAGGGGCACGGCGTTCTCGGGGTCTTCGATCACCGTCACTGCCACGTTGCCGCAGCGGCGGATCCGTTCGAAAAGAGGGGTGGGAAACATGTCCATCGTGAAACTCCGTTACGCGGCTTCTTGCCGCGACGGGGGGAAAGTCTACCACACATCCGGCGCCGCTTCGCATTCGTCCGCGCAACCGCCCCGTCCCGATCGCCAGGGCGTACGGGGGTTGACGCGGACGACGCTTTGGAGGATAATTCCGCCCGTTGCGACAAACAGGGAATTTTTTCCATGCTCAAGGGCATTTCACCGCTGGTTTCACCCGACCTTCTGGCCGCGCTTTCGCGCATGGGCCACGGGGACGAGCTCGTGCTCGGGGACGCCCATTTCCCGGCCGGGACGTGCGGCCGGGACGCGATCGTGCTGCGCGCCGACGGCGTCTCCGCCGCCGCGCTCCTGGACGCCATCCTGCCGCTTTTCGAGCTCGATTCGTACGGCGGGCCGCCGATGGTCACGATGGAGGCCGTTCCCGGCGACGCCCTCGATCCCGACGTCGAGGCGTCGTACCTCGCCGCGGCCGCCCGCGCCGGATACGGCTGGGCGAAAATCGGGCGCCTGGAGCGGTTCGCGTTCTACGAGCGCGCGAAAAAGGCCTTTCTCGTCGTGCAGACGGGCGAAACCCGCAAGTACGGCAACCTCATCCTCCGAAAGGGCGTCACGCCCGTTTTCCGACCATGACCATCTCCGAAATCGACACCGTCAAATCTTCGGCCCTCGGCGAAATCGCCGCGGCCGCCACCCCCGACGCGGTCGAGGCCCTTCGCGTGAAGTATTCCGGCCGCAACGGCCTGCTGCCCGCGATGATGAAGGGCCTCCGCGACGTGCCGCCGGCCGAGAAGCCCGCCTTCGGCCAGGCGCTCAACGCCCTCCGCGCCGAAGTCGCCGCCGCGCTCGACGCGCGCAAGGCCGCCGTCGCCGGCGCGGGGGAAAAGCGGGAGGACTTCGATTTCTCCCTTCCCGGAAACTGGCGCGGCACCGGGTCGATCCATCCGATTTCCGAGGTGATCGAGGAGACGACGCGCATTTTCGCGCAGCTGGGCTTCACCGTCGCCGACGGGCCGGACGTCGAGACGGAGTTCAACAACTTCGACGCGCTCAACACCGCGAAGCACCATCCTTCGCGCGACGAGCGCGACACGTTCTGGCTCGGACCGGAGCTCCTGCTGCGCACGCAGACCTCCCCCGTGCAGATCCGGGCGATGCTCGCGAAGAAGCCGCCGGTGCGCATCATCAACCCCGGCCGCTGCTATCGCCGCGACACGACGGACGCGACGCACGCGGCGAACTTCCACCAGATCGAGGGCCTGTACGTCGACGTGAATCCGGTTTCGCTCGCCGACCTCAAGTCCACGCTCTCGCACTTCGCCCGCGAGATGATGGGGCCGTCCGTCAAGGTCCGGTTCCGTCCGCACTTCTTCCCGTTCACCGAACCCTCCGTGGAGGTGGACCTTTCCTGCCACGTCTGCAAGGGCAGGGGATGCCCGGTCTGCAAGCAGAGCGGCTGGATCGAGATCCTCGGCGCCGGCATCGTGGACACGCGCGTGTTCCGCCGCGTCGGCTACGACGAGGACTGTTACGGCTACGCCTTCGGCATGGGCGTGGAGCGCATCGCGATGATCAAGCACGGCGTCACGGACCTGCGCATGCTGTACGCGAACGACCTGCGCTACCTGCGCGCGTTCCTGTAGGGGCCCCGGGGCGGATGAAGATCCTCTGCGTCGGCGACGTCGTAGGCGAACCCGGACGCCGGGCGTTCCGCGCCGTCGTCCCGGCGATGCGCGCGGCGGGCGAGGTCTCGGCCGTCGTCGTGAACGCCGAGAACGCCGCCGGAGGCCGCGGAATCACGGCCGCGATCGCCGCGGAGCTGTTCGCCGCGGGCGCCGACGCGATCACGCTCGGCGACCACACGTGGGACCAACGGGACGCCCCGGCGTTCCTCGCGCAGGAGCGCCGCGCGGTGCGTCCGGCGAACTACCCGCCGAAGTGCCCCGGCCGCGGCTGGACGCTCGTTTCGGTCCCGGCCGGGACGTTCGCCGTGGCGAACCTCCTCGGGCGCGTCTTCATGGGTCCGGCGGACGATCCGTTCGCGGCGATCGACGCCCTGCTCGCCGGCCCGGTGCCGCGCGACGTGCCGCTCGTCGTCGATTTCCACGCGGAGGCGACGTCCGAAAAGATCGCGATGGGATGGCATCTCGACGGACGCGCGGCGGCGGTGTTCGGCACGCACACGCACGTGCAGACGGCCGACGCCAAGGTGCTGCCGAAGGGCACGGGCTACGTCACCGACGTCGGCATGACCGGGCCGGTCGTTTCCGTGATCGGGCGAGAAGTGGAGCCCGTGCTCTCGAAGTTCACGACGGGCATGCCGGCGAAGTTCGACGTGGCGAAGGGGCCCGTCGCGCTGGACGGCTGCGTGTTCGACGTCGATCCGGCGACGCGGCGCTGCCGCTCCGCGACGCCGGTGCGGCGCGAGATCGCGTAGGGCGGGGGAGGGCACGGGCCATGCCGCGCGCGCGCTTTCCTTCTTCGGACCCGCTCCTGCGGCCCTTTCTGCCCGTCATTGAGAGGCGCGCGGCGCGTTTTCGCGCGCTGGAGAGAAAGCTCTCGGCGAGCGGGTCGCTCGCCGCGTTCGCCTCCGCGCACGAGTGGTACGGGCTGCATCGAGCGCCCGGCGGCGGGTGGGTGTTCCGCGAACATGCGCCGAACGCCTCGGCCATGTGGCTCGTCGGCGACTTCAGCGGCTGGAAGCGCGACGGGCGCTTCGAGGCGCGCCGTCTCGACGGGCCGGGCGGCGACTGGGAACTGCGGCTTCCGGGCGGCGCGCTCGCGCACGGCCAGTTCTACCACCTCGAAATGGAGTGGCCCGGAGGCGGCGGGGCGCGGCTTCCGGCCTACGCGAGGCGCGTCGTCCAGGACGCCGCGACGAAGCTGTTCGCGGCGCAGGTCTGGGAGCCGCCGGAGGGGCCGTTCCGTTGGAAGAATCCGGCGTGGCGCGTGCCGGCGCGCGATCCGCTCGTCTATGAAGCGCACGTCGGCATGGCGCGCGAGGAGCCCGCGGTCGGCACGTGGGACGACTTCCGCCGCGACGTCCTGCCGCGCGTCGCGCGGGACGGCTTCAACGCCGTGCAGCTCATGGCGGTCATGGAGCATCCGTACTACGGTTCCTTCGGCTACCAGGTGTCCAATTTCTTCGCCGCGTCGTCGCGTTTCGGTCCGCCCGAGGGCCTCAAGCGCCTCGTGGACGCCGCCCACCGGCTCGGGCTCGCGGTCGTGATGGACCTCGTGCACTCCCACGCCGTCTCCAACGAAACGGAGGGCATCGCGAAATTCGACGGGACGGCGTACTGCTACTGCCACGACGGTCCGCGCGGGCACCACCGGGTCTGGGACAGCGCCCTGTTCGACTACGGCCGCATCGACACGCTGCACTTCCTTCTTTCCAACTGCCGTTTCTGGCTCGACGAATACCGCTTCGACGGTTTCCGCTTCGACGGCGTGACGTCGATGCTCTACGACCACCACGGCCTCGGGTGGGACTTCACGTCGTACGACGACTACTTCGGAAGCCACGTGGACGAGGACGCGCTCGCGTACCTCGCGCTCGCGAACCGGGTCGTGCACGGCGCGCGCCCCGACGCGCTCACGATCGCCGAGGACGTGTCCGGGATGCCGGGCCTCGCCGCGCCGGCGGAAGAGGGCGGCGTCGGGTTCGACTACCGCATGGCGATGGGCGTCACCGAGGCGTGGGGCTCCCTCGTGAGGGAGGTTCGCGACGAAGACTGGGGCATGGGCTGGCTCGCCCACCGCCTCTCGGACAAGCGGGCCGACGAGCGCACGGTCTCCTACGCCGAATGCCACGACCAGGCCCTCGTCGGCGGCAAGACGCTGTTTTTCGAAATGGCCGGCACGGCGGTCTACGACGCCATGCACCGCACGTCGGATTCGGACGCCGCGCGCCGCGCCGTGGCGCTCGACAAGATGATCCGCCTCGCGACGTTCGCCACCGCGGGCGGCGGCTACCTCGAATTCATGGGCAACGAATTCGGGCACCCGGAGTGGATCGACTTCCCCCCCCCC
>CAMNCG010000074.1 GCA_946534105.1 uncultured Verrucomicrobiota bacterium
CGGCGCTGGACGCGGTGGTCTGCGACGGCCTCGGGCTGGTGCGGGTGCGACGACGGACGGCGTAAAACCGAATTCAAGAAATAGAATGAGTATAAGCAGAATATTACTACGAGAATTCGGTGAAGCAAATGTGAAGGCGGGATGTTTTCGGGGGATGGGGGAGAGGAGGGACAGAAACGGAGAGGTGCCCGCCTCAAAGCGACGCATTGACATAAATGCCCATATTGTCTATAATCCGTTGCGTCACACCTCAACCACGGTTTTGTCGAACGATGACGCGACTTCGCAAACGGCCACCTTTCACGATCGACCGCAACGACGCGAGATCCCTGCTTCACCAGGTGACGGACGGTCTGCGCCTTGCCATTTCCGACGGCTACTACCGATGCGGCGACCTTCTGCCGTCGTCGCGCGATTTGGCCCCCACTCTCGGCGTGAGCAAAATCGTGACCGAGGCGGCGTTGAAGCGCCTCGCCGCCGAAGGGCTCGTCGAGTCGCGCCCCCGCGTGGGAACGGTCGTCAGGGACTTGAACGCAAAGCAATGGCGCGGCCATGTCGTGCTGGTCTGCCCCGAACTGGACACCGGTCCGTATCAGACGACCATGGCCGAATCGCTCCGGACTCATCTCAACCGTGCCGGGTATCTCTTCACGCGGGCGACGGTGGAGGGAGACGGCGCGGAGGGTGGAAAATACGACTTTTCGCTTCTCGACGCGGCGCTTGCGCGTTCCGTGGACCTCGCGATCATCCTCTACAACCGCCCGGCGATCTTCCGCCATCTCGCCAGTCGCGGCGTGCCATACGCCGTGGTGGGCAACGTGCCGGAAAGTCCTGCTGGCGCCGTCGGCGTCGTGAAAACCGACTACGCCGCCGCCGTGCCGGATTTTGTCGCTTCGTGCGTTGCGGCCGGAATCCGCAAGGTCGTGCAGTTCCGGCTGTCCGGAATCATGTGCGACGCAGCGCCGGCGCTTCGCGAGCGCGGCATCGCCGTGACGACGGTCTCCGTGAAGCCGGACAGCCGCAAAGGTTGGTTTTTCGCCAGCGAACAGGCCGGTCTCGAAGGAGTCGTTCGCTACGCCCGATCGCATACATTCGAGCGCGACGATCTGGTGTTCTTCGCCTCGGACCACATGGCTAGCGGCGGCATGCTCGCCTTGGCGGGCATGGGGCTCTCGGCTCCCGACGGCATCCGCGTAGCCACCTGGGCCAACGCCGGGCTGGGGCCCGTTTACTTCCGCGAACTTTCCCGCATGGAGATGGACCCGGAAAGGGATGGCGCCAGCGTCGCCGACGCGACGCTTTCGTTTCTCAAAACCGGACGATTCCCGGCCGACGCAGTTCTCCGCCCTCGCTGGATACCCGGAGCCACGATGGGTGTCGGCATCGCCACTAAGGCGGAAGAGTTGAAAGCAAAATGAAAAGTCTGCGAATACTTGCCATTTTGGCGGCGCTGGGCGCAACGGGCGCTTTCGCCGCCAGCATGAGTCCGACAAATCCGAGTCTCGCCGCCACCGCCGTGATCACCGCGCCGGACGGCTCGCTCCGGGATCTTTCGCTCCCTGCGGGGGCGCGTGACGACGGGGCGCTTGTCTTCACGCTCCCCCGCGCCGAGGCCGACGGGGCGAAGTTCGTGGACATCTTCGCCGACTGCGCAACCGCCCGAACGGGCGAAGACGGCTACTGGGTCAGCCAGCGCGGGATGCTCGGATTCTTCACGCGCGAAAACGGCCTGTGGGCCACGCGCCGCGACTGGGTGACGCTCCCGTATTTCGGCATGAAGACGCCGCGCGGCTCGTTCCTCGCCGTCGTGGAGGGGATGCGCTTCGAGTTCGACATGCGCCTCGACGTCACGAATGGCCTCTACCGCATGTTCCCGCGCTGGCGCGTCGGCGAAACGGGCATCGGCCCCTACGAGGACATGAGCCTCGTGGTCTATCCGCTCGCCGACGGCGCAGGCTACAACGAGATGGCCAAGGCGTACCGCCGCTACAAGGAGGCGCGCGACCCGGAAATCCGCCCGCTGAAAGAGCGCGCGAAGGAGCGCCCCCATCTGCTCCAAATCGCCCGCAGCGTGGCGGTCCGCCAGCAGTGCGCGCAGAAGCCGTTCAAGCGCCCGGACGACGCCCGCGACTTCTCTCCCGAAACGGAGCATCCCGTCCAGTGCCGCCACTCGTTCGACGACACGCTCGAAGCGCTGCGCCGTCTCAAGGCTCTCGGCGTCGATGACGTGGCGATGTGCGTCGCCGGATGGCAGACGGGCGGCTACGACGGCCGCGCCCCGGCCGTGTTCCCGGTCGAGGAGGCGGCGGGCGGCGAGGAGGGACTTCGCCGCCTCATCGAGGGCGCGAAGGCGCTCGGCTACCTCATCGACGCGCAGGACAACTACACCGACTGCTACACCGTTTCACCGCTCTGGGACGGCGGGAACGTCGCCTGCATGGGCACCAACGGCGTTCTCGACGTGAACGGCTCCTGGTGCGGCGGCCGCGCCTACAATCTCTGCCTCAAAAATGCCTGGGATGTGCAGGGCTTCATGCCGCGCGACCTGCGGCGCACCGCCGGCCTGGGCTTCTGGGGTTGCCACTACATCGACGTCTTTTCGGCCGCCTTCCCCTACCGGTGCCTCAACCCCGCCCACGCCGCCAATCGCAACGAGCAGATGCGCTACCAGGTCGCCGCGGCGCGGCTCTGCCGCGAGCTCTTCGGCGGCTTCGCGAGCGAATGTTGCTTCGACCACATGATCGGGCAGGTCGATTACATCAACTACGCCACAGCCAAGTTGCGCGACTGGCGCAAGCAGAAAAAGACGGGGTTCCCGACGCTCGTGGACAAGATCGTCCCGTTCTGGGAACTGGCCTTCCACGATGTCGTCCTCTCCAACCCCGACAAGATCACGCAGGAGGTGCTGAAGCAGCCCGAGAACCTGATTCTCGTGGAGTTCGGCGGCCGTCCCATTTTCTATCACGTCGGCGACGACAACATCCCCGGCATCGCGCGGGCCTACGAACAGTTCAAGTCGCTGCGCCACCTCCAGCTTGAGGAGATGGTCCGCCACGACGAACTCGCGGAAGGCTTCGTGCTCGTCCGCTACGGCAACGGCGACTCGATCTACGTCAACCACACCGGCGCGCCGAAGACCGCCGACGGCGTGACCGTCCCGGCCAACGACTTCCTGCTCGTTCGGGCAGACGAAAACAACGACAACCAGAGCGAAAGGCAACAACCATGAAACACGCATCGGCAATTTGTGCGCTTGCGATGATGTCGGCGGCGAGCTTCGCCGCCGTCACGCCCGTGATCGACGGCAACACCTGGACCTTCACCGTCGCAAGCGGAACGGAGACATATTCCACCGCAATTTCGGGAGACGTCAAGGTCGTGAAGGAAGGCGCTGGGACGCTCGACCTCGGCACTGGCGCCAACACCTTCACCGGCGGCATCGAGGTAAACGGCGGAACGCTCCAGGGGACACTCAAGGCCCTGGGCGGCAAACTCGACGTCGCCGCCTCCACCGCCGCGCCCCAGCCGCTCGTCTCGGTCGCCGACGGAGCGACTCTCTCGATCGTGAGCACCACCTGCAACGGCAACTACACGGCACGTCTCGCAAAGGAACTCCGCGTCGCCGGCCACGGCGTGGATGGCAAGGGCGCCGTCCAGCGGCCGAGCGGAAGCGGCTCGATGCACAGCCTCTTCGACAAGATCGTCCTGACGGGCGATGCGACCCTTTCGTCCGTCCAGCGCTGGGGCTTTGCGCCCGGTTCGACGCTCGACATGGGCGGCCACGACCTCAAAATCATCGGCGGCGCCAATTTCGAAATCTACAACGGCGCCGTTACCGTGGAGAACGCCGGGAAAATCGAACTCATCTCCGGCAAATTCCTCATGCAGGGCGAGTTCGCGGACGACACCGGTTCCATCCAACTTGATGGCGGGACGTTCCAGCTGTGGGGGCGCACGGTTCCGCTCTCCTGGCCCGTCGCGGTCGCCGGAAACGCAACGATGCTTGCAGGTTCCGGAACGTCCCGCGCTTCTAACATCGTCTCAGGCAACCTCGATCTCGGCGCCACGCTCACGCTCAACACCGCGAACACCGCCAACCGCTTCATCACGTTCCGCGGCGGTATCGACGGGCCGGGAACCATGGTCTTCAACGGCACCGGATCGCTCTATGTGACCGGCTCCGCGGCGCGCACGATAGGCGCGCTCACGGTCGCCTCCGGCAACATGGTCCTCGAAAACTCCGGAACCTTCCTTGTGACGAACCGGACGGTCGGCACGCAGGGCTTCCGTCCGACGACACCGGCGGCCAAGGTCGCCGGCGCGTGGGCAAACGTTCCGCGCCTCTCGGTAACGGGAGACTCCGTTTTCGCGATGCCCGTCTCCGACACCGGCAACACGCCGGCGACGAAAAAGCACCACCTCTTCGTAGGCGGCGCGGCATCGGAATTCGGCATTCTGGAAATCGGCTCCGGCGGCGTCGTTTCGAACGACCTCAACGTGGGCCGCAGCGCCGGAAGCGTCGGCGCGGTTTACGTGAAAGACGGCAGTGCGCTCCTCTGGCGCGGAGGCGCCAGCAACCAGGGCTGGATTGGCGACCAGGGTTGCGGCTACCTGTCCATCGACGACGGCGCGGCGTTCGAGTCCGAGGGCCTTCTCACCGTCGGCGCCTACGGCAACACGAGCGGCAACGGCGGCGTCGGCATCGTCCACATGCGCGGCGGCACGGCCAAGTTCACCCGCTCGAACACCGACATCCTCTACTCGCTTCGCCTCGGGCGCGACAACAACTCCTACGGTCACTGGTACCAGACGGGCGGCTCATCTACGTTCGCGAACCACGTCGCGCTCTGCTACGCCGACACGCTCGTGGACAGGGAAAACATCGAAAGCGTCCTGACGCTCTCGGGCGCAGACACGTCGATGTCGATCGCCGACGGGCGCTATCTGGAGGCGTGCGTCTCGTCCAACGCCACTACTTCCGTCGTGAACCTGAACGACGGCGCGGCGCTCACGGTGCGGCGCATGTTCAAGAACTACGCCTCCACGGAGGAGAAGGCTGGAACGACCGACAAGTTCAACACCCAGTCGATCCGCGAATCGGTGGCGGCGTCCAAGTTCTATCTCAATTTCGACGGCGGCGTCCTGAAGCCCGCGCAACATGGCACTATTTTCAATAGTCGTGGCGGCGTATACGACGACCCAGACCGCGTGACGGTGTACGAAGGCGGCGCGGTCGTCGATACGTCGCTTTGCTCCGGCGGCAACCAGACCTGGAGCGCCCCGGTCCTCAAACCCTCCGGCAACGTGCTGCTGTCGGTTTCGCTCCCGACGGACTCCGCGTGGGTGAACCAATACATCGCCCCGCCTCGCGTCGTCATCTCGGGCGTGAACGAGCACGGCGCCACGGCCGTGGCGGAGTTCGACGAAGCGACGGGCAAGCTCACCGGCATCACGGTCACGAGCCCCGGCAACAATGTGCCGTCGGACATCGCGGTCACGATCAGGAGCGGCGATCTCGCCAAGACGTTCGCGTGCCCGTGCACCGTCGGCGCCCCGGCGAAGGACGGCGGCTTCACGAAGCGCGGCGACCATCTGCTGGAAATGATCATGCCGTCCGCGACGCCCAACACGTGGGAAGGTCCGACGACCGTCGAAGGCGGAACGCTCAAGTTCACCAACGACACCTACCCGGACGGTTCGCCGCTCGTCCTCAAGGGCGGCACCCTCGCGCTCGGCGGGCATCCCATCTCGGTGCCGTCGCTCGAAGGGCACGGCGCGATCACCGGCTCCGGCGGCGTCACGGTCACGGACGAACTGCGCATCTCCTGCGCCGACCTCTTCGGCGAGGACCGCGCCATCGCCGCGCAGAAGGTCACGCTCTCGTCCGGCGTCCGCCTCGTCATCACCGATCCCGAAAACCTCGCGCAATACAAGAACGAAGAGGCCGCCGTGTTCCTGACCGCCACGGACTCCCTCTCCGGCGACGCCCCGGCGCTCGAATCTAACGTCGCCGCGAAGGGCTGGCGCTGCTCCAAGGTCGGCAACACCCTGAAGTTCGGTTTCCCGCAGGCCTTCGTGCTGGTGGTTCGGTAAAATGGCTTGGTTCGATTGGCTCATTCTGGCGCTTCCCGTCTGCTTTGTGATGTGGGCGGGGTTGCGCACGCGGCGCTACGTGCGCGGCGCGTCCGACTTCCTCGCCGCGGGCCGCCTGTGCGGCCGCTACGTCATCTGCATGGGCGACGTGGCGAACTACCTCGGAGTCATCACGCTCGTCACCTACGTGGAAATCCACTACAAGACGGGCTTCTCCGTCGGCTTCTGGAACGGCTTCATCGCGCCGCTCGGAATGCTCATCAGCCTCACGGGATACTGCGCCTACCGGTTCCGGCAGACGCGCGCGATGAGCCTCGGCCAGTTTCTCGAAATGCGCTACAGCCGCTCGGTGCGCATCGTCGCGGCGACGGTGCGCTCCGTGTCGGAAATTGCGGCCAACATGGTCATGCCGGCCATTGCCGCGCGCTTCTTCATCCACCTGCTCGGACTCCCCGCGACGTTCACCGTCTGCGGCTTCGAAGTCTCGACCTTCGTCGCGTCGATGCTCCTGTTCGTCACGCTCGCCGTGACGCTCATCTGCAGTGGCGGACTGCTCTCGCTCATTGTCGCGGACACGCTGCAGATGACGATCATGTTCCCGCTCGTGGGCATTTTGATCGTGTTCATGCTGTGGCGCTTCCCGGTGTCGGGCGAAATCATGCCCGTGATGGCCGACCGCGTGGCGGGCGAAAGCTTCATCAACCCGTTCGACATCGCCAAGCTGCGCGACTTCAACCTCTTCACCACGATCATCGTGCCCATGTGGTGGATGTTCGTCCACCGCGCCAACTGGTATGGCAACGGCTACACCACGGCGGCGAAGAGCCCGCACGAGCAGAAGATGGCCGGCGTCCTTGGCGCGTGGCGCACCTCCTCCGTGGCGATGCTGTATCTCGTGCTGGCATGCGCCGTCATCACCTTCATGAACCATCCCCGCCACGCCGACGAGGCCGTCGCCGTGCGACGGACACTCGTGGAGAAGGCGGCGGCGGACGTGCTTAAGGACGATCCCGCAGCGCTTGGCGCAGTGTCCCGGGCCATCGCGGACGCGCAGCCAATCGTTCACCAAATCGGAGTCGATCCGCCCCTCTCGCAGGAAAGCAACCCCGACACGCAGTTCCTCGACATCGTGCACCAGGCGCTGCTCTCGGAGGCGAGGGGATCCGCGAGCGCGGGCGGCGCTGCAAGCGCAGATTCTTCCGTCCTGCCCGCGGGGGGGGGCGGCGCTGCAAGCGCCGCCGCACTTGCGGATCTCGAGGGCCTCGCCAACGACCGCTTCCAGCAGATTCGCACGCTCTTCTACCAGCAGAACCTCTCCGCCACGATGCGGCGCGTCCTGCCACCCGGCGTCTTCGGGCTCTTCGCGCTGCTGATCTTCCTCGCGATGCTCTCGACCGACGACACGCGCATCTACAGCCCTACCCTCACGATCACGCAGGACGTGATCATGCCGCTGCGCGGGCGGCCGTTCACGCCGCGCGGCCACATGCGCGCGATCCGGCTGATGGCCGTCGCCGTCGGCGCCGCGTTCTTCCTCGGCTCGCTCTACATGAAGCAGCTCGACTACTACCAGATGTTCAACACCCTCGCCGTGGCCATCTGGAACGGCATGGGAAGCCCCATCATGGTCCTCGGACTCTACACCCGCTTTGGCACGGCCGCCGGCGCCTGGGCGTCCATCATCGGCAGTTCCGCGATCTCCGTCTCCTACATCCTCGTGCAGCGCAACTGGGCGGACGTCGTGTATCCGGCCATCGCCAAGGCCGGACTCGTCGATGTCTTCGACCGCGCCCTGCGCACACTCTCCTCGCCCTTCGCGCCGTGGATCGAATGGAAGATGGACGCCGTCAAATGCCCGGTGAACACCATCGAATACGTGTTCTTCCTCGAAATCGCGACCTTCCTGATCTACGTCATCGTTTCCAAGCTGACCTGCCGCAAGCCCTTCGACCTCGACGCCATGCTGCACCGGGGAGAGGCGGGAGACATGCGACAAGCGACAGACGACAAGCGGGGGGACGTGTCGAATGTCGAAGTGCCGCGCGGCGTGTCGCCCGTCGCGTGTCGCATGTCGCGCAAACCTCTGCGTCTCTGCGCCGCCGCGTTGAAAAAACTCGTCGGCATCACGCCGGAATATTCGCGCGGCGACAGGCTCATCGCATGGGGCGTGTTCTTCTACAGCTTCGTGTTCTCCTTCGGCATCTGCTTCCTCGCCGTCGCCGCTTGGAACGTGTTCTCCCCATGGCCCGTCTCGTGGTGGAGCCGGTACTTCGTCGTCACGAGCTTCGTCGTGCCCGCGATTGTCGCGGCCGTGAGCACCGTCTGGTTCGGCGTCGGCGGCGTTCTGGGCCTGCGGCAGCTCTTCCGCGACCTCGCCGCCCGCAAGCAGATCGACGAAACCGACGACGGCCGCGTCTGACGGCCGCTTTCGCGGGCGAAGACTAGGCGTCGAAGACGACCCGGGAGCCGGCCTTCGCGCGCCGCGTTTCGGGGTATTCGAACCGCCACGGCTTCGAGAGGAACGTTTTCGCCTCGAGCTTGGCCATCGGCAAGTCGTGGAGAAGGTAGTTGCCGCAGTTTTCCGGCGTCGCGCCGGGGACGGCGCCCTTGTAGCCGGCCATGTGGCGGAAGGCCGCGCGGATCAGCGACTCGATGTCGCGCGACTCGATCTTCCCCGGCGTGTGGACGATGAAATAGAACCCGGTGAGGCATCCCATCGGCCCCCAGTAGACGACGTGGTCGCGGAAACGCGAATTGCGCAGGTACGTCGCGACCACGTGTTCGATCGTGTGCATGGCGCCCGGGTGGATGGCGGGTTCCCGGTTCGGGAGCTTCATGCGAATGTCGAACGTGGTCACATGCGCGCCGTTCACGATGTCGCGCCGGCTGGCGAAGATGCCGTATCCGATGCGCGTGTGGTCGACTTGGAAGGAGGCGATGAGCGGTTTCATGTCCGCGGATTCTACCAGAGCTTTCGCGTCCTGTGGTATGATGGGCCGCGTGAGCGGCGCCCGGGCCGGAACCGCCCGAAGGGCCTGCCGGCCCGGGCGGAATCCGTCGGCGTCGCGCCCGTCCTTCTTTCCGACATGCTTCTTTTCTACGTTCGCCACGGCGAGCCGGTGTACGACCCCGACTCGCTTACCCCTATGGGCCGCCGCCAGGCCGAATCGGTCGCGCATCGCCTTTGCCAGCACGGCGTCGACCGCGTGTTCGTCTCCACTTCCAACCGGGCCGCGGAGACAGCTCGCCCGACGTGCGAAATGCTGGGTCTTTCGCCCGAGCCGGCGCTCGACTGGATGAACGAAAACAAGGTCTGGCCGGAACTCAGCGTGGCGTTCGGGCCGGGGCGGCGGCACTGGTGCTACGACGACGACGACTGCCTTCGCGTTTTCGCCGATCCCTCGCTCCGCGCGATGGGAGATCGCTGGCCCGAACACCCGTTTTTCGCGGAACGGCATCCGTCGTTCGGCCCGGCGGTGCGCACGATGAGACGCGAGGCGTTCGCGCTGCTCGCCACCCTCGGCTACCGGCACGAAGAGGGGTTCTGCCACTACCGCGTCGAGCGCGACAACGCGGAGCGCGTCGCGCTGTTCGCGCACGAGGGCGCGGGGCTCCTCTTTCTCTCGACCATTCTCGACATCCCGTATCCGCTGTTCGCCCCGGCGTTCGCAATGGGCCACACCGGGATGACGGTCGTGGAGTTCCGCGCCCGCGGCGCCCTCTGCACGCCGCGCGTCCTCCAGCTGTCCTCCGATTCGCACCTCTACCGCGACGGACTCCCGACGAACTACCAGAACCGGCTGCGGTTCTAGCGTCCCCGTCCGAAATCGCACCAGCGGCGGACGGAACACGCGTCGCAGCGCGGGCCGCGCGGGCGGCAGACGCGCTGGCCGTGCGAGACGAAGATCGCGTTCCACGTGCGCCAGTACTTCCGGGGGAGCGCGGCGCGGAGCGCGAATTCGGTTTCCTCCGGCGTTTTCGTGGAGAGAAAACCCATGCGGTTCATGATGCGGTGCACGTGCACGTCCACGCACACGGCGGGCTTCTTGAACGCGACGGCGACGACGAGGTTCGCGGTCTTGCGCCCGACGCCCGGCAGCTCGCAGAGCTCCTCCACGGTTTCGGGGATGCGGCCGCCGAAACGGGCGTCGAGGACGTCCGGGATTTTCTTGATCGCCTCCGCCTTCTGGCGGTGGAAGCCGACCGGCGTCACGAGGGCGTCCAGCTCTTCGACGGAGAGCCGGCGCACGTCGTCCCACGACGACACCGCCGGAAACAGCTTTTCGCGCACGACCTTCGCCGTGCAGGCGTCCTTCGTCCGCGCCGAAAGGATCGTCGCGAGCAGGATGTGCATCGGCGAGGCGCCCTGCGCGCCCATGAGGTCGACGACGGGCGCCGGGTTTGCGGCAAAATCGCGCGAAAGGGCGGCATGCACCGCCGGAACGTCGGAGGCCTTCACCGGATGCGGCGCGGCGCGGCTTTCGGCAGACGGGCCGCGGCGCGCAGCGCGGGGCCGAAATTCGTTTCGAGAAAGTCCTCGACGGTGCCGACGAGCGCGGAATTGTCCGTTGCGAGGCGGAACTTTTCCGTGTTGACGGTGCCGCCGCAGGCGACCGAAGGAAGGCGGCCGGAGGACGCCCGACGGGGGAATTCCGCCACGACCCCCTCGTCGACGAACACCTGCATGACGCCGCGCATTTCATCCGGCGTCATTGCGAGCGATTCCACCACAAGGTCGTTCCAGTGCGGGTCGGAAGGGTCGGAGGCGAAGTCGTCGCGCACCTGCGGGCTCGGGCCGGTGCGGAGGCGCGCGAGGCCGGAGCCGTAGAGTTCCAGTCGGCACGGGTGGGCGAATCGGGGGGAGTCCGGCGCCGGGGTGTACACGAATTCCATCCAGTCGAGCCCGGAGCCCCGTACGTCAAACTGCTTGTGGACAAGTCGCCCGTCGGGGCCGACAGGCGCCATGCATCCGGCGGCGAGGACGAGCGCCGCCGCGGCGCGGAGGAGGGTCTTTTTCACGGTTCGGAGGAGGGCGGCGGAGGCGGCTCCGCACGGTAGACTTCGATTTTGTCGAGACCCCACACGGGGGCGGAAAACTCGCCGGGCTTCGTTTCGCGAGCCGCGGCGAACATCTGGAACAGCTTGGCATCGAGCCGGTCGAGGCTGCTCAGGACGAGCGCCTCGGGGCACTTGGGCGGCACGGGACTGCCGAATTCCGGGTCTCCGTGGTGCGAGAGGACGAGGTGTTGCAGGAGCGTCGTTCGCTCTCGCGCCGCGCCGACGGCCCCGCCGGCGCGCTCGACGTTCACCACGCCGCGCACGATGTGCCCGACGAGGCGTCCGTCGCGCGTGTATCCGTCCACGAGGCCGACTGCGCCGACGTTCATTTCGTCCATCTTCGCGAGATCGTGCGCGATCACGCCGGCGAAGAGCAGGTCCTTGTCGAGTTCCGGGTAGACGCCGCAGAGCGCCTTCGCGGCGCGGAGCATCGTCACCGTGTGGTGCAGGAGCCCGGAGACCTCCGCGTGATGCATCGACTTGGCGGCCGGCGCCACGGCGAGCCGACCGCCGGCGGAGGCCCATTCAAGGAGCTTGCAGACGATGCCACGCAGCGAGTCGTCGCGGATGGCGTTCGCCGTGGCGGTCACTTCCGCCATCATCGATTCGGCGGTTTCCGGGGCGGCCGGGACGAAGCCGGAGGGGTCCTTGCCGTCGCCCGGGGCGGCCGGACGCAGGGAATCGACGCGCAGCTGGAGATGCCCGTTGTACTCGTTGCCGACGCCGCGGACCATCGCGACCGTTCCCGCCGCCGGCACCTCGCCGGACCAGTCCCAGAACTTCGCCGGAATCGTGCCGGTCCGGTCCACGAACGCGATCTCGAGGAACGACTTGCCGCCCGCCGTGGTGCGCGCGCGCGCCTCCCTCACGAGCAACCACCCCTCGAACCGCACGTTCGGGCGGATGTCGGAAACCGTCTGGTCGTATGCCTGACTCTTGTCCATTTCTCTTGCAGTTGGATTTCCGCGCAATTCTACCACATCTTCCACCCCGGCGCTCGCGACGTGCGTTCCCTTCCGCTTGCATCGGAGGTTTCCCGCCGGAACGGCGATCGGAGCCGGGCGGGCGCTTCGCCCGGTCGTTCCTTCCGGGCTTTTTCGCAATGGGAACGATTTTTCTTGCGCAGAACGCCCGATTGTCGATCCGGGTGCGTGGTACAATGTGAGGCGAAGAGCGGGAGGACCGTCCTCCCGACGCACGTCAGGAGACCAGAAATGAGAAGTTTGGAATATACCCCCCCCCGTATCAAGGTTCGCCGTCCCGCGATTTGCGCGGCGTTGACCGCGCTCGTCGCGGCGGTCGTTCCCATGCCCTCCCTCGCCGACACCGTCGCGTGGTGGCACTTCGACGAGGCCGATCCCGGTACGAAGGCCGGAGCGGTTGAAATCACGGACTCCGTTTCGGGAGCCGTCGCGGTTCCTGAAATCATTGAACGCACAACGGTATACACGGCAGGTTCAAGCCAATACGAGGCGGCGACATACGCCCCGGCATACGCCAAGCCCTTCGTTGGCATGAAGGTGGTTGATCCGGTCACCGGCGTGTCGCGGACCAACCGTTCGGCAATGAAGTTCACGACTGCCCCCGGCGGGTCAAAATCATGGAATGCCTACTATGCCGGAAGTCTCAAGGTTTCAAACACGCAGTCTCTCCTAGCAAATTGCAAGAATCAGGTCACGATTGAGGCGTTCGTCTGCACGACCGGCGGGTTGAATTGCGCGCAAAACTTCGCTCCCATCATTGCGTCGCTTGACGGCACAAGCTGGACGGGCGAGCGCTGGGCGCTCTATCTGGACACCGAATCACAGGGTCTGGGGCGTTTTGCTTTCCGTGTCAACACCGGAACAGGCGTTGTGAAGTATCAGGGAAACGCTCCGGCGACCAAGTTCAACGACGGGGCGTGGCACCATCTCGCGTACGTGTATGACGGAACGGCCAGTTCCCCCTGCGTGAAACTGTACATCGACTACACGTTGCTCAAGACCTTCACGGACGCAAACATCCTCGCGTCGATTCCATACGGTGCAAACAACGCCATCTACATCGGCGGATACGAAAACGAAGTGACGTCCAGCGGCGCCGTGCAGGGCTACCGCCGCTTCCCGGGCCTCATCGACGAAGTGCGCATTTCCAGCGAAGCGCTCGCGCCGGCGCAGTTCCTGCAGATGCACCCGGCGGACGAAATCGAGAACGAACTGCTGCGCATCTCCTTCGACCCCGGCGAATACGGCACCCTGTTTGACGGAAAGAACATGTCGGACACGCTTGCGCCAGACGATGACTACCAGCGTGCGCTGCTGAAAACGGGCAAGGCCGGCGGCGAGGTTCTGGCAGAATACGACGAATCGGACAAGCCCGCCGCGACCATGGCGTCCGGACTCTTCTCAGACGAGGCGGAAAACGCGGCTTCGCTCTGCGTCACCACAAACGAATCGGCCAAGGGAAATTACATCCAGGCATCATCGTTCTCACCGCGCCTGGTCGGCGGATCCTCGACAAACTACACGGTGGAGTGCTTTTTCAAGACGGCAGGACAGGTGCGCGGACCGACTTCCAACCGGCAGACACTTTTCCAGTGGGGGTCGGACAAGGTTTTCGCGAAGGTGGTTCTTTGCGCCGAAACGTCGACCGGATCGATGGACACCGGAGACCTGCTGTTCGTGTGCCGCAATTCCGCTGGAAATCACCAATACGTCTCGACGGTGGATCTCGGCGGCGTCGTGGCTGACGACGGCACCTGGCACCATCTGGCGATCGTCGTGGACAGCGATCGAAAAGAGCTGAGGGCGTATTTCGACTATGAACTCGTCGCGATCAAGACGTCGTTCGTCCCGGGTGTGACGGGCGGCTACTCGCTTTTCGTCGGCAGCGGATACGACAACAAGGCCGGCGAGCCCAACCAGTACTTCGACGGTCGGCTCGACGACCTGCGCGTGACAAAACGCGCTTTGCGCCCGGAAGAGTTCCAGACGACGCATTCGGTCGGCCGCTGCGCGCAGGCGACGCCTCTCCTGACGGCGCTTCTGGAGCAGAACTACGCTTTCGCCTGCGCCACCAACTCCCATTGGAGCCTCACCGGCTCCGGCGCTGCACGCACGGAGGACGGTGTGGCACCAGTCTTCGAGCAGGTGTCACGCGGGACGCTCCTTCTCGACGGCACCAACGGAACTGCTTCCGTCGCGAACGAATGGTCCGCCAAGATGGCGAAAAGCAACATCGTGTTCCCCGAATCCCGCCTCTACGAGCTGGACGAATACACGGTCGAGTTCTGGGCCAAGTTCGACGGAATCGTGGACGGAACCACGGAGCTTCCAGCCGGTTCCACGGCGAAGACGTCCGGCCATGTCGGCGTCCTGCGCTTCGTGCAGGGCGACACGACGGATTTCGACTGGTACCTGTATCGCCATAAGGACAACGCAAGGTTTTTCCAGATGGCGGTGCGCGCTCCGAACGGCGGTGTGCCGACGGACACGAACTACTTCCAATTCGACCTTGGCAGAGTCGTCGTGGACGGCAAGTGGCACCACTACGCCATCTCCGTCGCGCGCAACGCCGACAACAGCGAAGCGTCCTTCACGCTCTACGCCGACTACGAACGGGTGGACACCCATACCGTCGCCGGACTCTACGACCAGAAAACGTCCCACCGCCTGATGTTCTTCGAATCGACCGCGGCCGACAAGAACATCCTCGGCAACATCGACGCGGTGCGCTTCTGGCGCGGGACGCCCGATCCTTCGCAGTTCTTCGGGCGGAAGCATGCGCCGTTCGTGATGGTGCTGCGGTAGATGCAAGGGGCGGCGGACTGGAGTCCGCCGCCCCTTTGCGGCTCGCCCTACCTGAAAGAACGGCGGACTGGAGTCCGCCGCCCCCCCTATGGCACGGCGTAGACCGGGGCGAGGGCGTCGTGGACGGCGCGGTAGCGCGCGAAGAGTTTCGCGTAGGCGGTCGCGGTTTCGGGATCGGGCGTGATCGTGCGGTGGATGCGGAGACACCGGGAAACGGCGTCCTTGACGTCGCGGAAGAGTCCGATGCCGGTTCCGGCGAGGAGCGCCGCGCCGAACGAGGCGTCTCCGGGGGAGGGGACCGCGACCGCGCAGTCGAAGACGTTCGCGACGATTTCGCTCCAGAGTTTCGACCGGGCGCCGCCGCCGATGAGGAAGATGCGCTTCACGGGAAGGCGCATTTCCTCGAGGGTGCGGTAGCAGTCGCGCAGCGAGAACGCCACGCCCTCCATGAGGGCGCGCGCGAAGTCGCCGCGGGTCGATGAGATCGACACGCCGGTGAAGGAGGCGCGAAGGGCGGGATCCCAGTAGGGGCAGCGTTCGCCTTGAAGGTAGGGGTGGAACATCACGCCGCCGGCGCCGACGGGAGAGGAGGACGCCTCGGCGTCGACGAGGGCGTAGAGGTTTTCCTTCCGATGGAGATCTCCGTAGAAGGCGTCGCGGAGCCAGCGCATGCAGAGGGCGGCGGCGTTCGTGGCTGAAACCGAATACCACATTCCGGGCACGATGTGTCCGTAGGTGAGGGTCTTCGGGTGGGGATGCGGCTCGGCCGT
>CAMNCG010000075.1 GCA_946534105.1 uncultured Verrucomicrobiota bacterium
GCGCGATCGTCTCGGCCGTCTGGAGCTGGCGCTCGCTCGTCTTGCCGGAAGGGTCCCCGATCATGCCCGTCGCGCCGCCGACGAGCGCGAGCACCTTGTGGCCCGCCCGCTGGTAGTGGCAGAGGTTCATGATCGCCACGAAATTGCCGGCCTGGAGGCTGTCGGCCGACGGATCGAACCCGCAGTACACGGTCTGCGGGGCCTTCAGCAGGTCGTAGACCCCGGGATCGGTCCAGTTTTCGAAGAGGCCGCGGGCCTTCAAGGTGTCGATTACGTGTGTCATGGCAAGTGCGGATCGCATGAAAAATCCCCCGTCCGGGCGGACCCGGACGGGGGACGGGAAAGATGGTCGGAGTGAAGAGATTTGAACTCTTGACCTTTTGGTCCCGAACCAAACGCGCTACCAGTCTGCGCTACACTCCGGCGGGTTGTTCAAAACGCGGCGCAGGATAGCAAACGCCCCTTTCCGTGTCAAGGGCGGCGCGCGATTTTCTGGTAGAATGGGACGCCGCCATGAAGATCAAGGACATTCTCCGCGGCGGAGGCGTCTCCGTGTCGCTGGAAATCTTCCCGCCGAAACGGGAGGAAAACCTGGACCGCACCCGCGAAGTGGTGGAGCGGCTGTGCCGCCGGAAGCCGTCGTTCGTGAGCGTGACGTGCGGCGCCGCCAGCACGCGCGACGCCCACACGGCCGACGTCGCGGCGTTCGTCGCGGCGCGCGGCGTCACCGCGCTCGCGCACATGACGTGCGTGGGGGCGCCCGTCTCCGCCGTGCGCGGCCAGCTCGCGCGCCTTCGCGCGCTCGGCGTCGAAAACGTGCTCGCGCTCCGCGGCGACCTCCCGCCCGGCGCCTCCGCGCCCGGCGAGGGACGCTTCGCGCACGCCGAGGATCTCGTGCGCGAAATCAAGGCCGCGGGCGGGTTCTGCGTCGGCGCGGCGTGCTACCCGGAAAAGCACCCCGAAAGCGCCGATTCGGTCGAAGACCTGCGCATGCTCAAGCGGAAGGTCGACGCCGGGGCGGACTTTCTCACCACGCAGATGTTCTTCGACAACTCGCTTTTCTACCGGTTTCTCTGGAAGGCGCGCGAAGCCGGCATCGACGTGCCCGTCGTGGCCGGGATCATGCCCATCACGAGCGGAAAGCAGGTCGAACGGGCGCGTCTGCTTTCGGGCTCCACGATGCCGCCGCGCTTCCTTTCCATCGTGGACAAATGGGGCGGCAACCCCGCCGCGATGGAGCAGGCCGGCGTCGCCTACGCGACCGGGCAGATCGTGGACCTCCTCGCCAACGGCGTGAACGCGATCCACGTCTACACCATGAACAAGCCGTCCGTGGCGGAGGCGATCCTCGACAATCTTTCCGAACTCGTCGGCCCCTCCCGCTCCGCCGGCGCGGGGGCGTGACCGCCCTCCCCTCCCCCTCGATGGAACCCGGTCCGGAGACGCCCGCCCTGCGCCCGTTTTCCGGCAGGGACGCGTTGAGGTTCCTCGGCGTGCGCGGCGAGCCGGACGCCGCCACGCGGGAGCGCCTGCGCCGCGCGGCGCGCGACGTCGCCGCGGCCGCCGCCCCGGCGTTCGCGTCGGCGCTTTTCGACGTGCGGCGAGGCCCGGACGGCGAACTCGGCTTCGGGCCCTTCTCCGTGCGCAGCGCGAAACTCGCGTACAACCTCCGCGGCTGCGCGCGCGCCTTCGCGTTCGTCGCCACGCTCGGCCCCGGCCCCGACCGCCTCGTGCGGAGGGCCGAGGCGCTCGGGCTTCTGGCCGACGCCGCGTGTCTCCAGGCCGCCGCCGGCGAAATCGCCGACGCCTTCTGCGACGCCGTGGTGGAAACCCTCGCCCTCGACCCCGCGGCGGCCGGCCGGCGGCTGCGCCCGCGCTTTTCGCCGGGCTACGGCGACCTGCCGCTTGAGACGCAACGCCCCCTCTTTTCCGCCCTCGACGCCACGCGCCGCATCGGCGTCACGCTCACCGACGCCTGCCTCATGGTCCCCACGAAAAGCGTCAGCGCCTTCGTCGGCATCGGACCGGAAATTCCCGAACCCGAAAAAAGGGGTTGACACGGGACCGCGCTTTTGCTAGTTTTCCCCCCGCAACGCACCACGTGCCTCTATCGTCTAATGGTTAGGACGCCAGGTTCTCATCCTGGTAATCCGGGTTCGATTCCCGGTGGAGGTGCCACTTTGGAAGCCTTTGCAAACACGTGGAACGCCGCATGGGTTCCGAGCGCTTCCCGAGCCGCGTTTCCGTGCCGATGTGCCAGAGTGGTCGAATGGGCGGGATTTGTAATCCCGTAGGGAAACCTCGTCAGGCGTTCAAATCGCCTCGTCGGCTCATTTTCCGGGAGGAACGGAGGCGAGCCGTCCGTCCACGTGGACGTCGCATTGCGGAAACGGAATCGTGAGACCGGCGCGTTCGATCGCCTCCTTGGCGGCCTGGACGAGGGCGCGGCGCACGGGCCAGTAGTCCGCCTTGGCGACCCAGAGCCGGAGGGACACGGTGACGGAACTGTCCCCGAGCGCTTCGACGAACGCCTGCACGGGACGCCCCGGCAGGACGCGCGTTTCGGCGTTTCCGACGTCGAGCAGGGTCTTGAGCGCCACGTCGATGGAATCGCGGTAGGAAATGCCGACGACGATCTTCACCATGCGCTCGCCGTTGCGGTCGTAGTTGAGGATCGGCTCCTGGAGGAACAGCCGGTTCGGGACGGCGATGTAGAGCCCTTCGACGGTGCGCATCCGGGTCATGAACGGGCCGATGTGCTCGACCGTGCCGGACGACCGCGTCTGCGTCTCCGACGCGAACGTCACGTACTCGCCGACGGCGATCGGGCGGAACACGACGATCGCCAGCCCGGCGGCGACGTTGGCGAGCGAATCGCGCAGGGCGAGGCCGATCGAGAGCGTGACGGCGCCGATCGCCGCGAACAGCCCGCCCGTGTTCACGCCGAGGGCGTCCAGCACCGCGAAGGCGCCGGCGACGTAGACGGCGCCGGCGGCCGTGCCCGCGAGGAGCCCGCGCACGGTGACGTCCACGTTCGGGATGCGCCCGGACGCGCGACGGACGAGGCGGGAGACGGCAACGCCGCACGCGATCGTGGCGGCGAGGATCAGGACGGCCGGCAGGAGGCGGGAAAGCGCCCAGTCGGACGAAAACATTTGGGAAAGCTTCGAGATCACGGCGCCATCAGTCGATCGGACGGCTGGCCACGAGATCGCCAGATTCCCAGACACCGGCGAAACGCGCGCCGCTCGACACCGTGAAATTGCCGCTGCCCTGCCAGAGCCGGCCGCGCTTCCAGACGCCCTGCACGGCGCCGCCGTTCGCAAAGGAGAATTCGCCCTCGCCGTGCGGCGCGTCGTTCTCGAACTTGCCGCGAAAGACATCGCCGTTGGCGTAGTAGAACGTGCCGGTCCCGCTCTTTTTGCCGCGGTGGAAACCGCCCTCGTACCGTTCGCGCTCGTTTTCGGAAAGCAACACGCCAAACCCCTCGAAACGGTCACGGCGAAACCCGCCCCAGTAGGAGCGCCCGTCGGGCAGGAGCCGGGTGCCCGGATCGGCGTGGAAGCGACGGATGCGGGTCGCGGGATCGAGAGACTCGTCATGGAACGGATTTCCGTCCCAGCTTTCGACCAGGGGCTGATCGCCGTCTTCCTCCTCTTCGTCCTCCTCCTCTTCGCCTTCCCCTTCCGCGAACGCGGGAGCGGGCGGATCAGACGGTTCGGCCCCGTCGGCGAATTCGGCGGGCGAATCGACGGCGGAAGCCTCCGCCACGGCGCGACGCGGACCGCCGAGGGCGTCGACCAGTCCGGGATCGGACGCGAGATCCGCCGGGACGTAGCCGAACTTGTCTTCCGCGGAAACGGGCGCCCCTCCGGCGACAAGCGCCTCGGCGGCCCCGACCGCGTCGTACTTCGCGGCGATGTGCAGGGCGGTGCGGCCGTTTGCGTCCGCCGCGCCGACCGGAGCGCCGGCGTCGAGAAGCAGCTTCACGGACTCGGCCGAATTGGCGCGGGCGGCGAAATGAAGCGCCGTGAACCCGGTCGCGGCGACCGCGGCCGGATCGGCCCCGTGCTCCAGAAACAGGCGGACGAAATCCGCGGCGCCCTTGTCCGCGGCGCGATGGAGCGGCGTCACGAGGGAGCCTGGCGTGGCGACGTTCGGATCGGCGCCGGCTTCCAGCAGCTCGAAAGCCGCCTCCAGCCGGTGCTGCGCAACGGCGAAGACGAGCGGAGTGACGCCGTTTTCGGTCGCGGCGTTGGCCGCCGCGGAATCGGAGGCGAGCTCCTCGCGCAGGGCGTCGACGCGGTTGGCGGCGATGTCGGAAAAAACGTCCGCCCCGGCGGTGGAGGCCGTGGTGGCCGCCGCGAGCGCGAGAAAACGGCAAAAGAGGGAGAGGGAGGTGTGTTTCATGTCTTACTTGCCCTTGTGTCCGGAAGCCGCCGCGACCTGGGCGGCGACCCACGGGTACGTGCGCGCGATGCCCTCGCGGAGCGAAAAGCGGGGAGCCCAACCCGTGGAGCGAATGCGAGCCGTCGAAAAGTTCCGGGACGCCACGCCGACGGGACCCGGCACGGACCGGAACGAAATCCGCTTGCCCGCGACCTCGGCCACCGTTTCCAGAAGCTGGCGCACGGTCACGTACTCTTCCGTTCCGATGTTGGCGGGGGCGAAATCGAGATCCGAATCGACCAGCCGGAGAACGCCTTCCACGAGATCGTCCACGTAGATGAAGTTCCGGACGGCGAGGCCGTCGCCCCAGATTTCGACCGTCCCGCCATCCGGCGCCTCCGCCACTTTGCGGCAGAACGCCGCCGGCGCCTTCTCCCGGCCGCCCCGCCAGGTTCCTTCCGGACCGTAGCAGTTCTGAAAACGCGCGACGCGCACCTTCATCCCGCTTTTGCGGGCCTGCGCGAACGCCATGCGCTCGCTGTAGAGTTTTTCCCAGCCGTACTCGTTGTCCGGCATCGCGGGATAGGCGCCTTCCTCGGAAAGCGGGGGCTCCCCGGGCTTCATGTCGCGGTACACGCAGACGGACGAGGAAAAGAAGTACCGGTCCACGCCAGCCGCGGCCGACTCGCGGACCATGTTCGCGTTCACGAGCACACTGTCGTGCATGATGTCGCTCGCCGCGGAACTGATGAAGCCCATGCCCCCCATTTCGGCGGCGAGCTGGAAAACGCGGTCCGGCGGACCTCCGGGCATGTCGAGCGCGCGAAGGCAGCTCTCGCGGTCGCGCAGGTCGAGCAGCAGGAACTCGTCCGCCGCGGACGGAGAAAACTCGGGGACCTTGACATCCGCGCCGCGCACGAACCAGCCCTCGCGCTTGAGGGCGCGGACGAGATGGGAGCCGATGAATCCGCCTGCTCCGCAGACGAGTGCGCGTTGCATCTTGGTGGGGTCTTTCGCGAAAGGGTTCCGTTGGAAGCGACGCCGCGCATCATACAACAAACTCCGCCCCCCGCGCAACCGCCGCCGCGCAGAGGGGTGGGACCCAATGTTGGGTCACACCCTGCGCAGAGCGCCGGCAGGTGTGGTAGACTGGGCCGAAAATGCACCACCGGAGACTTCCATGATCACCGCCATCGCCAACCAGAAGGGGGGCGTCGGAAAAACGACGACCGTCGTCAATCTCGCCGCCGTGCTGGCGGCGAAGGGAAAAACCGTCCTCGTCGTGGACCTTGATCCGCAGGCCAACGCCACGTCCGGGCTCGGCGTGGAGCCGAAGGCCGGCGTGTCGCTCCGCGGCGCTCTGCTCGACGCCGCGAACGTGGACGACTTCATCGTCGGCACCGCGATCGACAAGGTGAACGCGATCCCGGCCGAGGTGGACCTCGCGGGCGTCGAGGTGGAGCTCGCCCGCACGGGCGACCACCTCTCCGGCGTCCGGCACGTGCTGGAACCGGTCGTGAAGTCCGGCGTCTTCGACCACGTGCTCGTGGACTGCCCGCCCTCGCTCGGCATCCTGCTTTCAAGCGCCCTCGCCGCGGCCGATCAGGTGCTCGTGCCGATGCAGTGCGAGTACTACGCGATGGAGGGGCTTTCCGTCATGCTCGGACTCGTCGAGCGCATGCGACTCTCGGGCGCGAACCCCGGGCTCCGCACGGGCGGAATCCTCATGACGATGTATTCGCGCACCCGCCTGGCCGACGAGGTGGTGGCGCAGGTGCGCGGCCACTACGCCGACGCCGTGTACAAGACCGTCGTGCCGCGCTCCGTGCGCGCCGGCGAGGCGCCATCGTACGGGCTGCCGCTCGTCGCGTACGCCCCCGCCACGTCCGTCGCGCAGGCGTACTTCGCCGTCGGGGCGGAGTTTCTCTCCCGCGCGAAGGCGCGCGCGACCATGGAAAAGATGGTCGAGACGGCGCCGGGCGCTTCGCCGATGTCCGCCCCCCTCGCCTGACGTCTCGCAATGGATACGGAACGTAGGGAAGACGCCGCCCGGCGCGAACCGTCAATCGTCCTTGTCGGACGCCCGAACGTCGGCAAGTCCGCGCTTTTCAACCGCATCGCCCGCGAGCGCATCGCGATCGTCTTCCAGGAGGCCGGCGTGACGCGCGACCGTCTGGAGCGCGAGATCCGGCGCGACGGCCGCCGCTTTCGGCTTGTGGACACCGGCGGCATCCTCGCGCTCGACGGCGAGCGACTCGCGAGCGGCATCGATTCCGGCGTCCGCGCCCAGGCCCTCGCGGCGCTTCGGCGCGCGGGCGTGGCGGTGCTGGTGACGGACGTGCATGACGGCCTCGGCCCGCTCGACCTCGAAGTCGCACGCCTCCTGCGCAAGGCCGGCGCCGAGGTCGTCGTGGCCGCAAACAAGGCCGACAACCCCGGACTCGCCCTCCACGCCGACGAATTTTCGCGCCTCGGGTTCCCGGTGTTTCCGGTTTCCGCCCTCCACGGCACGGGCGTCGCGGACCTTCTCGAAGCGTGCTACGCGCGCCTGCCCGCCGAAACGCTCGAGCCCGAGGAGGGCGAGGAGGGCGAGGACAGCGGCGCCGACCGTCCGGACGCGCCGGCGACGGTCGCGATCGTCGGTCGCCCGAATGGCGGCAAGTCCTCGATCGCGAACCGGATCCTGCGCGCGGAGCGCATGATCGTCTCGGACGTGCCGGGAACGACGCGCGACCCGATCGACGCGCCGTTCGAGTGGAAGGGTCGGAAGTTCGTTCTCGTGGACACCGCCGGCGTCCGGCGCGAAGCGCGCGTGGACACCGCCGTGGAGCGGTACAGCCGATACCGGATGCAGGACGCCCTGGAGCGCGCGGACATGATCGTCCTCGTGCTCGACGCGGAGCGCGGCGTCGGTCTTCTCGACCGCCAGCTCGCGGGTCTCGCCGCGAAACTCGGCAAGAGCTGCGTCATCGCCGTCAACAAGTGGGACCTCGCGCGCGAAACGGAGCGCGAATTCCTGGACCGCCTCGCCGCCGACCTCCCGTTCATGGCGCACTGCCCCGCGGTCTTCCTTTCGGCCAGGACCGGGAACGGCGTCGCCCGTCTCCTTGCCACCGTGGCGCACGTCTCGGAAGCATCCCGCCGCGCGATCGCGACCGGCCCGCTCAATCGCGCGCTTCAGGCCGCGTGCTCGACGAGCGCCGCGCCATCCCGCGGCGGCAATCCCTTCAAGCTGCAGTACGCCACGCAGACCGGAACGAATCCGGTGCGCATCCGGCTTTTCGTGAACGACCCGCGGCGCATGCCGGCCTCTTTTGAGCAGTTCCTCGTGAACACGCTTCGAAAGGAATTCGACCTTGCCGGCGTCGGAGTCCTGCTGCAGTTCCGGGCCCGCGAGCGCAAGAATCCCGACGGCACCCCCAAGGCGCCGCCCGAACCTTCCGACCTGCGGTCGCGCCGCGCCGCGAAGAAGGCCGCCGGCAAGGCGCGCGTCCGCCGCCGCGCGATGCCACGCGGCTAGGAGTCGGGCAAGAAGACACGCGCCGAACCTTCACAGCCCACGCCCGTCGCGTCCGGGGCGCGTCATTTCGCCTGGTCGCGGTGGGCGCGACGCCAGTCGGTCATGGTCGTCCCGGTGATGCGGCGGAACAGGATCGAGAGGTGCTTTTCCCCCGAAAATCCCGTGATGCCGATGATTTCGCCGATGGAGGCGGAGTCGGTTTCCAGCAGGCGCTTGACGCGTTCAATGCGCGCGAGCGCGATTTCCTCGTGCACGGAGCGTCCGAGTTTTGCCCGGAACGTGCGCTCGAGATACCGGCGCGAACACTTCGAGGCGGCGGCGACTTCGTCCACGGCGACCGGCCCCGTCGCCGCGTGCGTCCGGATGTAGGTCAGGGCGCGCGCTACCGTGGTGTCGCTCATCGCGTCGTAGCCCGTGGATCCGCGCATGACGACCCCGTGGCGGACAGGCACGGCGTGAAAATCGTCCTCGACCTCCACGCCACACCCGGCGCCCGCAACGGACAGGAGGAGAACCGCATGTTCTACGAAGAGCGCTACGCCAAGCACTTCGTCCGGGTCTGGCGGCGCATCGCGGAGCGCTTCAAGGGAGACCGGCGCATCTGCGAATCCTCGTGGGCGAATTCAGCGCCATCACCTGGGCGCCGGGCGCGGACCAATACATCCGCGACTGCATCGAGCTGTTCGAGGAAGAAAAGGAAAAGGGGGGAACGGCGGCTCCCTAGTGCGCTTCCAGCCAGTTGCGGCCGGTTCCGACGTCCACGACGAGCGGGACCGCAAGCGGAAGGGCGTTTTCCATGGCGTCGCGAACGATCGCGACAGCCTCCGGAACCTCCGCCTCCGGAGCTTCGAGTAGCAGTTCGTCGTGGATCTGCAGGACGAGCCTCGTCGCGAGGCGGCGCTTGCGGAGGGCCGAATGTACGCGCACCATCGCGAGCTTGGCGATGTCGGCCGCGGTGCCCTGCACCGGGGTGTTGACGGCGATGCGTTCGGCCGCGGCGCGGAGGGTGGCGTTGCGCGAAGCGATGTCGCGCAGCGGGCGGCGGCGGCCGAGAAGCGTCGCGACGAATCCGTCCGCGCGGGCGCGGGCCTTCGTTTCCTCGATCCAGCGTTTCACGCCGGGGTGGGCCGCGAACCAGGTCTTGATGAGGGCGTCGGACTCCTGCCGCGGAATGCCGAGCCGCTGCGAGAGGCCGAACGCGGAAATGCCGTAAAGGATCCCGAACGACACCTGCTTGCAGCGCGCGCGCTGTTCGCGCGTCACTTCGCCGACCGGGATGCCGAAGACGCGCGAGGCGGTCGCGGCGTGGATGTCTTCGCCGCGGCCGAAGGCTTCGAGAAGCGCTTCGTCTCCGGAGAGCGAGGCCATCACCCGCAATTCGACCTGCGAATAGTCGGCCGACACGAGCACGCAGCCCGGCTCGGGGACGAACGCGGCGCGGATCGGCTTGCCGCGCTCCGTGCGCACCGGAACGTTCTGGAGGTTCGGATTGTCCGACGAGAGGCGCCCCGTCTCCGTCAGCGCCTGCTGGAACGTGGTGTGGACGCGGCCGTCTTCCGGCGAAACGCAGTGCGGAAGCTTGTCCGCGTACGTCGACTTGAGTTTCGAAACGGCGCGCCATTCGAGGACTTCGCGCACGATCGGATGCGCCCCGACGATGCCCTGGAGCACTTCTTCGGCCGTGGAGTGGCGGCCGCTCGCCGTCTTTTTCCCCGGCGAGGGGAGGTGCAGCTTGTCGAAGAGGATCGCGCCGAGCTGTTTCGGAGAATCGACGTTGAACGGCTCTCCGGCGAGCGCGAAAATGCGCGTGCCGATCTCGGCAAGCTCCGCGCCGAGCGAAACCGAGAGCCGTGAGAGCGCGGGGACGTCGATGCGCACGCCGGCGTCCTCCATGTCGAGTAGCACGGGCACGAGCGGATTCTCGGCCTCGCGCCATGCGCGCCCGGCGCCGGCGGCGTCGACACGGGCGCCGAGGGCGTCGCCGAGGCGCAGCACGGTGGCCGGAGTGGGGCGGTGCGCGTCTCCGGCGCCCGGCTCGGGGGCGCCGCCGGCCGCGTCCGGCGGTTCGGGGCCGCAGGCTTCGCCGAGAACTTCGCGAACCACGGCGTCAAGGTAGTGCCGGCGAGTTGGATCGAGAACGTAATGCGCAAGCATCGTGTCCTCGAACGGGCCGGCCGCTTCCACGCCGAGCCGCCGCAACGCGCGGAGCGAAGGTTTCAGGTCGTGACCGATCTTCGTTTTCGACGGATCCGCGAAAAACGGGGCGATCGCGGAGAGGGGCGAAGGCGCGGGCGAAGGCGCGGGCGAAGGCGCGAAAGGGACCGAAGGGACGGAAGCGACGGAAGGGACCGCCACCGAGGGCGCGGGGACGGCCTCTGCGGGCGCCGGGGAGGGCGCGGGGGCCTGCGCGGCGAAGTAGGAAAAGAGATCGTCGGCGGGGGGAGGCAGGGGGGAGGCGGACTCCGGTCCACCGTCGGCGGGGGAAGGCAGGGGGGAGGCGGACTCCGGTCCGCCGTCGGCGGGGGAAGGCAAGGGGGAGGCGGACTCCGGTCCGCCGAAAAGCGAAAGCTCCGCAAGCGGCGGGGAGGCGGGCTTCGCGACGGGAAGGAACCACGCTTCGTCCGGTTCGGTGGCGATGCGGACGCCCTCTTCGGAGGCGGAGAACGCGAAACGAGAAGCGCCCTGGAGCGCGGCGGCGAGCGCGGCGACGGATTCCGGCGTGTCGGCGACGCGGATTTCGACGGACGGCGCGGGCTTGAGCGGGCTCCCGGCCGGGTCCGCGGACGCGGCCGCGGCGGCGGCGGGGGAAGGGGAGCCGTTCGCCGCTCCGGCGGCGGACGGCGCGCCGCCGAGGACGCGGCGCGCAAGCGCGAACATTTCGAACTCGGCGAAAAGGGGCTCCAGCGCGGCGGCGTCGAACGGGCGGATCGCGAGGTCGTCGAGGGAAACGTCCAGCGGGACGTCGCGGCGGATTTCGGCGAGCGTGCGCGAAAGCAGCGCCGTTTCGGCGTTCGCCGCGACGGTTTCGCCGGTCTTTCCGGGGATTTCGGAAGCGTGGTCCACGACGCCCTGCACGGAGCCGAACCGGGCGAGGAGTTCCGAGGCCTTCTTCGGGCCGACGCCCGGGAAGCCGGGGATGTTGTCGGCGGCGTCGCCGGCCATGCCGAGCCAGTCGACCATCTGCGCGGGCCTGGAGAGCCCCCATTCGGCGCACACGCGCGCCGGGTCGTAGACGTCGTCCTTTTCGCCGGGGACGTGCGACGGGCGGACGAGGCGCACGCGCTCCGTGACGAGCTGCGCCATGTCCTTGTCGGGGGAGACGATCCACGCCTCCCATCCGGCGGCGTCGGCCCTGGCGGCGAGGGTTCCCGCCACGTCGTCCGCCTCGAAGCCGGGAGACGAAAGAACCGGAATGCGCATCGCGGAGGCGAAACGCCGAGCCGGCTCGATCGATGAAGCGATGTCCTCCGGCATCTTCTCGCGCTGCGCCTTGTACGCCGGGTAGAGCTCGTGGCGGAATGTCGGCGACGTGTCCATGACGAGCGCGGCGTGCGTGGCGCCGCGGTTCGTCGCGAGATCGGCGAGCGTGGAGACGAAAAAGTGGAGGGCCGAAACGTTGAGGCCGCCCGACGTCATGCGCGGGCGGCGGATCATCGCGAAATGGCCGCGGTAGAGCAGCGGCATCAAATCGACGACGAGGAGCCTCGGCATGGGGCTAGTCTTCGATGCCGAGGCTGACGGGCGCGGCGCCGGAGACGCCGGAGGCGGAGACGTCCGCGAGCGCGGCGTCGAGATCGGCTCGGGCGGTTTCGTGCGTGAGCACGACGACCGTCGCGAATCCGTCTTCGCCGGCGCCCCGCTGGACGGCCGAGCGGATCGAGACGCCGTGCGCGGCGAAGGCCGACGTGGCGGCGGCGAGCGAACCGGGGGCGTCCTTGAGGGCGAGGCGGACGTAGAACTTGCTGCGGCATTCGCCGAGGGACTTCACGCGGACGGGGGTCGCCGAGACCGGCACCGCGAACGGGCGGTGCGTGCCGGCGGCGAGGGCGCGCGCGACGTCGGCGATGTCGCCGATGACGGTCGAAGCCGTCGGGAGGCGCCCGGCGCCGCGGCCGTAGTAGAGCGTCCAGTCGTCGAGGTCGCTCTTCACCATCGCGGCGTTGAAGACGCCGGAGACGGAGCCGAGCATGCCGCTTTCGGGGACGAGCGTCGGGGCGACGCGGAGCTCCAGCCCCGCGTCGTCCTTCTTCACGACCGCGAGGAGCTTCACGCGGTAGCCGAGCGCCTTCGCTTCCGCAATGTCGCGCGAGCCGACGACGCCGCGGATGCCCTGAACGGGCAGCGCGTGCACGTCCGGAAAGAATCCGTACGCGAGCGCGGCGAGGATCGCGGCCTTGTGGAGCGTGTCGAAGCCGTCGACGTCGAGCGTCGGATCCGCCTCGGCGAACCCGAGCTTCTGCGCGTCGCGCAACACCTCGTCGAACGGCTTGCCCGCCCTCTCCATCTCGGTGAGGATGTAGTTGCAGGTGCCGTTGAGGATGCCGTAGATCGTTTCGACGCGGTTGCCGACGAGGCCGTCGCGCAACGAGCGGATGATCGGAATGCCGCCGCCCACGGACGCGCCGAAATAGAGGTCGGTCCCCTTTTCGGACGCGAGGGCGAACAGTTCGGCGCCGCACTCGGCGAGAAGTTTCTTGTTGGCGGTGACGACGGGCTTTCCGGCTTCGAGCGCCGCGCGGACGAACTTCTTCGCGACGCCGGTGCCGCCGATGAGCTCGACCACGATGTCGACGGCCGGATCGGCGATCGCCGCGGCGGCGTCCGGTCCGAGGACGCCGGGCGGAAGCGCGACGCCACGGTCGGTCGTCGTGTCAAGATCCGCGACGCGCCGGAGCGCGATGTCGAGCCCGGTGCGCTCGCGCAGAAGCTTCCCGTTTTCAAGAAGACCCTTCGCGACGCCCGCGCCGACGGTGCCGAAACCGAGGATGGCGACTCCGATCTGCTTCATCGCGGGATCCTTCTACAGCGCCGCGGCGACGAGGTCGCCGACCTGGGTGGTGGTCCAGCCCATCTGGCCCGCAAGCTGCGTCTTCATCTTCGGCGTCGTCTTCGCGATCGCCTCTTCGATGGCGGCCGCGGCCTTCGTTTCGCCGAGATTGCCGATCATGAGCGCGGCGGCGCCGATGGCGGCGATGGGGTTGATGCCGTTCTTGCCGGTCCAGTCGGGGGCGGTGCCGCCGATCGGTTCGTACATCGAAACGCCGCCCTTGTCGGGGTTGAGGTTGCCGCCGGCGGCGACGCCGAGGCCGCCCTGGCAGGCCGCGCCGAGGTCAGTGATGATGTCGCCGAACATGTTGTCCGTGACGATCACGTCGAACTGGCCGGGATCCTGCACCATCAGCAGGCAGATCGCGTCCACGTGGCGGTACGCGAGCTCGACCGACGGGTACTTTTCCGCCATTTCCTTCGCGGCGCGTTCCCAGAGGCCGAAGACGTTCGTGAGCACGTTCGTCTTGCCGCAGAGCGTGAGGCGGGCGGTCTTGCCCGCGGCCTTCGCCGCGTCCGAAAGCCCGCGGAACGGGGCCTTCTTCGAGTGGCGCTTCTTCGCGAGCTCGAAGGCGTACTTGAGGCAGCGGTCCACCTGGAAGCGGTTGTAGACCCACTCCTGCGAGGCGATCTCCTGCGGCGTTCCCTTCATCATCGTGCCGCCCATGCCGGTGTAGACGCCGCCGGTGTTTTCGCGGACGACGACGTAGTCCATCGTCTCCGGCGTCACGCCGGAGATCGGCGAGGCGACGCCCGGATAGAGCTTCACGGGACGGAGGTTGATGTACTGGTCGAAGTCGAAGCGGAGCTTGAGCAGGATGTTCTTCTCGAGAATGCCGGGAGCGACGTTCTTCGCGCCGGCGCCGGAGAGGCCGATCGCGCCGAGGTAGATCGCGTCGAACGCGCGCAGTTCGGCTTCGTCCGCCTCGTCGACGAGCTTGCCGGTCTCGAGGTAGTGCTTCCCGCCGAACGGGAACGTCTTGGTCTTGACCGAGAACGAGAATTTTTTCGCGGCGGCCTTGAGGACCTTGAGGCCCTCGCCGATCACTTCGGGACCGGTGCCGTCGCCGGGAATGACGGCGATGTTGTAGGTTTTCATGGGAAAAGGCGGGATGAGGCCCGGCCCGGGCCGACGCTAGAAGTTGAAGTCGAAGCCGACACGGAAGACGACGGAACTCTTCTTGAGCTTCTCGTCATCGGGAAAGACTTCGGCGGTGCAGGCGGCGAAATCGACAAGGAAGTCGAGCGCGACGTTCTGCGTCAGGAACACGTCGGCGCCGACGCGGGCCGCGGCGAGCACACCGGTGTTGCTGTCGGCGTCGTTCTTGCCGTGGGCGAGACCAAGACGGGCGCCGATGTACGGCGAAAAGGCGTAGGGGCGGCCCTCGGCGTCGCGCAGCACGGGATCGAGCAGGTGGTACTTGACGAGGCCCGCGAGGTCGTACGTCGTCACCGCGTCGTTCTTGCGCACGTCAAGCGCTCCGCCGACGAGAAAGGCCTCCTGGAGATAGTAGCCGCCATGCCCCTCGAATGCGAGGTCGGAGCCGGCCGCGGAGGCGGAGGTGTAGGAGAAGTTTCCGCCGGCGTTGATCGTGCCTTCGGTGGTGCCGCCCCAGGCGAAGGCGGAAGAGGCGCAGGCGAGCGAGGAAACGGCGGCGAGAACGCAGGTGAATTTGGCGGACATGTCGTTGGAGGGGGGGGGTTGTGCGTGGGGGGAGAGACGCGCAAAAGCGCGTAACGCCCGCAATCATAGCGGAAACCCCGTGGTTTTGTCCACACGCCCGGGACAAAAAAGGGTCCCGGAGCGAGAAACGCTCCGGGACGGAAAACCGGCTTGGAGGAGGGGGAACCGCCTCAGGGCGAAAGGAGGAAACCCTGACGCGGGAACCGGTTTTTGACCTAAGGGGGCTAGGCCACGATTTCGCCGCGCACTTCGCCAAAGGCGGCGGCGGCATTGCACTCGTCGGTGTCGATGTGCATGGCGAGTGCAAACTTGTCGCTCACGCGCACCACGGTGTCGCCGAAGACAACCGAGCGGCCGGCTCCGGTATCGACCTTGACGGAAACGACCTGACCGTTCGTGACGCCGAACGCGGCGGCGTCCGCCGGGGTCATGTGGATGTGGCGCTTCGCGATCATGCACCCTTCCGGGAGCTCGAGCTCGCCGGCGGGGCCGACGATCTTGATGCCAGGCGTGCCGGCGACGTCGCCGCTCTCGCGGACCGGAACGCCCTTGAGACCAAGCGCGCGCGCGTCGGTGAAGGAAAGCTCGATCTGGCACGCCTTGCGCTCCGGGCCAAGCACGCTTACGGCCAGTTCGCCCTTGGGGCCGACAAGCTTCAGCTTCTCGTTGGCGCAGGCGAACTGGCCGGGTTGCGAAAGGGCCTTCTTGGATTCCAACTTCGCGCCCGCGCCGTAGAGCGCGGCGACGGCCTCGGCCGTAAGGTGGACGTGGCGGGCGGACGTTTCAACGATGAATGTCTGCATGTTCGGTTTCTCCGGTGCGGCGAGGCCCGCGGACTCCGCGGGCCTCGCTTTGATCCGTTATTCTCAGGCGCCGAGGGCGTAGCGCACGAAGCGCCGGACGCGAATCTCGTCGCCCGTTTCCTTGCCGACCTTGGCGAGGAGCTGTCCGACCGTGGTCTTCTCGCCGGGGCCGTTCTTCACGAACGCCTGATCGACGAGGCAGACCTCGTTGTAGAACTTGCCGATCTGGCCCATGGCGATCTTCTGGAGGATCTCCGGGGGCTTG
>CAMNCG010000076.1 GCA_946534105.1 uncultured Verrucomicrobiota bacterium
TGTTGAAGTCCTGCGCCAGGCGGACGATCGTGTCGTAGATCGAGGCGTCGCCGTGGGGGTGGTATTTGCCCATCACCTCGCCGACGACGCGGGCGGACTTCTTGTGAGCCTGCGCGTGGGTGTTGCCCATCTCCCCCATCGCGTAGATGCATCGGCGGTGGACGGGCTTCATGCCGTCGCGCGCGTCCGGGAGCGCGCGTCCGACGATGACCGACATCGAGTAGTCGAGGAACGACTGGTGCATCTCGTCCTCGACGCGGACCGGCTCCACGTTTCCGGAGGTCGGCGGCGGAGGAGCCTGCACCTCGTTTTTCGCGGGCGCGGATGCAGCGGAAACGTCTCCGCCGGACAGGTTCTTCGTGTCGGTGTCTGTTGGGTCTTGCATGGTCCGCGATTCTACCCGAAAACGGGCTTCCCGGTCAACTTCGCCCCGAAAACGCCCGGCTTTCGCCGCCGCCGGTTTTCTGCTATCCTTGGGCGGCGTTGGAGACAAACATGAAACACCTTCGAAACGCACTTCCGATCTTCCTCGCCTGCGCGGCGGCCGCCGCGGCGCAGACTTCGCCCGAAGCGGCGGGCGTCGCCTCCGGCGGCGCGCGGACCGTCGCCGATCTCTTCCGCAGCTGCGGATGGATCGGCTGGGTCCTCGCCGCGATGTCGGTGTTCGCCTTCGCCGACATGTGCTACCTCTTCGCCACGCTCCGGCGCGGCGCGGTGGCGCCGCGCGCCGTGGTGAACGACGTGATGGACAACGTTTCCGCCGGCGCGCTTGACGCCGCGCGCAAGGTCTGCGACTATCGCCCGGGGCCGTTTTCGTTCATCGCCATGGCGGCGATCGACGCGGTGCGAGAGCTGCCGTCGCCGGACGTGGCGTCCGTGACCTCGGTCGCCGAGGGCGAGGGCGCGCGCCAGGCCGCCAAGCTCCAGAGCCGCGCGCAGTGGCTGCTCGACGTTGCGGCGCTCGCCCCGATGGTCGGCATGCTCGGCACCGTGCTCGGCATGTTCGAGGCGTTCCGCGCGGTGGGCGGCGAGTACGCCGTGGCGGCGAAGCCCGTCGTGCTCGCGCAGGGCGTTTCGTTCGCGCTCGTGACCACCGTCGGCGGCCTCTTCGTGGCGATTCCGTGCATGGCGCTGTATGCGTGGTTCCGCCGTCAGGCCGCCCGTCAGACGGCGACGCTCGAAGCGCTCGCAACGGACCTCGTGATCGCGCTGCTGTCGGCGCGACGCGGCGCTCCCGCGGCGGCCGTCGGGCGGGAGAGCGTCCGATGAAGTTCTCGCTCCCTCCGGCGGAACTGCCGGGCTTCCAGATCACGCCGATGCTCGACGTGGTGTTCCTCCTGCTGTGCTTTTTCGTCACGGCGTCCGTTTTCTCGCAGTGGGAAAACGAGATCGACATCCAGCTGCCGACGGCGGACGCCGCCGCGGCGCCGGACGACCGCCTGCCGGGTGAAATCATCGTCAACGTCGCCCGGGACGGCGCGACGAGCGTCAACGGGCGCGAAATGTCGCTCGAGGAGCTTGGGGTGAAGTTCCGCCTTCTTTCCCAGTCGTTCCCGGGGCATCCCGTCGTGCTGCGCGTCGACCGCGACGCGCGCTACGAGGCCCTGATGGGCGTTCTCGACGCCTGCGCGAAGAACGACGTCTGGAACATTTCCTTTGCCACCGAACCGAATCCATGAAGCGTCTTTCCGCGGCGGTCACCGCTTTTTCCGCGATGCCCGTCTCCGCGTCCGCCGCCGGCGGTCGCGGACGCGCGTCGCTCCGCCGCCGCGTGGAGCTTCTCGCCCCCGCCGGCGGCCCCGCGCAGCTCCGCGCCGCGCTGGACGCCGGGGCCGACGCCGTGTACCTCGGGCTGCGGGCCTTCAACATGCGCGTCGGCGGGGCGCACAACTTCTCGCCGCGCGCGCTGCCGGCCGCGGCCGCCCTCGCGCACGGCCGCGGGGCGAAGGTCTACCTGACGCTCAACTCCATCGTGTTCGACGGCGAATTGCGCCGCATGCGCCGCATGGTCGCCGCCGCCGCGCCGCACGTCGACGCCGTCCTGGCGTCGGACTGGGCCGTCGTCGCCGCCTGCCGCGAGCGGGGCGTCCCGTGGCACGCCTCGACGCAGATGTCGTGCTCCAACGCGGCGGCCGCCGCGTTTCTGGCGGACAACGGCGCGCGCCGCATCGTCCTTGCGCGCGAGTGCACGATGGAGGAGGTGGCGCGCATCGCCCGCGCGATGCGGCGGCGCGGGGTCGAAATCGAGGTCTTCGTCCACGGCGCGCAGTGCGTCGCGGTGTCCGGGCGGTGTTTCCTCTCCCACGAGGCCTACGGCGCGTCGGCCTGCCGCGGAGAGTGCCAGCAGCCTTGCCGCCGGCTCTTCCGGATCGTCCGGGAAGACGCCAATCCCGGCTCGGACCGCCCGCTCGCGGAGTATTCCGTCGGCGCCCACGCCGTCTTTTCCGCCCGCGACCTCTGCTCGCTGCCGTTCCTCGGCGAGATCGTCGCCGCCGGCGTTTCCTCCCTCAAGATCGAAGGGCGCGCCCGGCCGCCCGAATACGTTTCCACCGTCGTCGGCGCGTACCGCCGCGCGCTCGATGCCGTGCTGGCGGGGACGTATGCGCCGGAACTCGCGGCGGAACTCGCGGAGCGCTGCGGGACCGTCTACCACCGGGCCTTCGGCACGGGGCTCTTCCACGGGCGCCCCGCCGCCGGCCGGGCCGCGTTTGCCGGCGACGACGAAAACCTCGCCACCCGCCGCAAGCGCACCGTCGGTGTCGTCGAGAAGGACTGGCCGCGCGCCGGCATGGCGCAGATCCGGGTGCAGGACCATCCATTCTCGCTCGGCGACGAGCTTTCGATCCAGGGGCCGACGACCGGCGAAGTCCGCGTCGCCGTCACCTCGATCCGCCGCGACGACGAGGTCCTCGAAACCGCGGAACGCGGCTCGTGGGCGACCGTCCCGCGCCCCGCGCGCGTCCGCCCCGGCGACAAGGTGTACCTGATGGAAAAGACCGTCCCGGGCGGCTGACGGCGCGCTAGAGCGCCGCCGCGAACTTCCGCGCCACGAGCGCGCCGCCGGCGTCCGTGAGGTGCAGGCCGTCGCTCTGGATGTAGCCGGCGCCGCTCCCGAACGCAGAGTGCAGGTCCACGCAGGTGACGCCCTCCGTCGCGGCGAGCGCGCGGATGGCGGACGCGAGTTCGGACACGCGGTCGTTGTAGGAGTCCCACTTGCCGCGCTGCGGGACCGGCGTCGCCACGATCGGACGCGCGCCGGCGGCCTTGATCGCGCGGATCGTGCCGCGGATGTTCGAGATCGACCAGGAGGTCGTGTGGCCGTGGACGTCGTTGGCGCCGAAGAAGATCGTCACCGTGCCGGGATGCCGGGCGAGGACGGATGACACGATTTTCTTGCCGTAGTCGCTCGTCTGGCCGGCGACGCCGTAGTTCAGGACCGTTTTTCCGGTGAGCGACGCGATGCGCGAAGGATACGGTGCGCCCGCGCAGTTGTAGCCCTGCGTGATCGAGTCGCCGAGGCACGCCACGAGGTTGCGGTTCAGCGTTTCCTCCCACACGGCGTACAGGTCCACGGTCCCGCCGTTCGTCGCGGTGAGGTTGGAAACGATCTGCCGGTCGGCGTAGACGGCCTTGCCGGAAGCGGACGTCGCCCACCCGGCGAACTTGTGGTCGGTCCGCGAGAACGCGCAGGCCGACAGGGCCTTCGAGACCCCGTACGTGAAAGGTTCGTCCGCCATCGACCCGCTGCCGCCGTTCGCGTGAAAACGCACGACGTACGCGTTGGCCTTCCACTGCGCGACCAGTTCCAGCCGCGCCCCCGGCGTCGTCGAAAGTCCGGACACCGCCGCCCGGTCGGCGAACTCCGCCGCGGAGTCGCCGCGCCTCGCCCAGCCGGCGAACGAGTGCCCGGTCCGCGAAAACGCGCAGGCGGGCAGGGTCCCGGCCCGCGCGGAGTCGAAACTGGCGTCCTTCATGGTCCCGGAGCCGCCGGCGCCCGGAAGAAACCTGACCGAGTACGGAGCGGCCGGGCAAACCGTCGCCGCCGCAAACGCCGCCGCGCGGACCGCCGCCGCCGCGAAACGCATGAACCTTTTCATGCCCGGCAGTCTACCACATCGCCGCGCATCTCGGTGCGCGGTCGCGGACGACGATGCGACGGAACGAAACGATTTTCGCGGGGACGGGTCGGCGGGAGCTACGGATTCGAGGCGAGGGCGAGAAGGGAGACGACGGCGGTGTCGGTGCGAAGAATCCGCGGCCCGAGCGAAACGCGGCGAAAGCCGAGACGTTCGAACAGGGCGCATTCGAACGGGGACCATCCGCCCTCGGGGCCGACGGCGACGAGCGCCGGGCCGCCGGGCGCACGGCACGCCTCGCGGAATGCGGCGGTCCCTTCCCCCCCCGGCTCCGCCGGATGCGCGAAAAACCGCTTGTTCGCGGAATAGAGGGAGGGAATCTCGTCTTCGAGAAACGGCTTGAGGCGGCGCCGAACCCCGACTTGCGGCGGCACGGCGTCGCACGCCTGAGCCAGTCCCTCGCGGAGCAGCGCGTCGCGCTCGTCCTCTCGCAGCCAGGTGCATCCCCAGTACGACTTTTCCACTTTTTCGGCGGCCGTCACGAAAACGCGGGACGGCCCGAGCGCCGCCAGCTGGGGCCACAGGCGACGGAGGCACTTGGGGCGTGGCAGTGCGAGCAGAAGATCCGCCGGGCAGCGCGCGGGAGGCGGTGCCGGCGGTCCGGGATCGACCACCACGGCGGCTTCCGGAGCGGCCCCCTCGATCCGCACGACGCGCGACGCGGGATGCATCGCGCCGCCGATGCGGCAGGTCCGGATCGTGTCGCCCGGCGCGGCGCCGAGCACTTCGAGCACATGCCGCGCCCGGTCGCCGCGGAGCGCGACGAGGCCGCCGGGCCGTTCGTCGCCGGAATCGAAGACGACGGCGTTCACCCGATCCACTCCGGACGGAAGCGGCCCTCGCAGACGAGCCGGGCCGGGCCCGAGAGCGTCGGCGAGCGGCACAGGCCGTCCCCGTCGCGCGGGGCGTCCACGACAAGCGTGTCGCCGCCGCGCACCTTGACGCGGCACGGCAGCGACACGAGTCCGCGCTCGGCGGCGGCCACGGCCGCCGCGATGGCGCCCGTGCCGCACGCGCCGGTTTCGTCCTCCACGCCCCGCTCGTACGTCCGGAGCGAAAGTTCCGCCGGACCGTCCACGCGCGCAAAGTCGGCGTTCGTTCCGGCCGGGGCGAATTCCCGCGCATGGCGCACGGCCCGGCCCTCGGCAACGACGTCCAGGGCGTCGAAATCCTCCGTCGCGCCGTCCACGAACCGCACCGCGTGCGGCACGCCGGTGTCGAGAAAGGCGAAAACGCGTCCCGGCAGGCAGGCCGGAGAGACGGCGTCGCGGCGGTCCCGGACCTCCGTCGCGTCCACGCGCACCACGGCCGACGCGCCATCGGGCCCGACGGACTCGATTTCGGCGCCGATCGTCCCGGCGTCCGAGCGGAACTGCATCCTGCGCCCGGCCCAGCCTCTGCGAAAGGCGAAAAACGCGGCGCACCGCGCGCCGTTGCCGCACATTCCGACGCGCGAGCCGTCCGGGTTCCGGAAGATCATGGAGAAGTCCGTTCCGGAGCCTTTCGCGCCGGGCTCGGGCGCGAGCGCGAGGAGGCCCTCGGAGCCGAGTCCGGTGTGCGGTGTGCAAAGCGCCCGCGCGAGCCGTTCCCCGTCCCCGCCCCGGAAGACGCCGTCCGGATCGGCGACAACGACGAAGTCGTTCCCCGCCCCGTGCATTTTCGCAAATTCAATCCACGTTTCCATGCCCGAGAGTCTACCATACCATCCGCGCGCCAGCGCCTCGCCGCCACCTCAAAGAAATAGCCTAGCCGAAGAACGTGCTATCGACTAGGCTATTAAATGGAGCCAGCGAGGGGACTTGAACCTCCGACCCGCGCATTACGAATGCGCTGCTCTACCAACTGAGCTACACTGGCGTGGAAAACGGGGCGGTATCCTATCACCGGACCGGTCGGGTGTCAAGCCCAAAAAATCGCCGTTTTTCCGTCATTTTCCGCTGGATTTCGTTTTGGGTTTGTGGCATAATCCCCGCGCTTGTTCCGCAAGGCGGGTTCCGAAAGGGGGGCCCGCCGCATCCGCAAAACCAACAGACCACACATACGATGTCCGTCAAAGTCAGACTCACCCGCACCGGCGCCAACCGCGACCTTTCGTTCCGCGTCGTGGCCGCCGACACTCGGTTCCCCCGGGACGGGCGTTTCATCGAGAACCTCGGCTGGTACGACCCCGCCATGCCCGGCGTGAACTACGGCCTCAAGCTCGAGCGCATCGCCTACTGGCAGAGCGTGGGGGCGATCGTGAGCCCGGTGGTGAAGAGCCTCCTCAAGCGCCAGAAGCGCACCGAGGAGGGCAAGCCCGAGCACACGCACCAGAAGATCTCCAAGGGCCGCAAGGCCAAGCTCGCCAAGGCCGCCAAGGCCGCGGCCGGCTAGTTCCGCCGATCCCGCGCGCTCGTCGCGCGGGAGGTGCCGGGAGTCCGCCGTGGAGCGCGCGCAGGCCGCCCTTTCGGTCGACATCGTGACCGAATTTCCCGGAATGGTCTCGGGGTACCTCTCCGAGAGCATGCTGGGGCGCGCCGCCCGGAAAGGGGTCGTGTCGTTCCGCATCGTGAATCCTCGCGACTTCACGGAAGACCGGCACCACTCGACGGACGACCGGCCCTACGGCGGCGGCCCGGGGATGGTGATGCTCGCCGACCCCCTCGTGCGCGCGGTTGAATCGGTCGCGACGCCGGAGTCGAAGGTGATCCTGATGACCCCGTCCGGCAAGCCGTTCGTGCAGGCCGACGCCCGGCGCCTCTCCCGCGAAAAACACCTCGTCTTCGTCTGCGGCCACTACGAGGGCATTGACGACCGCGTGCGGCAGATCCTCCACCCGGAGGAGATTTCGATCGGGGACTTCGTGCTCACCAACGGCGCCATTGCGGCCGCCTGCGTGATCGACGCCGCGGTGCGTCTCCTGCCCGGGGTCCTCGGCGGCGAGGGCGCGACCGAAGACGAGTCGTTCGAAACCGGGCTCCTCGATTTTCCCCAGTTCACCCATCCGCCGGAATATCGCGGCCTCAAGGTCCCCGAAGTCCTGCAAAGCGGCAACCACGCTCTCATCCGGGCCTGGCGCAGGCAGGAGGCCGAGCGCATCACGCTGGAGCGTCGCCCCGACCTCGCCGCGAAGATGGGCCTTCCCCGCCCGCCTCCTCCTCCCAAACGAACCCGCCGCCGCCGTCCCTCTTCCGAAACCCGTTCCGCCCCTTCTCACCTCTCGCGGACGGTCCCAACCGAAAACGCAACCACTCCCGATCAAAGTCAAGGAACCGAAACATGAGCAACATTCTCGATGAAATCACGGCCGAAGGCCTCAAGAAGGACGTCCCCGAGTTCGACATCGGCGACCAGGTGAAGGTCTACGTCAAGATCAAGGAAGGAGACAAGACCCGCGACCAGGCGTTCGGCGGCATCGTCATCGCCCGCAAGGGCGCCGGCGCCAACGAGACGTTCACGGTCCGTCACGTCGCGTACGGCGTCGGCGTCGAGAAGGTCTTCCCGGTCCACTCCCCCTACGTCAGCCGCATCGAAGTCGAGGCGCATTCGCACGTCCGCCGTGCGAAGCTCTACTTCCTGCGCGACCGCAAGGGCAAGTCCGCGCGCCTCCGCACGAAGGTCGCCGCCGCCGCCAAGGCCTGAGCCCGCCGCACCGAACCGCCAACCCGAAAGGAAACGCCATGCCGTACACCGCCTCCGACCTGCGCAAGGGCCTCAAGCTCCGCTACGAGGGCCAACCCTACACGATCACGGAATACTCCTTCACGAAGCCCGGCAAGGGCCAGTCGATCTACACGTGCCGCCTCAAGCACATGCTCACCGGCAACACGTTCGTGAAGAACTTCCGCGAGATCGACACCTTCGACGAGCTCGACCTCGAAGAGAAGACCGTCAACTACTCCTACGAGGACGGCGACATGTACGTCTTCCTCGACGCCGACAGCGAGCAGATCAACGTCCCGGCCGATGTCCTCGGCGAGAAGAAGTGGTTCCTCGAAGACGACCTGGAGTGCAAGATCCTCTTCCTCGACGGCAACCCGGTCGAAGTCACCCTCCCGACGTTCATCGAACGCAAGGTCGAGTGGTGCGACGCCGGCGCCAAGGGCAACACCGCCGCCGGCAAGGTCATGAAGAACGCCCGCGTCGAGGGCGGCTACGAGATCAAGGTCCCGATCTTCGTGAACGAAGGCGACTGGATCCGCATCGACACGCGCTCCGGCGAGTACGCCGACCGCGTCATGGGGCGCCGCTAGTGCCCCGCCGCGCGATCTCCGTGCGCCTCGCGGCGGCGGCGGCCCTAGCCGCCGCCGCCGCGTCCGCTTTCGCCCTGGGACCGCACGAAACCGCCCTCCTCGTCAACGGCGAATCTTCCGCCTCGGTCCTTCTCGGCGAAACGTGGGCGCGCCTGCGCGGCGTTCCGGACGCGTGCGTCGTGCGCGTCTCCGTGCCGCGCGGCGAAGACGGGAAGTTCCCCGTCGAAATCCCCTTCCGCGACTTCCTCGAAAGGATCTGGACGCCCGCGACGAACGCGCTCGAAGAAGCCGGCGTGGCGCCGCAGGTCCTCGCGTGGGCCTATTCGTGCGACTTCCCGGTGCGCGTCGGAATGCCGACGAACGGCGTCGCCCCGCGCGTCGGCGCCGCGGTCTCGCTCGCGGGCGCGACGTTCCTGCGCGGGCGCGCCCCGACGGGCGCGGAGATTTCCGGCGACTTCGCTTCGCCGCTCTTCGCCGGCCCGGGCCCCGGCCCCTCGGGCGAAGCGCGCTCCGCGCAGTCGCTCGACCGCCTCCGCAACAAGCTCCTGCAGGAGTTCCCGCTGCCGTCCGCGATGCTCGCCTGGACCGGCGAAAGGGGCCTGTCCCTCGCGGAGGCGCGCGCCGCGCTCCGCCGCGCGGCCGGGGCGGACGGCACGGCGCCCGCCGGCACCGTCCTGTTCGCGAAGAACGGCGACGTGCGCTGGAACACGCGCGCGTGGTCGGTCGAAGCCGCCGCCGGAAGGCTCCGCGCCCGGGAGGGGACCGACGCGGCCGTTTCGACGAATTCCCCCGCCGCCTTTTCCGGCGGCCCGCTCGCCGGGCTGTTCGCCGGGGCCGTGTCCGTTCCCGCGCCGCCGGACGGGTTCGTCCCCGGCGCGTACGCCGACCACATGACGAGCTACGCCGCCGCCTTCGACCGGCCGTCGCAGATGAAGGCGACGGAGTGGCTGAAACGCGGCGCGGCGTTCACCTCGGGCACCGTGGCCGAGCCGCTTGCGGTCTGGAAGAAGTTCCCGTCGGCGATGCTGTTCGCGCACCAGCTCGACGGCTGCACGGCGCTTGAGGCGCTGTTTCTCGCGACGGCCTGCCCGCTCCAGCTCCAGCCTCTCGGCGATCCTCTCTGCGCCCCGTGGGCGCCGCGGATCGAGCCCGTCATCGAGGACGGCGGACCGACCGCCGCGGGCGGGCGGAGTTTCCGCGCCGCGCTCGCCGGCGGGGGGAAAATCCCGGTTTCGTGGCGCTGCATGTGGCTCCTCGACGGCGTGAAGGCCGGCGGCGCGTCCTCGTTCGCCGTCGCTCCCGGCTCGGCCGCGAAGACGCTCCGGCTCGTCGTCCGCGACGATTTCCGCGTCCGTCACCAGGGCTGGACGGAAATCTCCCTCTAGCGCGTCCCGCGCCGCAAACGTCCTCATCCCGCCACAAGCGGCGGATCTTCGTCGGAAATGGCGAGAAGGAGACCGACCATGACGAGCGTGGCGACCAGCGAGGATCCGCCGTGGGAGAGAAGCGGAAGCGGAATGCCGGTAAGCGGAATCGCCTTGGAGCAGCCTCCGACGTTGAGGAGCGTCTGGATCCCGAGGCACGCGGTGAGGCCGGTCGCGACGCACGAGGCGTAGGCGTTTTTGGCGCGCGAGGCGACGCGCATGCCGGCGAAGACGAGCGCGGCGTAGAGCGCGCAAAGCGCGACGCAGCCGACGAGTCCGAGCTCTTCGCCGACGATCACGTAGGCGAAGTCGGATTCCACGATCGGCACGGCGCGCGGCGAACCGGCGCCGAAGCCCGTCCCCCAGAGTCCACCCGAATAGAGCGCCACGAGCGCCTGGAGCGGCTGCCAGCCGTTCTTCATCGCGACGGAGAACGGGTCGCTCCAGGCGTCAAGTCTCGCGCGACCGCGGCTCGTGAGGGGGATGGCCAGCCTCGCCGCGAGGAACATCGCCGCGAATCCGCCGGTCAGGTAGAGCGAGCGCCCCGTTGTGGCGGAGAGCATGACGAGCAGCGTCGCGTTCATGAGCGCGAACATCCCGAGGTCGCCCTGCGCCACGAGCAGCAGCAGCGGCGGAGCCCAGAAGAGCGCGAGCGTGACGAGAATGTTGAGCGGCGGAAACGGCACGCCGAGGAAGCCGCGTCGCAGAAGCTTGCGGTGACCCGAGAGAAGGGACGCGACGAAGAGGACGAGAAGAGGCTTGGCGATTTCGGCCGGGTTCATCCCGCCCGCAAGATAGTACGCGCCGCGGAACGCCCGCCCGGCGACGATCACCGCGCCGACGACCGCCATCGCCGCGCCGAGAAAGACGGGCCAGAACCGTTCAAGCGCGTTGATCCGGCCGCGCCGCAGCGCGAGATGCACCGCGAACATCGCGAAGACGCCGAGCGGGAGCGCGAGTTGCGAAGGAGACCGAAGCTCGACGGTCTTCAGCGTCCCGATGCGGTATTGCACCGCGATGCCGACCCCGAGAAGCGCCAGCGCGGCGCACGGCACCGCCGGCGAGCCGGAATATTTTGAAAGTTTCAGCTCCGCCCACGTCGCGAGCAGCACCGCGCAGAACGCCGCCGCCGGAGCGATCTCGGGCCACCCGAGCGATGGCGCGTTCGCGAGGCGCACGGCGAGGACCGAGAGGTGCAGCGGCAGGAACACCGCGAGGGGAAGGGCCACGACGAAGGGGAACACCGGCTACCGCTCCTTTCTCTGCGCGTCCGCCGTGCCAATGGCGGGTCTCTGCGCGTCCGCACGAGAATCCGCCTCCCATTCCTGCAGGATCGCCTTCGCGACCGGAAGCGCCGCCGCGGAGCCGAATCCGGCGTTTTCGACCACCACCGCCACCGCGATGCCAGGCGCCTCTCCCTCTCGCCCCGCGAAGCAGACGAACCATGCGTGGTCGTCGCCGTGCGGGTTTTGGGCCGTGCCGGTCTTCGCCCCGACGTCGAGCCCCGGCACCGCGACCGCGCGCGCCGTGCCCGTCGCCACCACGGCTCGCATCGCGGCGGCGACCCGCCGCGCCGCGCGCGGCGAAAACGGCCGCGAAAGCACCGTTGGCGGCATCTCCGGGGAGAGCCGGGGCGCCATCATTTCGCCGTTGGCGGCGATCGAGGAGACGAGCAGCGCCAGATGCAGGGGCGTGAGCTGGAGGCGCCCCTGCCCGATGGAGAGTTGCGAAAGCTCGCGCTTTTCGCCGCGTCCGAGGCGCGGGATCGTTCCGGGCACCGACGAAACGCGGCGCCCTCCGTTCGTCCAAATCGCCACGCCTTCGTTCGCCCTGAGACGTTCCGCAAGCGCGTTGAAGGCGTCGGTTCCGCACCGCACGCCGCCCTGCGCGAAATACACGTTGGACGACTTCGCGAGCGCCTTGTCGAGCCCGATCCGCCCGAATCCCGGCCACGACAGCCCTCGCTTTTCGTACGAGTACCACTCGTGGTCTCGGATGGGACGCGCCTTCGGATACACGCGGAAGCCGTCGGCCGGGCAGTCCAGTTCCAGCGGCACGCCACAATCGACCATGAGCCCCGCGACCGCGGTTTTGAATGTCGATCCGCTCGGATAGAGCCCGCGCAGTGCGCGGTTGAAAAGCGGAAGCGACGGGTCGGAATTGAGGCGGCGCTCGAAGATGTTCGGATCGAATGCCGGCGAGGAGCACAGCAGCAGCACTTCGCCCGTGCGCGGATCGAGCGCCACCGCCGCGCCGCGCCTGCCGGCGAGCGCCGCCGTGGCGCGCATCTGGAGCCGCGCGTCGACCGTGAGCGTCACGTTCGTCCCCACGTGCCGCCCGCGCGCCGCGGTTTCGCGCGCGGCCTCGCGGAAATCCTCGGCCGTGCGGAGCGCCCGGTAGCCGGAAAGCAGGTCGTCCGCCGCGCCCTCGATCCCCGTGAGGCCCTCCGCCGGATGGCGGAACCCCACCACGTGCGCGGTCGCTTCGCCGAACGGATAGACGCGCCGCCCCGAGCCGTCCGGGTCGGTGTAGGCGAGCCGCCGCCCGCCGCGGTCGAGGATTTCGCCGCGCACGAGCTTGTGCGCCACGGTGTCCGGCCGCGGGTCGTGCAGCTCCATGAACCGCACGAACCGCTTGTCCGTGTGCCCGAAAATCTGCCACCGCGACTGCGCGACCAGAATCGCCGCCGCCGCCGCGCAGAACAGCGCCGGAAACAGCATCAGTTTCGTCCGGTGCCCGATCCGGTACGGGGCGAAGTGGAACACCAAGCGCAGCACCAGCGCCGGAACGGCGACGAGGAAGAGCGCGCGCAGGACGGAAAGCACCTCCTGCACACGCGGCGGCGCGAGCCAGTCTGAAACGGCTTCGAGCATTTTTTTTCGGGCCTGGTGACGGTTGGAACGCGGCCGCGTCCGCGGCCGCGTCCGCGCATTCTATCCGAAAAGAACGCCGTGGAATCGTGCCATTCGCATTCCGATTTCCGGAAACAAGGCGCTTCACCTTCTGTCGAGTCAGACCGGCGGCGGTCAGATGGCGTCGAAGACGCGGACGAAATCGACTTCGAAGCAGTCCGGCAGCGAGGCCTCGAAGAGGCGCGGATCGGGCCTGCCCCACTCGCGGCGGCCTTCGGTGAGACCGCCGTCGTTGCCTACCCTGCGGTAGCCGGCGCACTCGGTGGAAACGAGAACGAACTGCTCGACGTTGGACACGGGCGCGTTCTGCTCGCCGACTTTCTTTCCGTTGGCGTAGAAGGTGTAACCGGAGGGCGACCAGTCCACACCGTAGTCGCACCAGCCGTCGGGCAGGGTCTCGGCATCGTAGGAGAAGTGCCCGAACCAGTGGCTGTCGTTGCCGTAGCCGCCCCAGCCGTTGCCGCAGACGATCTTGCCCTCGGTGTGCTGGCGGTAGGATTCCATGACGTCGCACTCGACGCCGCAGACCGCGGGATCCGGGTGCGAGCCGACGCCCGGCGCCTGGAGCCAGAAGGCGGCGTGCCAGCCCGCGCATTTCGGCAGGCGGCAGCGGATTTCATAATAGCCGAATTTGTGCAGGAAGAGCGGTTCGCGACGCTTTCCAAAGGGCCAGAAGCGGTCGGGACGGTCCTTGGGGATGTCGTAGGTGAGCGAGCCGGTCTGCAAATGCGGCGAGCAGAAGTCGTCGCCATGACGCAACAGGTGGAGCCGCACGGTGGAGTCGCCGGTCATTTCGACGCCCTCGAAGTCGTGCGCGAAGGCGGGAAAGTCCGCCCCCCAGAACGACTCGCGGCACATCCACTTGGTTTTGTCGATCTGCGTGCCGTCGAATTCGTCGTGCCAGACGAGCGCCCACTTTTTGCCGGGGGGCAGGATCGAGGCGGCGCGGCCGGCTACGGGAGTGGCGGCGACTTGCGTGACGGGAACGGAACGGATGTCGATTTCGTTGAAGGCCATGGCGGCGTGGTCATTCGCGAATGATTTCGTGGAAGAGCGTTGCGGAAGCGGAATCATACGCCGTGTCGGCGAGAAAGGCAACGGTCCGCGAGCGCGGCGCTTCAGAACTCCAGCCAGCCAGCGCTCCAGGGCTGAAGAGCCGGAATGGTGACGCGGGCGTCGGCGCCGTCGCGAAGGACGGGAAGCGTGACGGGCTTCTCTCCGAAGGCGTGCCGAAGGTGCGGCCCGTTCCCGGAACGACCGGGATGCCGGCTTCTCCGCGTCATTGGCGCGCGGCGAGTTCCGCCGCGCGGAGGGTCTCGACGGCGCGGCGGAATTTCGCGGCGCGGTCCGGATCCTCATTTGGAATGACTCCCTCGATCGACATCCGCGCGTCGTAGCCGATCGAATGGAGAATCCGGAAAAACGACGTGAAGTCGCATGGTTCCAGACCTGGCATCAGGCGGTTCGCCGCAGTCGCGACGTGCGTGTGCAGAAGGCAGTCCTTCGCGGCCAGAATCGTGTCTGCGGTTTCGCCGTTCTGGCTCCAGTGGTAGAAATCCACGAGCGAGCCGATGGCCGGCGAGGCCGCGACGTGCGCGAAGCGCGCCCCCTCGTCAACGGTGTTCACCAGATTGCATTCCGCAACGCGCAGCGGCTCGATTGCGATCTGCACGCCGTGCGACGCGGCGATCGGCGCCAGCCGGCGGAGGAGCGACGCGAACTGCTCCTCCGCCTTTTCGCGCGGCCAGCCGTCGGGGATCTTGCGCGCCCAGCCCGATCCGAACACGCAAATCGACACGCCGACCTTGGCGAGGCGGCGCAGCACTTCGTCCGCGTATTCGGCGATCTTGCCGTGGTCGGCGTCGGGGCCGATGCACACGAGTCCCTTCACGAGGAATCCGTTCACGCTCTCGATCGGCAGTCCGCCGCGCAGAATCGTCGCGGCGGCGTCCTCGAACGCCGCCTCGGATTCGCCGGGCCGGGTCAGTGTCGGCGCCCAGGCTTCGACATAGTCGAAACCCACGCCGCAGGCGTCGGAAATCAGGGCGGGATCAGAGGAGCAAATGGCGTATCTCATGGAATTCGCCGGGAAACGGAGTGCCGCCCCGAAAACGATGGAGGGCGCTCCCGCCCGCCCATGTCCGCGGCCATCGGGGCCGTCTTGCGTTGCGGACGAGGAGAATGTTAGAACAAAGCGGTTCGCATTTCAAGGTTAATCGGGACCGGCGGGGGGGGACCCAACGTTGTCGGCGCCGACGGCGCGCCCGCCGCGCCCGATCCCTCGCCGGAAGCGGCCCTCGTGCCCGTTTATCCCGGTTCCAAGCAGGTCCAACCTTTTGGGACGGACGGCAGCGGCCAAGACGCGCCCCTGTACCTGCGCCCGCCGCGGTGCCCCGAGCCGTCGCCTCCGAAGTCGCTTCCGATTCGCGGGCGTGCGAGGCGAACGGGCCGGAATGCCGGGCGCGGCGGCGGTCCGCCGGGTGGTGGGACACGCGACATGCGACAAGCGACACGCACGGGGACGACACGCGACATGCGACGCATCGCCTGTCGCATGTCGCTTGTCGCCTCCGCGCCGCCCTCCCGCTCCTTCCTCGCCGAATCCCCGCCTCCGGGCCGGCCCGGGAACGCCCCCAAAATCGCACCGAATTCTATGTGAAATATCAATTTATTATTAACTGAATATCGCACGAGAATTCGGCGCGTTTTCGGGCGGTCCGGGCCAAGGTCCGGGCGGTGGTCTCGCGCGCATCGGGCGCGGCCGTGGGATCGGCGCGGAGAGGGTGCGGAGCCCTTTTGCCTTCTTCGACTCGTTCCGAAACGAATGCGAGCGCTT
>CAMNCG010000077.1 GCA_946534105.1 uncultured Verrucomicrobiota bacterium
CCCCGCCGCAAGCGCCGCGAAACGCCCACGGAACGTCGGCGCGGCGAGCGGAGGCAGGGCCGGAGCGCGCAGCGCGGCAAGGGCGACGAAGGCGAAAAGGGCGGCGGCGAAGAGGTCGCGCGGCGGCCCGGGCGCGAACGCCCGGACGAGGGCAACGAACGAAGCCGCAAGCGCGGCGGCGGAACCGGCGATCCCGGTTCGAGATTCCTCCCCGCCGGCGTCCGTCGCCACGCCCGCCGGGCATCGGGCCGCCGCCGGCGCGAGCGCCCACCCCGCGGCGACGGCGACGGCGGGCCGGAACCCGGGAGTCGCCATCGACCCGACGCCGCAACGCGACGCCACGGCGCAAACGGCCGCGACCGCGAGGCCCGAAATCAGTTCGCGTTTCGTTTCCCGCGAAAGGGGCGTCCGCTCTCCGCACCACGGACACGGAAGCGCCTCGGGCGCCCCGGGTCGCCCGCACGCGCGACATTCCGTTCCGCGCAGAAGCAGCCCCGGAACGGGCGGGCGAAGAAAAACGCGCTTGACCGACTTCATGCCTCGTGGTCCTGCAACTTCGCCAGCAACCCGGCCGCCCCTACTGTCTCCACGAGGTGCGGTCGGCCGGAGCCGTGCGAAGGCCGAGGGCTTTTCGCGCGGCGGCGGCGGCGTAGACGCGGAGCGTGGCGCGGCAGGCGGCGCCGTGGAGCGCCCAGGCCTCGGGATCGGGGCTGCGGCGGGCGCCGCGGCGCGCCTGAAGCGCGAGCGGGAAGCCGAGGATCGTCGCCGCGGCGAATTTCGCGGCGGCGCGGAAGAGGGCGGGACGCGCACCGGGAGCGACTGGCGCGCGTTCGGCGCGGAACGCGAGAAAATCGCGGACGCGGCGCTCCTGCTTGCGGCGGAAGTCGTCCATCGTCGCGCAGTAGAGATGCACGATGCCGGTCTTCACCTTGGCGACGAGCGCCGTGCCGGAGGGCGACGCCGCGGCGACGCCGTGCAGGATGTCGACATCGAACCAGTACGGGTCCCAGCGCGCGGAAGCGAGGGCGGAGCGGCGCACGACGAACCCGTTGGCGCCGATCGTCGGGAAGGGGCGTCCGGCGCAAAGGCGCACGGCGAGGAAGCCGCCGCGGTCCTCCGCTTCGACGGGAAGCTCCGTCCAGCGCCCGGTGACCGCGCACTCGCGGTCGTAATTGCCGACGAAGAGGCAGAACGGGTCGTTCATGCCGAGGCGCGCGAAGTAGCGCACGAGGGGCGGATCGGAAGGGCGGGCGTCGTAGCGCAGGGGCTCCGAAGCGACGATTTCCGGATCCGCGAACGGCTCCGCCATGCGCCGGAGCCAGCCGGGATCGGGCAGGACGTTGTCGCTGTCCACGAGCGCGAGCAGCTCGCCCGAAGCGGCTTTCGCCGCGGCGGCCTTCCCGGCTTCGCCGGTGCGGAGGGGGTTCGGCACGACCTTCGCGCCGGCGTCGCGCGCGACGCCGACCGTGCCGTCCGACGAGCCGGCGTCGGCGACGACGATCTCGGCGCGTCCGGCGGGCCACTCCTGCGCGCGGACCGAGCGCAGGCACTCGCCGAGCGTCCGGGCGCTGTTGAGCGTCGGAACGAGGAAGGAGACGGTGGGGAGCGCGTCCACGCGGCGCCGGATGCTAGGCGCGGAGGGACGCCACCGCGCGCCGGATGCCCTCGGCGGCGCCGGCGATCACGCGATCTTCGACGCAGAAGGCGAACCGGACGTGTCCGGGAAGCCCGAAGCCGGAGCCCGCGACGGCGAGAATCTTCTCGCGCAGGAGCGCTTCGACGAACGCGCCCTCGTCCGGCACCGGCGACGGGACGAAGAAGTAGAACGCGCCCTTCGGAAGGAAGAATTCGAGGCCGGCCGCGCGGAAGGCGGCGGCGAGGGCGTCGCGGCGGCGGCGGTACACCGCCACGTCGATCCCCTCCCCCGCCGCGGTCTGGAGAATTTTCTGCCCGACGGCGGGGGCGTTCACGAAGCCGAGGATCCGGTTCGCGAGGATGAATCCGCCCACCAGCTCCTCCACGCCTTCGATGGCGGGGTTGGCGGCGAGGTAGCCGACGCGCTCGCCGGCGAGCGAAAGGGTCTTCGAGAACGACCCGACGACGACGGAGTGACGGTACGCCGGAAAGATCGGCGGAATCGGCTCGCCCGTGTAGTTGAGTTGGCGGTAAGGCTCGTCGGAAACGAGGTAGATGACGCGCCCGAACTCGGCGGAGCGCCTTTCGAGGACGCGCCCGAGCGCGGCGAGGTCCGCCGCCGGATAGATCTGGCCGGTGGGGTTGTTCGGCGTGTTCACGAGCACGGCGCGGGTCTTCGGTCCGATCGCGGCGTCGATCGCGGAAACGTCGAGCGAAAAGTCCCCGGCCTTCGTCGGAACGGGGCGAAGCGTGCCGCCGTGATTCCCGGCATAGAACCCGTACTCGACGAAATACGGCGAGGGCACGACCACCTCGTCGCCCGGCGAGAGAATCGCACGGAACAGCACGTTGAGGCCGCCGGCGGCGCCGACGGTGACAACGACGTCCGCCGCCGGCGTTTCGGTCGCCTGCTCCTTCGAGACGAGGCGGGCGAGCGCCTCGCGCGTGGCGGGATAGCCGGCGTTGGGCATGTAGCCGAGCGCGAAGGGCTCGCCGGACGAAGCGGCGATCTTCTCCAGCGCGGCCCTGACCGCGGGCGGCGGCGCGAGGTCGGGATTGCCGAGCGAAAAGTCGAAAACGGAGTCGGCCCCGTACTTTTTCTTCAGTTCGATGCCCTGCTCGAACATCTTGCGGATCGCGGAACCGCCGGTCACAGCGGCGCGAACGGCGGGTGAAAGAAGCGTGCTGTTCATGCCCCCCGATGATACCAGAGGCTCCCCCGCCCCGCAACCATCCCGCGCCGTTCCTCAGCCGGCCGGGCGCACGGACCGGGGCGTCCTGGGAATCGAAAGGGCGAAGGCGCTGTTCGCGAGAGCCATCAGGGCGGCAAAGGAGAAGAGAACCCCCGCCCCGAAACGGTCGAAGACCCATCCGCCCGCAAGCGCGAAGCAGACCGTGATGACGTGGTTTGCGGAAATGCCCGAAGTGAGCGTCGCCGTGAGTTCCTCCTGCGAGTCGGAGAGCGTCCGCGCGTAGAGGTTCGTCGCCATCGAGGCGTTCGAAAGAACGGAGTCGAGGACGTAGTTCGCGCACACGACCGCCGTCGCGACCGGCAGCGAAAACCAGTCCTTCGCGAATCCGTACAGCAGGCACACGAAGAACAGCACGACCGTGTCCCAGATCATCACGTTGCGGTAGCCCCAGCGGTCGACAAGCCTTCCAATGAGGCGCCCGCCCCACAGCGCGGTGAGCAGCGCCGACACGGCGAAGAGCGCCGCCACGCGCTGCGTCGGCATGCCGTAGAGTTTCACGAGCACGAAGGGTCCGAACGTGAAAAAGACCTGCTTGCGCGCTCCGTAGAAGAGTTCCAGCACGTAGAAGCGCCAGTATTTGCGGCGAAAGTAGAACGAGGGCCGCGCGCGCCGCGCGAGACCGGGCTCGCGCACGGATGAGGCGACGACCAGACTCGCCGCCAGAAGCAGCGCCACGAGCGCCCACGTCGCGGAGTAGAACGCCCGCTGGCGTTCCGGCCCGATCCACCGCGCCCCGAAGAAGAAGATGCCGGCCACGACAAGCGATCCGACCACGGTGCCGGCGCCGATCGCGCCCGTGACGATCCCCAGCGACTCGCCGCTGCGCCCCTCCTTTGCGATCGAAAGCGCGATCGACTGCCGCACGGGCATCACCAGATGCTCGCCCAGCGCCCACACCGCGATGATCGCGACCGCGCCCGCGAACGGAACGGGGACGAGCAGCAGCAGCGCCGCCAGAAGCGAAAACGCCGTGCCAATGCGCAGCACCGTCCAGTCGGAAAAGCGGTGCAGCGCGGCAAGGATCGCCACCAGCATCACGCCCGGCGTCTCGCGCAGGAATTCCAGAATTCCACGCTCAAGCCCCGTGACGCCATAGGTTTCCACGAGAAAATTGTTGAACGCGGCGCCGAAGCAACCCATGCCGACGCCCCACACGAGAATGCCGGAGAAGAACGCGCCGGCGCCCGATCCCGGCCGGCAGACGGAGGAGTAGGAAGGAAGTTTCACGTCGATGCAAGGAGATCGCAGCCGGGGGCGGTTTCGGCCTCCGGAGCGGAAAAGAGCGTCTCGACGGCGTCTCTGCCCGCCCTGATGGCGTCATCGACCCGTGTAAAATCCATCGTCGGGATGTTCCCGACCGCAGGCTCCAGCGTCCAATCCGGCCTTTCACGGGAAACCTCCCACTGGGCAATGCGATTCTCGCAAATGCGAATGGTTTGGGAAAGAACGGACAGCAGACTTCCGGCCTCGGGCGTCTCCCGTCCGAATTCGCGCCGCAACGCGTCCCGGAACCTTTCCCCGGCGTTGATCGCCTTGCTCACCGGGCGGGGCAGCCGTCTGGACTCGTACAGACAATCCGTTCCGTTGTCGACGTTGACCGCAAGAACGGTCGTCGCGCCCAGCCGGCGCGCAGCGGAGACGGGAACCGGACTGGAAATCCCCCCGTCCACGAGCAGCGCGCCGTCGCGGCGGACGGGCGTGAACACTCCGGGAATGGAGATCGACGCCCGGATCGCGGAAAGCACGCTGCCGCGCGAAAGGCACACGGGATCCCCGGTTCGCAAATCCGTGGCCAACGCGGCAAACGGGATTTCAAGGTCTTCAAAGCCGACGTCCGGAACGAACCCGGAGATGAAATCCATGACACGCCGCCCGGCGACGAGTCCGGTTTTCATGAACTCGACATCGAGAAAGAGCGCGGTGGCCTTGGCGGCATCCATCGACGCCAGAATTTCGGCCAATTTGCCGAACGTCCCCGCCGCATACGCGGCGCCGACGATCGCCCCCATGCTCGTCCCCGCAACGAAGGCCGGCCGGATCCCGCGTTCCAGCAGCGCCTGCAGCACGCCGACGTGCGCGAGACCGCGCGCGCCGCCGCTCCCCAGCGCGACCCCGAATCCGGCCCCGCCGGGGGTCGGCGTCCAAACGGCGCGGAATCCCTTTCCGGACCGTCTGTCGGCATCGCATGTTCCACCCTTGCCCATGCCGCGCGATGATAGCACATTCGAAGAACGCCGGCGGAGCAAGGGAGAAACTACCGCGCGGCCACGGAAGCGCGGCAATCGTGCGCGCGGCGGAGGGCGGCGGCGGCGACGGCGAACGCGACGGCGACGTTGAGGGAGTTCTTCACGCCGTGCGCCGGGATCGCCGCCACGGCGTCAGCCGACGCGACGACGTCCGGGTCCAGCCCGAAGCGCTCGCTTCCCAGAAGCAGGAGGGCCGGGAAGCGCGGAGCGAGGTCTTCCGGCGCCACGGCGCCGCGGCAGGTTTCGAGCGCGATCACAAAGCGGCCTTCGGACTTCGCCGCCGCGACGGCTTCGCGCACGTCGCCGAAACGCCGCGCCGGGACCGCGGTTTCCGCGCCGAGCGCGGACCGCGCCACCTGCGGGTGCGAAGGATCGGCGGTGTATCCGCAGAGCCAGAGGCTCTCGACGCCGAAAAAGTCGCAGGTCCGGAAAACGGAGCCGAGGTTCAGCGCGGAACGGAGGTTGTCGGCCGCGACGGCGAGCGGAAAGGCGTCGCGCGCGGCCGCCGCGGCTCCGAGAACGGCGTCGGCCGTCGTGATGCCGAGATCGGCGTCCGAGAGGCGCGTCCGGGCGTCGGCGCGCTCCAGCGGGACGAGCGCGCAGAGCACGGCCTTGTCGTCCGCTCCGGGCGGCAGGAGCCGCGCCCAGGAGCGGAGGCGCGCGTCGGCGGCGGCGGAAAGGAACGCGCGAGCCGCGGCGAGCGCGGCCTCGCGAGCCGGTCCCGGCGTTTCGCCGTGCGCCGCGCGAACGAGGCGCAGGGCCTTTTTCCAGTCGCCGTCCCCGTCGTTTCCGGAAGAAGTCATGGCGTGCAAGCCCAAGGGTCGGCGGGAGGGACCGGATCGCGAACGAGAGGCGGAAGCCCGGCGGACGCGCGGACGAGCGCGGTGATGCGGCGGGAGACGTCGCGCTCCGGCGCGGCGAGGCGCAGGACGCGGGCGTTCCCCGCCGGATCGGGCGAAAACGGAGTCGAGCCGTCGTCGGCAAGGCGAACGAAACCCGGATCGCCGAGAGCGTAGCAGGAGCCCGCGCCGTTCACCGCGAAATCGACGGTCACGGGGTCCCAGCTCGCGCACGACATCGCAGGCCCGACGAAGTGACGGAACGCTTCGACGAGCGGATGCGCGTTGCACGCCGGCGGAAGTCCGGAAAGATCGGTCGCGACGTTTTCGCCACTCTCCGAACCGACGAAGACGGCAGGGCCGCGCCAGGCGTCGAGAAACCGGCGCGAGGCGTCCGGCCACTCGCGCACGTTGAAGTCGGCGTACCCGGCCTTGCGTCCGAAACCGCCGGCCATCGCGACGACCGCGCGAACCTTGCGCCGGAAAAGCGCGGGATCCGCGACGAGCACGGCGTCGAGCGTGTTGAAGAACCCGATCGAAACGACCGTCACCGAGCCGTCCGCGGCGGAAGCGAGAACGCGGTGCCAGAGTTCCGCCGCGACAACGGAATCCGTTCCGCCGCGCCAGCGCGCGGCGAGACCACGCAGGAAGCGCGATTCGCAGCCGGAGCCGCCCGGAGGCGGGGCGTCGGCCGTGACGCCGACGGGCACGCGCTCCATGCCGGATGCGGCGAGAAGCGTTTGGAGGGCCGCGGCGGCGAAGGGCGAACGGACGCAGCAGGAAACGGCGCCGAGGCGGAACGCGGCGGAATGGCGGCGGGCCTCGAAACAGAGCAGCGAGAGCGCGGCAACGTCATCCGCGTCGCCGCAGAAGTCGGTTTCGAGGATGACGGTTTCGTCCGTTCGGGAGGAGAGAGGCTGGTATTCCATGGCGTTCGGCGCGAAGCGGAGGTCATTCGGCGGCTCCGCCGACGGCCAAGGGCGCGAGAACGACCGTCGAAGCGGCGGGCGAACGGGTCTCGAGCTCCCCGGCGAGAAAGTCCGGGTAGCGGACGGCGGGGAATTCCGTCGGACCGAGGCAGAGCGTGTCCGCGACTCGGAGCGCCTCGCCGCCCTCCGGCGTCGTTTCCCGCGACACCGTGCGCAGCAGCACGACGCCGAACTCCGGATCGATCCACGGTTCGCGGCCGGACGGGGCGGATTCGACCCGCCAGCCGGGAGGAAGGCGCAGCACCGTTTCGACGCGTTCGCGCATCGTCACGTCGCGGCAAAAGGGAAAGACGCGAGGGGCGGCCTCCGGCGAAAGCACGGCGCGCTCCAGCCGCAGCACGAGACGGTCGCCGCGCGGAATGGCGAGATCCGGCACGTCGAGCGAGAAGGAAAGCTCGCAGGGGCCACCCGCCGGATGCGACGCCTCGACGTCGCCGCGAAGGCGGGCCGACTGCGAGAACGCGGCGGCGAGCTTCCGGGCGTCGCGGCGCCGCTCCTCGGGCAGCATCTGCGAATACTTGCGGCGGAACGCCGCGGCCTCTGCTCCGCGGTACCGGACACGCACGGAAACGATCGCGGAGCCATCGCCGCGAAGCGCGCAGTCGTACGTCCTCTCGACGGAATCGACCGCCTCGGCGGACGGATCGTCCGGGTCGAACTGGGGCTCCGGAAGGCCGGGATCGAAGAACGAGCCGGCCTCCGGATCCGTCTCCGAAAACTCGAAATACGGCTCGTCGGCGTCGCGCTCGAACGGGATCGGGGCGAAACGCGAGGCGCCGTCGAGGAAAAGCGCCGGAGCGCCGGGGGCATCCGGGCGGACCAGGATCGAGACGCCGGAAAGCGTCCCGGGGAGCACGGCCTTTTCGCCGCGCGTCCTCGCGCCGGGGCCGATCCAGTCCTCCGAGCGGAACCGGAGCGAGACGCGCAGGCCGAGCGCGCGCGCCATCGCGAGCTGGAGGATGCGGCGGTCGGCCGCGTGGCCGTAGCGGGCCGCGAGCGTTTCGTCGGCGCGCGAAAGCGCCGCGAGCGGCAGCGACGTCCACTCCGGACCGGCGGCGCGGAGGTTGAGATCCGTCCAGTCGCGAATGGCGCGGACCTTTTCCTCCGCCCCGGCGCCGGCCGGGACGAGCGAGCGGGCGAGCGCGGCGGCGTTCGTTTCGGAGGCCGGATCCGATCGCGCGAAGAAGGCGTCGCGGATCTCGCGGGCGCGGTCCTCCACCGTCCGCTCCGACGCTTCGACCGAAGGGAAGAGGCGGTCGGAGTCCGGCATGCCGGACTCCCGCGCCGTCGCGGAACCGGGACCGCCGCCGCGGAGAATCCAGGTGGTGGAATCCGGGCCGTCGACGCGCTCGACGGCGTTCGTCCCGGCGAGGCCCGGCCAGACCGGCCGGCGCAGGAAGAACGCCTTGCGCCATTTCTCCGGGCCGCGGACTTCGACGGAATCTTCGGAGAACGAGCCGAGGCGGCCGAGCGTGGCGGAAAACGAGAAGAAGTCTCCGCCGCGGTGGCGGCGGCGGAACGTCCGGGACACGGTGCATCCGGGCTCCACCTTCGGGAACGACACGGTCTTCAGGCGCCCGGCGGGATAGCGCGGCGCGTCGGCGACCCAGTCCTGGTCGGCGTCGAAGACGTCGAGGGCGGGGTCCACGGCGGTTTCGGTTCCGTCCGGCGAAATCGTGCGGGCGTCGAGCAGCTCCACGTCCTCGACCGCCGGCTGCCACGACACGGCGGCGTCCGATTCGCGGCGCTGCCCGGCGTACGTGAGGATCTTGACGCGCGTCGAAGAGGTGACGGTCCACGACTCCGGCATGCCGGAGAGATCCACGAGGATCCGGCGGGATTCGAGGCAGGCGTCGTCCTGCGGGTCGGGCCGCACGGCGCGCGAAAGGGAATCCGCGAGGCGCGAGGCGGCCTCGGTCGGATCCGCCGCCGCGCCGCCGGAAAGGCGCAGGAAAAGCGGCGCGCGGTCCGCGCGCTCTTCCGCTTCGCGCAGGCGACGCAGCGTGGCGTACTCCCCGGGCGAAAAGCGCGAGCGCAGCAGCTTGAGCGAACGGCGGACCGTGCCGCCGCGGACGGAGTCCGCGTACTCGACGCAGGGCGTCGAGATCTCCACGGGCGGCGTTTCCTCCGGCTCGGCTCCCTCGAACGAAACCGTTTCCTCGAACCCGCACGGATAGTCGGTCACAAGATCAAAGCGGCGCTCCTCCAGTCCCAGCTCGCCGACGACGTGCGACGCGACGGCGAGCGCCTCCGCGAAACGAGGCGGGTCGAACGGCGCAAGTCCGTTCGGGGCGGTGCCGGAAAGGGCCGTCGGCCATTCGCAGGAAAGACGCAGGACGAGCGGCGAAAGGTCGGTGCGGAGATCGTCGGGATCGGGCGAAAGCGACCAGTCCGTCAAGACCGCGCCCGGCGCGGCGATCCGGAGCAGACGCTGGCAGTAGGCGCGGATCGAATCGCGGGAAACGGAGGCGAAGTGGCCGCGGTAGGCGGCGTCATTGATGCCGGAAAAGCGCATTTCGGAGGAAAGCGACGCCCCGCCGTTCCCGCCGAAGCGGACGGAGGTGGCGGCGACGACGAGGTTGGCGTCAACCGGCAGGGGCGGCGTCTCGCGGATCGTTTCGCCGCCGTCGAGCGCGACGAGGTAGCTCTTTTCGCAGAGGTATTCCGGCAGAAGCGAACGCGTGGTTTCGCTCGTCGGGTCCATCAGCAAGTACGGATCGTCCGGGTCCCCGGACGCGGCCGCGACGATCGCGTGGTTGAAATAGGGCTGCGGCACGTCCGGATCCTTGCGCTCGCCGACATGCACGAGCGTCGGCCAGGCGTCGACGCCGGCCATGCGAAGGAGGGAGACGAGGAGCGCGGCCTTGTCGCGACAGACGCCGTAGCGGTTTCCGAACGTGAGCGAAACGTCGTGCGGTTCGTAGCCCGGCGCCTCGCTCTCCGCCATCGCGCCCATGTAGCGCACCTCGCGCGAGACGAAGTCGAACAGCGCCCGGACCGTCGCGGCGCGGTCCCCCGGGACGGCGCGCGCGGCGACGAGCTCCGCCATCGCGGCGTTCGTGGCGGCGAGGTGCGGCGCGCAGAGTCCGGCGTACCAGCGCGAAATCGATTCCCAGTCCGGTGCCGTGGACAGCAGGAGTCGCGCCGTGCACTCGTGAGCGGGGGGCATGTCCGGCTCGGAGAAGTAGCGCGGCGTTTCGCGCGCGATCCACGTTTCCGAGATGCGGCCCGTCGCGGCGTTCGTGGCGGCGCGGTGGGCGAGCGCCACCGGCCCCGGATCCCGGAACGCGCGGGAGCGTAGCGGGCGCTCCGCCGGACCGTCGATGCGGACGCCCTGCCACAGCACCGGACCGGTCTGCTCGAAGGCAAGCCAGTCGGCGTACACGCCTTCGCAACGCGCCTTGCGGACCGTGCGGCGCACCGTGGTTTCGATCGTGTCGCCGACTTCGAGCCCGGGAAAGGCGAGCGTCCAGGTCTTGTCGTTCGGGTCGTGGATGTTGCTCGCAAGCGAACTCGTGTCGACGGCTTCGGCGAGGTTTTCGGCGAGGTTCACGTCGCGGACCGAGCCGTCGGGCGAGCGCACGCGTGCGACGAGAACCGTGATCGAGCCGTAGAAATCGTTGTTCCAGAGCGACACCGACCGGTTCTTTTCGAGTCCGCGCTCCGTGAGAATCTTGTCGATCGAGGTCCACGTCGTCACGTACGCGCCGTCCGCCTCGTACCGCGTCTCCTCCCACTGGAAGACGGCGGCCGAATCGGCATCCGGGAAGCGCTCCGCCGTGACGCCGGAAAGGGCGGCCAGCGCGGCTGCGCGCGCCTCTTCGGGAGAAACGTCCGGTTCCGGAGACGGAGCCGCGGCGGCGGGGCGCGATCCGGAACTCGCGCACCCGGCCGAGAACCCGAGCGCGACCGCGAGGATCGCGACGGACGGAAAAAACGGTTTCTTCATGCCGCCAAGGATACCACACCCGATGGAAGGATCGCAGACGCCGCCGCGGATTTCGGGGCCCAATGAGGTCACGGGGTGGACCGGACGGACGGAAACCGGAACAGCCACCCGAGAAACGCGAACATCGTGAAGATTTCCAGGCGTCCGGCGAGCATCGCGAACGAATGGCAAAGTTTCAGGGCCGGAGACAGCGCGCCGTAATTTCCGGCGGGACCGAGCGAGCCGAACGCCGGACCGACGTTGCCGACCATGCTGAGGGCCGCGGTGAAGGACTCCCACGGATGCAGTCCGGCAAACGCGCCGGCAAGCGAGACCGCTCCGACAAGCGCCAGATAGGCGGCGACGAATCCCGCCACGCCGGCCGCAAGCCCTTCCGGCGCCGGACGCCCGTCGATCCGGGAGGTCCACATGACGCGCGGATGCAGAAAACGCCGCATTCCGGCAAGGGCTTCCTTCGCCAGCACCGCCCAGCGGATCGCCTTCACGCCGCCGGCCGTCGATCCGGAACATCCTCCGATGAACAGCAGCGCGAAGAGGACCATTTTCGCGGCCGGTGGCCAGAGATCGAAGTCGGCGGACGCGAAACCGGTCGTCGAAACAATCGACGAGACCTGAAACGCCGCAAGCCGAAAGGCTCGCCCGACAGGCTCTCCGGCGCGCGCCAGCGCCACCGTGGCGATCGCGGCGGCCGCGGCGACGACGGTCGCGAACGCGCGCGGTTCCGTCGCGGATCGGAGCCCCTCGCCTTTCCGCGCCAGCAATCGGTAGTAGACGCCGAAATTCAGGGCCGCGACGAGCATGAAAATCGTGCAGACCCACTCCGCGGCCGGACTGGCGAACGCCGCAAGGCTCGCATTGCGCGTGGAAAATCCGCCGGTCCCGAGTGTCGAAAACGCATGACACGCGCTTTCGAACCACGTCATCCCGCAAAGGCGGAGCAGACACGTCTGCAGCGCGGTGAGACCGACATAGAGAAGCCACAGGGTCCGCGCCGTGTCCTTGATCCGCGCCGTGAGCTTTCCCTTCTCCGGACCGGTCGATTCGGCGTTTAACAGCCGCAGACCGCCAATCCCGAGAAACGGGACAAGCGCCACCGCGAGGGCGATGACGCCCATGCCGCCGAGCCAGTGCGTCTCGCAGCGCCACAGGTTGACGCTACGGGAAACGGACTCGACGTCGGCGAGCACGGTCGCCCCGGTCGTGGTGAACCCGCTTGTACTCTCGAACAAGGCGTCGACAAACCGCGGAAACGAGCCCGAAAGGCGGAGCGGAACCGCGCCGAAAAGACACACTGCGGTCCACGCCGCCCCGACCGCCGCGACAGCGGCGCGCGGATTCGGCGCGGCCGGACCGCCGCCAACGACGGCGCGCGACGCGGCGCGAAGTCGGCGATGCGCGAAAAACGCGACGGCGGCGGCGGCGAAAACGGCGGCGGCGGGAAGGGCGAATGCGCGCGCCCCGGCGCTTTCGCCGTCGCGGAGCGCCACGACGAGCGGCGGCAGGAGGGACACGCCGCAAAGCGCGAGGAAAAAGGAGCAGGCGAGCGGCGGCACGGCGGTCATGCGGACGCTCCCGGCCCCCATCCAAAAAGCTTGGCGACGCGCTGCGAACCGGCGCTCGCGGCCACGACGGCGCCCGAACCGGGCAGCACGATGGTGTCGCCCGTCGGCACGTCAAACGACTCTGCCCCCGGGGCGCGGAAGAGCAGCATGAGATATTCGCCGGGAACCGAAAGGTCGCGAAGCGGCTTTCCGGCCGCCGGGACACCGGAGGAAAGGTCGAACTCCACAATCTCCAGACTGCGGTTGCAGACCGAATGCACGGAACGCACGCGGCGCCCGCGCAACCGACCGGAAATGGAGTCCACGACCGTGTCGCGCAGAGGCACCGACACGTCCACGCCGAGTTTGCGCGCCACACCGCCAAACGCCGCGGATTCGGTCAGCGCGATCGTGCGTTTCGCGCCGCGCGACTTGAGGTACGCGGCCATGACGAGATTCGCGGCCCGATCCGGGGACGCGAACACGGCAAGGTCGCACGAGTCGAGCGCCTCGTCGCGGAGAAAGGCGTCGTCCGTGAAATCGCCGCGGAGCACCCGCGCACCCGGCAGGGAGGCCGACGCTTCGCGGCAGAGCGTTTCCGAGGGATCGACCACCGTGATCGACGGGCGCCGCCGCCGCGCGCCGAATCGGCGCATGAATCCGGAAAGATCGGCGCCATCCGACCCGAGGAGCTTCCCGGCCACCAGTCGCCCCGCGAGATCGGCGCCGAACACGACCACGCCGCGAGGGGATTCGGCCGGAGGTTCGCCGGCGAGCGCGGCGAGGGACGCGATTTCGCCCGGATCGCGGACCACGACCCCGATGCGGTCTCCGGAAGAAAGCGAGGCGGAACCGTCCGGCAGGACCGCCCGGTCCTGCTTTTCAATCCATGCGACCAGAAGGTGCCTCCCGGCGCGGGCCGGAAGATCGCGGAGCGCGATGCCGTCGAGGAGGCTCCCGGCGCCGACGGAGAGTTCGAGAACTCCGCGGCCGCCGCCAAGGTCCAGCACGTTGCCGACGGCGCCGTGCGCGGCCGCGCGACAGATCGCCTCCGCCGCCTCGACGTCGGGATTCACCATGCAGTCGATGCCGAACACGGGCCGCGGGAGCGTGCGCTCGTAGTACGCGTAGTTTCGGACGCGGGCGATTTTGAGAACGTCCGGAAAGTCCGCCTCTGCGAGGGCGCACGTGATGAGGTTCATTTCGTCGCCGTCGGTGAGGGCGACGAGCGCGTCGGCCCGCGCGATGCCGGCGGCGGCGAGCGTGGCCGGATCGTTGCCATCGGCCTCCAGCACCGCGCAATCCACCTGCTCGCGGGCGACGCGGGCGCGAACCGGGTCGTTCTCGACGAGCGAGACCTCCGCGCCTCCTTCCGAAAGGAAACGCGCGAGCTGCAAACCGGTGAACCCGGCGCCTACGATGACCGTTTTCAATTTTCTGCCGTTGGTTTGCCGGGATTCCGCTTTCGCGCCGGACGCCTTCCCGCGGAGTGACACCGCCGGACGCCTTTCCATGATACTCCAATTCCGGGCCGGCGTCCAACGCCCTGGAATCGCACCGAATTCTCGCTGAATATTTCTTTTATTACAAGGAAATAGGTTAGATAAAATTTGGGGGCGCTCCGGAAAAAAAAGAAAGGCGCCGTCGCGAAAGCGGCGGCGCCCCGGATGGAATCGAAGGTCGGCGGTCAGTTGACCTTGCGGCCGGCAACGCCGGCGGCGGTCGCGGCGCCTTCCTTCGCGGCCTCGTGCGGGCGAAGCGAGCGGACGGTCGCGCCGGCGGCCCAGCATTCGCTCTCGCGCATCTGCTTGAGCTGCTTTTCGAGCCACTGCTTGTAATTCTTCTTGGAGCAGTCGCGAATGACTTCCTTGCACTCGGTCTTGTTCACGACGCTCTTGTAGAGCTGCTCGAAGACGGGCTTCACGGCCTTCTTGAAAATCTTGCGCCACTTGAGCGCGCCGTGCTGGGCCGTGGCGGAGCAGTTCTGGTACATCCAGTCCATGCCGTTCTCGTCGACGAGGCGGATGAGAGACTGCGTGAGTTCCTCGCAGGACTCGTTGAACGCCTCGGACGGGGAGTGGCCGTGCTTGCGGAGCGTCTCGTACTGCGCCTCGATGATCGCGCAGACGGCGCCCATGAGCGAGCCGCGCTCGCCGGTGAGGTCGGAGGATACCTCGTTGTGGAAGGTCGTCGGGAAGAGGTAGCCGGAACCGATCGCGATGCCGATCGCGAGCGTGGTGTCCATCGCCTTGCCCGTGGCGTCCTGCGCGACGGCGTAGGAGGAGTTGATGCCGGCGCCGGAAAGGAAGTTGCGGCGGACGTTGAGGCCGGAGCCCTTCGGGGCGACCATGATGACGTCGATGTCGGCGGGCGGGACGATGCCCGTCACGTCGCGGTACTCGTAGCCGAAGCCGTGGGAGAAGTAGAGCGTCTTGCCCTTCGTGAGGAACGGCTTGATCTTCGGCCACATCTCGCGCTGCGCGGCGTCGGTGACGAGGAACTGCACGATGTCGCCCTTCTCGGCGGCCTCTTCGTAGGAGAAAAGGGTCTTGCCCGGCACCCAGCCGTCCTTGAGGGCGCGCTGCCAGGAGGAGCCGGGACGATCGCTCTGGCGCTGGCCGACGATCACCTTGAAGCCGTTGTCGCGCATGTTGAGCGCCTGCGCGGGACCTTGAACGCCGTATCCAAGCACGGCGATGGTCTTGCCCTTGAGGACCTTGCGGGCCTTCGCCATCGAGAATTCCTTGCGCGTCGTGACGTCTTCCTCGACGCCTCCGAAGTTGATCTTGGCCATGTTCGCTCCTGATCGATTGTTTGATTGCGGGGTTGCGGGGTAAAAAAATGGTTGCCTCTCCAGGATTCGAACCTAGACAAACTGATCCAG
>CAMNCG010000078.1 GCA_946534105.1 uncultured Verrucomicrobiota bacterium
CCCCGCCTTCTTCGAGGTCTTCACCGGCTGGCTCGACGCCGAACCCGCCGTGCGTGAAGCGATCCGCCAGGAAGGACCCGACGGCGCCATCCGCACCGTCCGCGTTCCGCTGAAGCCCGGCCGCTTCGGCTTCCGCCTCGAAAAGGAGCAGTGGCCGGTCGTGCATGAGGTGCGGGTGCTGGATGAATCCGGCGCAGTGCGGTGGCGAGAGGAACATCTAGGCTCCCTAGGAGCCCTAGGAAGCCTAGGCTATCTAAAAGGCCTAGCCGCCCCCCGCCCCGGCTCCGCCCCGAACTGGGTCTACCCCACGGCGCCGCCGTATCTCGCTGACGGCGCCAAGCGCGACCGCCTCGTCTGGAGCGGCGACCTGTGGTGGTCGCAGCGCACCGCCTACTTCGCGTTCGGGCCGGGCGACCCCTACGTTGCCGGCGCGCTCCGCATCCTCGCCGCCCACCAGACGCCCGATGGGTTCATCCACGCCGCGCCCTACGCGCACGACGACGCGCCGCCGCGCTCCGGCGACTACGGACTCTTCGCCTCGGACGAATTCTCGGCCTGGTTCGTGCCGGTCCTGTGGCAGCATCTTCTCTACACGGGCGACGAAGCGCTGGCGCGCGCACTCTGGCCCGCCGCCGACCGCGACCTGCGCTACCTCGCCACGCGCATGGGTCCCGACGGCCTCCACGCGCCGCGTCTGGAGACCTCCAAGCACGCCTACGCGATGGACTGCGGCGACCTCTCGAAGCGCGCCTACCAGAACCTCGTCTTCTGGATGGCCTGGCGCGACGGCGCCCACCTCGCCCGCGCACTCGGCTTCGACCCCCGCGCCGCCGAGCTGGAGGCGCTCGCCAGCGCCCACGCCGCCGCCATCCGGCGGGCGTTCCTCCGGGAGCGCAGGCATGGGGAGTTCGGCGAGACGCCGCACCTCCCATCTCAGCCTGGGAGCGCGGGCATCTTGCCCGCGGCATCGCAGGCTGGAAGCCTGCGCTCCCAGGAGACGCCGCTGGATCCGCTTTCCTGCTCGATGTTGCTTGCTTCCGGCTTTCTCTCCGACGCCGAGGCGTGCGCCCTCGTCCGCTCGCGTCCCGGCGGCGACTGGGGCGTCGGCAAGTTCCGCATTCTCGCGATGCGCGGAATGCTCCGCCACGGGCTCGCCGCCGACGCCATGCGGCTCCTCGCCGAAGGCAACTGGTCCGCCCTCTCCGACCCCGCCTGGCCGGGGGCGCACTGCACCACCGAATGCCTCTACCTCTACACCCACGGCTGGTGGGACGAGTCGCACCCCGACACCTCGGTCTCCGACCTCTTCCAGAACTTTCTCCTCGGCGTCGAACCGGTCGAGCCCGGCTTCCGCATCTTCCGCATCGCTCCGCAGCCACCCGAAGGCCTCGCGTGGGCGCGTGGCAGTGTCCCCACTCCGCACGGTCTGATTGAAGTCGAATGGCGGCTTGGAAAAGCAGGGGAATGCGGCTTTCAGCCGCGTTCCGACGACGAGGCCGGAAGACCGCATTCCCAGAGCGGACGAGCCGTCCGCGCTCTGGCAACCCTCTCCATTTCCGTCCCTTCCGGCACCACCGCCCTTCTCCCCGACGGTCGCACCTTCGGCCCCGGAAAGCACAACACAATCTTCGACTGCAATCGAGGGCAACCGACTGCAATCGACAAAACGAAAGGCACACCATGAAAACAACGACTCATCACAATTCCGCAGGCGAAAATCCCTCGTTGGGAGGTGCGGCCTCTGGCCGCGCCCGCTGGGAGCGCAGGCATCTTGCCTGCGAAAACTCCGCGGGCTGGAAGCCCGCGCTCCCAGACCCGTTTTTCGCTCGCGCCTTTGCGCTTGCATGCGCAATCGTCGCGCAATGCGCCGTGCTGGTCATTTGCGCTCTCGCCGTGCCAACGGCGAGTTTCGCCCGCACGGTCTCCATCGCCTCTGCGACGGATTCCGCGCTCACGCTCGCCTTCGGCGACGCGGATGGCGCCGCCTACACGCTCGCCTGGGGCTACGGCGCCGCCGACGGCGGCCCCGCCACCAATGCCTGGGATTCGTTCGAGATTCTCGGCACCGTCGCGGCCGACGCCACGTCGCAGACCGTGCCGCTCCCCGCCGGATGGGGCGACACGGTGAAATCCATCCGCTTCTTTCTCCTCGCGCCGGAGTCGCGCCCCTACGCCACACGCCTCGAATACATCCAGTCCTCCGGCCCGCAGTGGATCGATACTGGCGTCCAAGGCAGAGTCGGCGTCACGGCCGAAGTGGATGTCACCTGCGTGGTGATGGCCGACAACACCGTCCTTGGCAGCCGCATCGACGGCGGCAACACGCGCTTCTTCGTCGTCCACTGGAACGCCAACGACCTGCTTGGCGGCCTCGGCGCGAACTGGTATTGGGCAGGGCGGTCCATCATTCAGGCGGGGAACCGCTACTTCATCCGCAGCGTGATGGAGAACGGCAACCAGTCCATCAGCGTCAACGGCACCGTGATTGGAACGAAAAACCAAAGCAGCACACTGGATACGGGGCGTTCCATGTATCTCTTCGCCTGTCACAACGGCTCGTCGGCATCGTATGGCTGCTCGGCGAAGTTGCATTCGGCGAAAATCTGGCTCGACGGCGACATGAAGCGCGACTTCGTTCCATGCAAGGACGAAAACGGCGTGGCCTGTCTCTACGATCTCGTCTCCGGCGCCTACTTCCGGAATGGCGGCTCCGGCACGTTCGCGGCCGGTGCCGAGGTGCCGCTCGGCTTCGTCGTTTCCGCCACGTCGGCGGCCCACAACTGGGTCTCCGCCAACACGCTCGTCGTTCAGGCCGGCTTCCCGCTGACCCTCGCTGCCGACGCCACCTACGATGCGGCGCTGTTGCGCGACACGCTCGCCCTGACCGGCGGCACGCTCACCACGCCGACCGTCACGGTCGATGGCCCGGCCGGCGGCGTCGAGGTGAAAGGCGGAACGCTTCCGTCTTCGACCCGTCTCTCGCTTTCGCCCGATGTCGAAACCGAGAACGAATACGCCACGCTCCTTACGCTGCGTTCCGGCAAGACAACGCTCCAGTGCGCCACGAACGCCAACTCCACCGTCGCGGCGCGCATTCACTTCCTCGGCGGTTCGCTCGGATGCACTTCCTTCTCCGGCACGCCGCTCTGCTCGGCGAACGGCGGCAAGTGGATTCTCGAAGGAACGGCCTCGTATCCGATTCGCTTCGGACCGCTTGGACTTCAGCGCATGAGCTGGCTCACAGGTGACGGCTCGGTCGAAACGCGCGGCCCCTGCGACGTGCTCTTCGACACCAACGACTATAGTGCCGGAAACGACTGGCGCGGCACCGTCTGGCTCAACACATCGCATACGACGTGGAACCACACGGGCAGCCTCGTCCTTTCCAACGCAGTCGATGTTGTTTGCCGCGTCGACGACTGCCTTCCCTCCGGCCCGCAGACGGGCGGCATCGTCCTCAAGTGGATCAACCGCGGCGGCCCGCCCGCGCCGCGCCTGAACCTCAACGGCCATTCGGTTGCCGTGAACGGCATCGACGGCTCTGCGGGCGGCGTCATCACAAACTCCGCCTCCACCGTCGCGACGCTTCGCATCGGCGAGGGCGACGCGGTCGGCTCCATCACGAACCTCGTCCTCTCCGGTGGCAACATCAATCTCGTGAAGCGCGGCGCCGAGACGAATATCGTCTCGCTCGGCGGCTCCGACATCGCCGCGCTCCGCGTCGAGGCCGGAACGCTCGTCGTGACAGGCGAGTCGGGGATGCTACTTTCAGCCGCCTCCGTCTCCGTCGCCGAGGGCGCGACGCTCGTCATCGAGCGCACGGCACTTCGCACCCCCGCGTTCTCCGGCGACGGCCCCGTCGAAAAGATGGACGGCGGCAAATTGGAAATCACCTTCGGCGACAACGGCTCGGCCGACACACTCGTCTGGGACGACCCCGAACTCCCCGACGGCACTGCCTTCATCAAGACTGGCTCCAACCGCGTTATCGTGCAGACGGAAGAAGCGCTTGGATCGGACATCGACGTGCGCGGCGGCACGCTCGTATTCTCAGGCCGCACTTGCACCAACGAGTGGTATCGCTTCCTTTTCAACGGAACCCAATACGGCCAGCAGAACCAGATCGCCATCGGCGACCTGCGCGTCTTTTCCGACACGACCGGTGCCGAAAACGTCGCAAAGGGAATCGGGAGCGGCGGCAACATCCTCGCCGCCGGAACCGACCCGGCGAATCTCGCGCCCGGCCAATGCGTCGCCCACTTTGCCACGACGACGACGGTTCCTTCCGGACAGTCGGCCAATCTCTGGGACCTGCGCAACGCGTTTGACAATGACGCCTACAACGCCGTCCTGTCGGCCGGCACCTACTACATCTACAACAACGCCTCGCAAACCTGGATCGCCTTCCGCATGGCTGCGGGCAAGAACCGTGTCCAGTCCTACCTTCCGGTCAAGGCAAGCGGAATCACCTGGTACTGGCATCCGAGCGCATGGCGCTTCGAGACCAGCCCCGACGGCGTGAACTGGCAGACGGTCGATACGCGGACCGGCGCGATTTCCTCCAGCGGCTACGGCTCGACGCCCTTCGTGATCAAGGGCTTCCTCGCCGACGGCGCGGCGGGCTTCGACCCGGAGGCGAACGTGAAGGTCGCCTCCGGCGCGACGCTCGACGCCTCGGGCGTCGCGGGCGGCCAGACGCTCTCGCGCATCACCATCGACATGACCGCCGGCGGCGGCACGATCCGCGGCGTGACCATCGCGCAGGGCGGAGTCTTCGACCTCGTGAACGTCCCGGCGGGAACGTCGCTCTACGGCCTCACGCTCCCCGTGACATTTGCCGACGTCGCCGATGGAGACAACTTCGTTTTGTGGACGGTTCGCGTGGACGGCGTGGCGGTCCGTTCCGGAGTCCCGAAGCTCAAGAACGGCGCCATCACCTTCATCGACGGCGGAACGATGTGGATCATGAGATGAAGTTAACATCATCCATCGCCGTCTGTGCGCTTGGCCTCGCCGCGTCGCCCGGCTCGGTGCCTCTCCCGCCGCTGGAGTGGTCTCTCTCCGGCGCGGCGCGGATGGAGGGCGGTGCGCTCGTCGTGGACGCGCCGCCGGAGGCCCCCGGCGGCGGCGCGACGGCGCGCCTCGATCTGCGCCCGTTCTGCAACAAGTCCTTCCGGCTTACCGTGCGCGCCTCGATGGAGGGCGTCCCGCGCCCGAAGTTTTCCTACGAGGGCCTGAAGTTCCAGTTCACGATCTACGACCGGCTCATCCGCCGCCGCGCCTATGTCGAGACCGTGCCGCAACGCTTCGGCGACATGGCCGAGACGACGCTCGAGCTGCGCTACGACGCGGCCGTCCACGACGCCGACGAGGCCTCGCTCTTCCTCGGCCTCCAGAACGCCCCCGGCCGCGTCCGCTTCGACCTCTCCACCCTCGCCGTCGAGGAAGTCCCCAGCGCCTTCACCATCACCAACCAGGACTGGCGCTGCCGCTACTCTGGTTTTGCAGCGGGTGCGCTCGCGCCCGCACTAGGGGGTGCGGGGGGGGCTAGCCCCCCGTCCCTTCCGGGGCGTCATGTCGCCGGGAGGCGACATGACGCCCGACGACTTCCGCACCCTGCGCGACTGGGGCGCGACGCTCCTGCGCTACCAGATGACGCACTGCCCCCCTGCGGCGCTCACGAACATGCCCGCCTGGCGCGCGTGGCTGCGCGGCCGCCTCGACCACCTCGACCGCGTCGTCCTGCCGATGGCGGAGAAATATGGCCTCAAGGTCGTCGTCGACATCCACAACGCCCCCGGCGGGCGCGACGGCCACGACTGGCGGCTCTTCGACGACGACGAGTATTTCGCCGCTCTCGTCTCCGCGTGGCGCGGCATCGCGGCGCACTATCGCGGCGACGGGCGCATCTACGGCTACGACTTCGCGAACGAACCCTTTCAGACGCGGCCGCACAGGCGCGACTACTGGCAGGTGCAGGACGCCTGCGCCCGCGCCGTGCGCGAAATCGATCCCGGCGCGGTCGTCATCGTGGAGTCCAACCACATGGCCTCGCCCTACGCCTTCGCCTACCTCTCGCCGCTCGCCATGGACGACGCGGTCTATTCGGTCCACATGTACGACCCCGGCACCTTCACGCACCAGGGCGTCGGCCCTGGCGATCCGCTCGGCCAGACCTATCCCGGCGTCATGGCGGAAGGCGAGACGCTCGACAAGGAGTTCCTGCGCCGTCAGCTCGCGCCCGTGCGCGAGTTCCAGTTGAAGCACCATGCGCGCATCCTCGTCGGGGAGTTTTCGGCCATCTGCTGGGCCGAGGGGGCCGACCGCTACATCGCCGACTGCATCGACCTCTTCGAGGAATACGGCTGGGACTGGTGCTACCACGCCTTCCGCGAATGGAGGGCCTGGAGCGTCGAGCACGAGGGACCCGACCGTGACCACCTCGTCCCCTCCGCCGACAACCCTCGCAGGCGCGCGCTGCTGGAGGGACTGAAGCGATGAACGCAGCCGGGGCGGGGCTAGTAAAGCAGCCCGAACATCCAGAGCGGGATCCTGTGGCGAGAGCCGATTTCGGTATCGTCAACGGCGAGGAATCCCTTCGAATCGTCCGCAATCTGGTCGAACGTCTTGCCGCGTCCGCCCACCTCGAAAAGCCACTGGCCGTCGACGAGGAAGTCTCCCCGCGCCGGGTAGTTCACGTTGCGAACCTGCCGCACCTGATTGAGGAAGAACGTCTCGCGGATCGTTCCCGTGTCCGGCGCGGACGAAAGCGCGTACATCAGGTTGGTGTCGCCGAGGTAGATTTTGTCGGGGCGGGAGAGTCCCTTGAGGCTGCGCGCCCGGTCGGAAAGCAGGCCGAGCAGTCCTCCGCGCGAAAGCGCGTCGAGCATTTTGAGTCCCTGATTCCGGTCTGTCTCCAGCTCGCGGCAGAGTTTTTCGAAGTTTACTTTCTGCGGCACCCTGTCGGCAAGAATCATCAGCATCTTCCGGGCTTTGCGGATGGTGGCGGCGGAGACATCTTCGACTGCGGGATAGTCGCCTTCGAGAACTTGCGCCGCAATCTGCGCGAGACGCTGCGGAAACCCCCGTTTCACCTCCTTGAAAAACGGATAGTATCCGAAACGAAGGTAGGCTTCGAAGGCGGGAAGCACCCGGATGCGGCCGCAGACGCCCTCGGCGATGGAGGCATGCTCTTCAAGAAGTCGTTCAAAGGGGACGGCGGGCATGTCGACGCCGTGTTCGAACAGGAGGTATTCCCGAAAGGAGAGTCCTGGCATGTGATAGACAATTTGGCGACGCGAAAGATCCCCCTGCATCCGGTCGAGCCGAAGCATCGACGAGCCGGTATAGACGAAATGAAGCGAAGGGAAGGAATCGTAAAGGTTCTTGACGCAGGTCTGCCAGTCCGGAAGATGGTGAACCTCGTCGAAGAACACGTGCGTTCCCCCGTGCGTGAAATGGTCTTCCACGAGGTCGAACACGTCGTGCGTCGCGAACCAAAGGTCGTCGAGGGAGGCGTAGAGGACCTTGGACGGATCGGGAAACGCCTCGCGGATGCGCTGGAACAGCGTCGTCGTCTTGCCGCACCCGCGCGGCCCCTTGAGGCAAATCAGGCGGTCCTCCCAGTTGATTGCCGCCGCCGGCGCGCGCCGGAACGCCATCGGAACGGCGGAAATCCGCCGCCGGCTGCTTCGGTCCAATCGGGAAAAATCCATCGTCGTTTCGTTCATGGCAGTTGTCCTCGAGGTGGCGTGGATTCTACGTCGTCAGACATGAAAAAGTCAAGAGGAATCGTGTTTCAAAATATGATTTCCGACACAGAATCATGTTTTGAAACACGATTCTTCCGCGCATTCATGCATCCGATTCGGAAACGTCAATGCATGAGATTCGGAAGTGCTAATGCTATAAATTTTGATTTTCCATTCAGTCAAATTTGGAAAAAATTTTCAGTCAAATTCGGACCCTACACCGGAAATTGAAACTGGCAATTGGCAACACTTCCATACTGGCAACACTTTCAACGCCCACTCACCACGAAAGGAACAACACCATGAAAACACACGTCACACGTCTCCCGTCTCTAGTCATGCCGGCGCTCGCCGCCGTTTGCGGGCGGGCCGCCCGCGCTCCGGCAGTCATCGCCGCAGTCGCGCTCTGCGCCACGACGGCCGCCGCCCGTACCGTCAGCGTCTCCTCCGTTTCCTCCACCAGCGCCTCGCTCGCCTTCGGCGGCGCCGATGGCGCTGACTACACGCTTGCCTGGGGCTACGGCGCCACTGACGGCGGCTCCGCCACCAACGCCTGGGACACGTTCGAGGTCATCGGCTCCGTCGCCGCCGGCGACACCTCGCGCACCGTCGCCCTCCCCGCCGAATGGGGCAGCACCGTTTCGAACGTCCGTTTCTTCCTCCTCGAACCCGAAATTCCCGCTGACGCCACACGGGTCGAATATCTCCAGTCCTCCGGCTCGCAGTGGATCGATACCGGTGTTCAAGGCAAAGTCGGAGTGGAGGCCGAAATCAAGGTCGCATGCGTCACGATGGGGGACAACACCATTCTCGGCTGCCGCAAGGATTCTGGCAACACCCGGTTCTTCCCCGTCCACTGGGCAAACTATAAGTGGTGGAAGGGCTGGTTGCGGAACGATGGAAACTCCAGCTATTGGTCGTCATCGGATGACATCGTGATCAACACCCCATACACCGTCCGCGCGACGTTCAAAAGCGGCGAACAGAAACTCGTCGTCAATGGCATGGTGAAAGGAACCCCCATGTCGGAATCGTCGTCGTTTGACTCCGGCCTAGACATGTATCTCTTCGCCGCCAACATGTATGGCTCCGCCGGACAGCAGGCCAAGGCGCGCATCTATTCGGCCAAGATCTGGCTCGACGACGACCTGAAGCGCGAATTCGTGCCGTGCCTCGACCCGGACGACGCTCCGGCAATGTATGATCGCGTCGAGAAGAAATACTTCTACAACGGTGGTTCCGGCGACCCGTTCGCGACGGGCGGTCCGCTCGCGACGCCCATCATCGTCACCGCATCCACGGTATCCGTCTCTGCTGCGGAATACGGTGAGCCGGACGAATACCTCGACTACATCGAGGCAACGGGCGAGCAGTATATCGACTCTGGCGTGAATGCCGCGACGGGGCTCAAGGTCCGCGCCGACTTCTCATGGGAGGGGTCAATCGACAACAACACCGACTGGAGCCTCGTCGGCGCCCGCAAGGGCGACGACCGCATGCTGATGGTTCACATGTATCGGACAATGCCGTTCGTCGGCTACGGCACGAACTCGCGGTGCAACCCCGCAAATGCATCCCACTACGCGAGCGGGACGCGCGCGGAGGTCGTAGCGGACTTCTCCAATGCCGCCGCGATGGAGTTCTACCAGAACGGGAACAAGACATTCGGCCCCCGCGAACCCGCCGACACGACCATGACGCCGTTCGCCGAACAAGGCGCGGTCGATCTCGGCATTCCGCTCTATCTTTTCGCCTACAACAACGCCGGAACGGCGACGGGCAAGGCCAAGGCGAAGCTCCACGAGCTCAAGATTCTGCGCTCGGACGGCAATGGCGGCTTCAGCGTGGTGCGCCACTACCTGCCGGCCCGCAAGGGCGGCGTCGCCGGCCTCTACGACAAGGCGACGGGCAAGTTCTACGGCTCTGCCACGGCGACGCCCTTCAACGCGCCTTCGACTGCCCTGCCGCGCCCCGCCAAGACGCTCGCCTGGGTGCAGTCCGACGGCGACGACGGCAGCCGCCGCCTGTGGCTCGACACCGGCGTCATCGCCAAGAGCGGCATCCGGAGCGACATCGACTTCACGCTCAAGGACACGCCGACCGCCTCCAACGAGCGCGGCATCCTGACCGCGCGAGGGGCGGCCAATTCTAACACCCGCTTCTACCTGGCCTATCACTACCACGGAAACTTCATCTACGGCTACAAGACCTTCTTCGATTCCTCGGTCACTGCGGAAAAGAACGGTCGCTACCGCATCGTCGGCGCACTCGACGAAGGAGCGCAGTCGGTCACGGTGAACGACGCGGAACTCAACTCCGGCGCCTCCACCTCGACCGGCTACCTCAACGCCGGAAACACGCTCGCCCTCTTCTGCTACCGCGATTCATCCGGCACCAGCTACCATTCGGCGATTCGGCTGTATTCTCTCAAACTGTGGGACGGCGACGAGGCGCTGCGCGACTATGTGCCATGCCTTGCGGACAACGGTCAGGCCGGCCTTTACGACCGCGTTACGGAGCGCGTCTTCTTCCCGGTTGCAAAAAATGCCGGCGCGACATCGGCGTTCTATCTCGACTCGGAAGTCGGCGTTGCCGAGACTGAGACCGTTTCTGCGATTACGGTCGATTGGACGAATGGTGCGATGCTGCTGGGCGCTCAAATCGCCGCGAGCGGCGTTCTCGACCTCGTGAACGTCCCGGCCGACGCGAAACTGGGCGGCGCAACGATTCCCGTGACGCTTCACCAGACGACCGGCGCCGCGAACTTCGGCACTTGGACGCTCCGCGTCAACGGCACCGCGACCGAAGAGCGCCTCTACTGGAACGGCTCCGCCCTGCGCATCCCCGGGGCTCTCGTGCTCAGCGTGTGGTAGGGGGCTCCATGAAAGCCTCCATGCCGCGCATCAAGGCCACGGTCATCTGCGTATGGTAGGCGACACACACGCCTCACATGTCCTCGAGTCCCAGTCCGAGCAGGCGGGACTCGCGCCCGCGCAAGGATGGGTTCTTGGCGAAAAACGCCTCGCGCTTCACCGCCAGCGCGGCGAGGTCGATGCGCGAGGCATCGCGCTTGATCTCGTAGAAATCGAGGATTCCGCGCTCCTCGTCCTCGCAGACGAGATCGATTTCGTTCTCGCCTTTTCGGTCCCACCAGCCCCCCATCCGCGTGTACCGGCCTTCCGTCGCGAATTTCCAGAAGAAATACCGCTCCAGAGCATGGCCGGAAAAGGTGTCGAAGTCTCTCCTCGCGATTTCGAGCAGACGGTCATGGCGACCCAATTCGAGGAGATACCGGTATTTGAAGACGAAACGAAACCAGAACCGGAAGAAGCAGTCGTCGATCTGCCAATGGCCGTTTTTCGCGCCTTCTCGGCCGAACAGGGGCTCCTTGCGGGCGACAATGCCGTATTGGGTCTCGAGACGTCCGAGAAATCCGCCAACGTCAGTGCCAACGAGCATTTTGAGTTCCCCGGACGTCGTCTGTCCCGACGCGATGCCGGAAAGAATCGTGAAATAGGTGCCGTAGTCCGTGCCGAACTCGTCGGCCAGAATCGTCCGCCCCTCGTCGAGAAACGGCGACATTTCCGAAAAGACCGCCTCCAGCATGGCCTTGCGCGTGAAGGCGCGCATCGCCATCATCATGTCCACGTAGCGTGCCACGCCGCCGCCAATCGTCCAGAGCGCCAGCAGCGCATCGGACGTGTATCGCGGATGGTAGTGCCGAAAAATCTCTTTGAGAAGCGCCGGGGCGAACGGCTTGAGTTCGAGTTTTCCGGTATTCCTCCCGTAGAGCGGCTCGGAATCCTGGAAAAAGATTTTGTTCATCAGCCGATTGACGCTTCCGGAAACGACGAGGTTGACGCGGGAGGCCGCGTGGTGCCGGTCCCAAGCCGCCTGGACATCGCCGAAAACTCCGGGATTCGTTCGGTCGAACTCCTGGAATTCGTCGAGAACCAGCGTAAACGGCCTGCGAAGCGACTCGCGCAGGAGGGCCTCGAAGAGTTCGCCGAAACGACGACACCGACCGGGGATCGACATGCCGAGCGCACTCTCCGCCTCTTCCTGCAACTGCTCGCAGAGCGTCGTTTCCGGCTGCCGCGTGATCGGCAGATGCACATACGGCGCAACCCCGTCGTCCAGGGCCTTGCGTACCAGTTCCGTCTTGCCGACGCGCCGTCGACCGGTCAGCACGGTGAACCGTGCCGACCTCGCCGCAATCTGGCGCTCGCGCCGCAACAGCGCGATTTCCTTTTCCCGTCCGAAAAACTTGTCCATGCGGTCTCACTTTCCAAACGCCCGTTGAGTAAACCGTCATTTACTAAATGTGCGTTTCGGTTCGAGATGCTATCGCATTTCCGACGAAATTGCAAGGCTTTTTTGAGGTCTCCAGCATGAAATCCATCCTTCGCCATTGTTCACTCGCCACGTCCGCATTCGCTGCGCTGTGCGCGGCGAACGCGGAGGTGACCATGCCATCCCTCTCCTGGACCCCAAGCAACAGCAGGGCGTCCATCTCCGGCAACATCGCCACCGTGTCGATCCCGGGCTCGACGCCCGCCAGCGGCAGAGTCAACACGACGTTCGACATGAGCGGTTTCGCCGGCAAGGCCTTCGAGCTGACGGTCAACGCGCAGCTTTCCAACATCGGCAACACGACCTATGGCTGGGACGGGCTGAAGTTCCAGTTCTCCTTCCATGACGACCTGCGCGGCACGGACAACACCATCGACGGCACCCTGCCGCAGAAGACCGGCACGTCCGACGGCTGGATCCAGCTCAGGCTCCGCTTCGACCCCAGCCAGTACCGCACCACCAGGGCGACCCTGGGCCTCGGCATCCAGCACGCCACAGGTACCGCCCGCTTCGACTTGAGTTCCCTGACGATCACGGAGCAGCCCGCGATCTGCGAGCCGACAAATCAGAACTACATCGTGCAGTATCCTCAGCCTGTAGCCGACGCTGCGACTTGTCGCGGCGTGATGTCTCCCACCGGCGACATGAACGAGGGCGACTTCCGCACCCTCCACGACTGGGGCGCGACGCTTCTCCGCTTCGAGATGGCCAACTGCCCGTCTGCCTCCATCACGAACATCCCCGCCTACGTCTCGTGGATTCGCGGCCGCCTGGACCATCTGGAGAATGTCATCCTCCCCTGCGCGGAGAAATACGGCATCAAGGTCATCGTTGACCTCCACAACACCGTCGGCGGCCGCGTCGGCGGCTACTCCGACTTCGCGCTCTTCGACGACGACGATTTCTACGACGCATGGCTCGCCGTTTGGCGCGAGATCGCCTCCCGCTTCCGTGGCAATCCCTGCATCTACGGCTACGACCTCTGCAACGAGCCCAACCAGACTTCCGCCCACAAGCGCAACTACTGGCAGGTGCAGCAGGCCGCCGCCGAGGCCATCCGCGAGATAGACCCCGACGTCACCATCGTCATGGAGGCCAGCGCTATGGACGCCCCGGACGCCTTCCACTACCTCTCGCCGCTCTCGCTCGGCAACGTCATCTACCAGGTTCACATGTATGAGCCGGGCACCTACACGCACCAGGGACTGGACAACAACCCCTACGGCTTGGCCTACCCCGGAACTCTCGCCAACGGCAGCACCTTCGACAAGGCGTGGCTGCGCGCGCAGCTCGCCCCCGTCCGCGCCTTCCAGCAGAAGCACGGCGCCCGCATCCTCGTCGGCGAATTCTCCGCCATCTGCTGGGCGCCCAACGCCGACCTGTACCTCACGGACCTCACCGACATCTTCAACGAATACGGCTGGGACTGGTGCTACATGGCCTTCCGCGCCTGGGAGGGCTGGAGCCTCGAACACCAGGAGAACGAGATCGGAACCCGGTGGGACTTCTCCCCATCCCCCGACAACGCCCGCAAGCGCGCGATCCTCGCAGCCCTTGCCGACGGCACCGTTCCCGAAACGGTCACCGACGTCCTGCGCCTCGCGCCCGGCCAGACGGTGACGCTCAACAATGCCACGAACGACAACGCATCCGCCGTGAGGCGCATCGTCTTCGCCGGCGGTGCCATGACCGGCACCTCCTTCAACGGGCACCCGTTCTGCACCGCGAACGGCGCGCGCTGGCGCCTCGAAGGCGAAAACGGCGCCCCCATCCTCGTCGGTCCGCTCGGTCTCCAGCGCATCCACTGGCACACCGGCGACGGCTTCGTCGAGACGCGCGGCAACTGCGAAGTGGTATTCTGCGACAACAGCTACAACGCCCAGAACGACTGGCGCGGCACCGTCTGGCTCGACGACGCGCGCACCGCCTGGGACCACACCGGAAACTTCGTCCTTTCCAACGCCGTCCAGATCATCTGCCGCGCCGACGACTGCCTCCCGCACGGCAACGGCACCGGCGGCATCCGCATGACGTGGGTGAACCGAAGCCTGCCGGCGCCCGTCCTCGACCTGGGCGGCCACCGCGTCTCCGTGAACGAGCTCAATGCCGTCGGCGGGGGTGTCCTCAAAAACTCCGCCTCCGCCCGCGCCACGGTGCGCCTCGGGGAGAACAACCTCGACGGCATGGTTTCGCTGGGCTCGTCGCAGGACTGCCGCAACATCGACATCGTGAAGACCGGCTCTGGACAGAACGGCCTCGACGTCGGTTCCTCGTCCTTCGGCAATGTGCGGATTGACGGCGGGCGATTCCTCGTGCGTGGCGCCGAGAGCGATACCGTTTCCGTCGATGCCCTATCCCTCGCCTCCAATGCGACGCTCATCGTCAAAAACGCCACGCTCCACGCTAGGTCGTTCAACCGCAACGGCAAAATTGAATTGCAGGGCACCGGCCAGTTTCTTTACGACGCGCTCGTAGTGGAGCAAGGCGCCCCTCTCACGCTCGACTCCGCCGAGACGTGCGCCGCCGTCCTCCTGCGCGACACCCTGGCGCTCGCCCCCGGCGGCTCGCTTGCCGCCGGCGCCGCCGTCGTGGTAGACGGCTCATCCGGTGGCATCGTCGCCAACGGCGGCACGATTCCCTCCTCCTCGCGCCTATCCCTTGCGCCCGATCTCGAATCCGACGCCGAATACGCGACCGTCCTCGACCTCCGCACCGGCGCCACGACGCTCCAGTGCGCCACGAACGCCAATCCAGCCGTCGCGGCCCGCGTCCTCTTCTCCGGCGGCTCCCTGCGCGGCACGTCGTTTTCCGGAACGCCCTTCTGCGCCGCGAACGGCGGCAAGTGGAT
>CAMNCG010000079.1 GCA_946534105.1 uncultured Verrucomicrobiota bacterium
GGCCCTTGACTGGACCCGCCGCCCGGTCTGCCTCGCAGGACATCCCGAAGCCGTTCAGAACCGCCTTTGCTATGGCGCCGGCCCCGTGTGGGAGGCGGGCGAATCCGACGTACTCGCCGAGGGGCGCCGCGCCGAGGACGAATGGTTTGAACTCCACGACGCCATCGTCCGCTTTTCCGGCACCGGATACACCACGGGGCCCTCGGTCGTCGGCCGCGTCCTCGTCTCCGCGCCCGCCCCGGGCGAAGCCCCCGCCATGCCGGAGGCCGCGCCCGAGCCCGTCGCCGCCCCCTTGGAGGCGGTTCCCTCCGTCCCTGCTTCCGACTCCGCCGCGCCCGAACCTGTCGCCACGCCCGAGTCTGTCGCCGCGCCCGAACCTGTCGCTGCGCCCTTGGAGGCGGTTCCCTCCGTCCCTGCTTCCGACTCCGCCGAGCCCGAGACAGTCGCCGAGCCCGAGACAGTCGCCGAGCCCGAGACAGTCGCCGAGCCCTTGGAGGTGGTCCCTTCCGCCCCCGCCGCCCCCGCCAACTAGCCTTTTTCCTCGTCCCATCGTGTCGCCTCCCCGGGAACGGCGAGGCCAAGGAAATTCCCTCGAACTTGCCATGAAAACCCTTCTTTCCGTCGATCTCGGAGCCGGAAGCGGACGCGTGATCGCCGCCCGCTGCGACGGCTCGAAAATCGCCCTCGAAGTCGTCTCGCGCTTCGACAACACGCCCGTCGAAATCGCGGGCCACCTCTACTGGAACTTCCCGTCGCTCCTCGCGAACATCCGTGCGGGGCTCGCCGCCGGCGCGGCGAAGTACGGCGAAATCGCGTCCGTCGGCGTGGACACCTGGGGCGTCGACTACGGCCTCGTCGACAAAAACGGCCGCCTGCTCGGGCTCCCCGTCGCCTACCGCGACGTCCGCAACTGCCCCGAACGCACGAACGAAGTCTTCGCGCTCGTCGGCAAGCGTCCGCTCTACGACGCCACCGGCATCCAGTTCATCGACTTCAACACCGTCTTCCAGCTCCACACCGAGCGCATCGCCGAGCCGTCGCTTCTCGACCTCGCAGACCGCGCGCTCTTCATGCCCGACCTCATCGACTTCGCGCTGTGCGGCGTCGAGGCCAACGAGGCGACCATCGCCTCCACGTCCGGCCTCGTCGATCTCCGCACCGGCGATTTCTCGGCGGAGATTCTCGGCAGGATCGGCGTCTCCCCTTCCCTCTTCCGCACGCCGGTGCGCCCCGGAACGGTGCTCGGCCCGGTGCGCGGCGTTCCCGGGCTCGAAGGCGTCCCGGTCGTGACCGTCGGCTCGCACGACACCGCCTCCGCCGTCGCCTCCGTCCCCGCGGACCCCTCCACGAGCTGGGGCTACCTCGCCACCGGCACGTGGGCGCTTCTCGGCATCGAGACGCCCTCGCCGATCCTCGGCGACGCCTCCTACGAGCTCAACTACACGCACGAAGGCGCGGTGAACGGCTCGTTCCGCTTTCTCAAGAACTGCACCGGCATGTGGATGGTCCAGGAACTCCGCCGCGCGTGGACGAAGGACGGCGCGGCGCCGGGCTGGGACGAACTCATGCACGAAGCGGAAGCGTCGGAGCCGTTCCGCTCGCTCGTCGATCCGGACTGGGCCCCGTTCGCTTCCCCGGGCCGCATGCCGGAAAAGATCGCCGACTTCTGCCGCCTCACCAGCCAGCCGGTCCCGGAAACGCGCGGCCAGTTCTACCGCACGGCGATGGAAAGCGTCGTCATGCGCTACCGCGAAGTCTGGGGCGAACTCGAAACCCTTTCCGGCCGCAAACGCGACGTCCTCCACATGATCGGCGGCGCGACGCGCGACGCGATGCACTGCCGCATGGCGGCGGACGCCATGCGCGCCGAAATCGCCTGCGGTCCCGTCGAAGGCGCTGCCATGGGCAACGCCGTCGCCCAGCTCGTCGGCCTCGGCGACCTCGCCTCCTTCGACGAAGGACGCCGCCTCGTCCGCGACTCGATCGACATGGCGCGCATCTCGCCCTCCGCCGGCGCCGCCGCTTGGGACGACGCCTTTCCGCGCTGGCTCGACGCCAAAAAACGCGCCGCGACCGCCTGACGGCCGCGTGCATCGCGGACGACGCGCCCGTCAAACTCGCAAAGACCGAAGTCAACCCCTCCGCCGCGACACTGACGAGCCGGCGGGAGGGGGTTGCGGCTCCACCGCCACCCGGACGAGATTCGGGGAAAGTTCACGCGGAAGTTCACCGCCGTCGAGAAGCGTCTCGATGCGGTCCGCCCAGCGGAGAGCCTCCTTCGTGGATGCTCGACCCGCAGCAGCTTGCGCAGTTCCGCCGCGTCTTCCGGCACAACGACTACCACGGAGCGCTTTCCGTGAACGGTTCGCCGTTCGAACCGCTCGACGGCACGTTCTCCGGGTGGGAGCCGACGATGATCAAACTGCACGCCGGTCGGAACGAACTGCGCTACCGCACCCGCGCCGGCTCGGGCGGCAAGTGGACGTGGGGTTTCGGCATCGGGCGGCGATACATTTCTCCGGCGATGTCGCGGGCGGCGCGGACCAGCTCGGGGTATGGCACGTCGCAGACGGTGACGAGGCCGCACTGGTAGTTTTCGCCGTCGGGGCGTCCGGTGAGCGCCTGGTCCTGATACTGGAACCAGTGCGCGCCGACCCAGCGCGGGCCGTCGAGACAGTCGCGCACGAAGGCGCGGTAGCATTCGCCGCGCTCTTTCTGGTCGAGGGCCGGGGCGAGGCCCGGTGCGAACATCCCGGCGTCGAACGCGCCAAAATGGAACTCCCCGACGAGCATCGGCTTGTCCTCGGCGTCCGGCGGCAGGTCGCGGGCCGGCGTTCGTTCGTAGACGTTGACGCTCACGACGTCGCAATGCCGCGCGGCGGCGCGCCACTCTTCGCGGCTCGCCGATTCCCACGCGAAGCGGCATCCGAGGTAGAGCGCGCCGGGCATCGTGTCGCGCAGAGCCGCCTCGACTTCGGCGAAGTAGCGCTCGGCGACGGCCGGGAAGTCCGCCGCCTTCTGCGCCTGGTCCCAGCGAAGCTCGTTGTCGACGAAGACGCCGAGCAGCATCGGGTCGTCGCCGGTCCAAGCCGTGACGGCCGCGGCCTTTTCGCGCAGAAACGCCGGGAAGTCGGGGTGGAAGACATCCGGGAACGTCTTGCAGACGGACCCGTCGGCAAGCGCGAGCCGGTGCGGAAAGGCGCCCGTGTTGAACTGCATCGTGTAGGGAAGGAGGCGCGGCTCGCGCGCGTAGTCCGGCGACCAGTTGGCGATGGTGTTGAGTCCCCACGCGCGGAGGCGGCGCGCGGCGAGGTCCGCGAAGCGCGGCTTCCAGTCCGCGCCGAACTTCCGCACTTGGTTCGCCTGCGCGAAATCGACGTGCGTCATCGCGCCGTCGGAACCGAACCAGCCGCATCGCGCCTCGGGATCGCCGGGCCCCGGCAACCACTCGAAGAAGCGCTCGCGCCCGGCAAGCGGCGTGGGCGCGCTCGCGTAGACGCAATCAATGCCGTGCGAGAAGAAGAGGTGCCCGTCGGGATCGACGAACCACCACTTGCCGCCGGTCTTTTCGGTGCGGAAACGCCCGGTGGCGGGCAGTTGCGGGCCGTCGCCCCAGCCGCCGAAGCGGTCGGCGCCCGGGATCGGGCTCTCGGGATGCGCCGCGAGCCACGCCTCCTCGCGCGCCCAGGCGGCGTCGAGGTCGGCGTCGGAATGGATTTTGAGCGGCCAGTCTTCGTGCTTGAACTGTCCGTATCGGTCAACGAACGGGAGGAACGTCGCCGCGTCGAGCACGCGCGGCTCGACGGGCGTTCCCTCGACGGTCGCGCCGAGCACCGCAAAAGAAGCCGGGGCGGTGCTTTGCCGGAGCGCGCGCGTGACGAGAACCCCCTTGCAGGCCGAGAGGTCGAAGGCGCCGTCGCCCGCGGCCTTCGGGGCGTGTTTCATGCCGGGCAGGTCGAGCGGGGCGGAGAGCGCCCACGGCGCGCTCCAGAGCCGCAACGGGATTTCGCGCGTCTCGTGCGGGCGCAGCGTCGCGTGGTACGAGGGGTTGCGCCCCTGCCATGCGCCCGTGACGAGCGTCGCATGGACGCGGAACGTCTCGTCGCAGGCGTTGCTCACCGTCACCTTGAGGAGGCCTGCGCCGGAAAGATCGGCCGGTCCTCCCGCGAAGGGAACTTCCGCGCCCGCCCAATCGCGCGAGCCGTCGGTGCCGACGAGAATGCCCGGCGCCGTCCGGCCTGCGCCTTGCGGCAGGGTCCGCACGATGGCACCGGCCTCGGCCCGCGCCGCGCCGAAGTCGAGGGGGATGCGGCCTCCCGGCCGCGTCGCGCTGGAAAGGTGGCCTCCCGGCCGCGTCGCGCCCGAGGCGGATATCGCGCCGGAAGCCAACGCCGCCGCCGCAAGCGCCCAGACCGTCGCGACGGTTCTCATGCCTGCCACCCTTCCGCGGGATCGAAGACGCGGACGTAATCGACGAGGAAGGCGTCGTCGGCCTTGAGCGTGCCGTCGGCGTTCAGGACGGCGGCGGCGGTCTTGGGGCTGTGGCGGTCCATGTTCCCGAGGCGCCAGCCCTGCACTTCGGCGGTGAGCAGGACGAATTCCTCGACCTGCGAGACCACCTTGTCCGTGCGCGTGACCTCGCGGCCGTCGCAGTAGTAGACGTATTCGCGCGGCGTCCAGAGGAGGCCGAAACGGTGCCAGACCGCGGGATCGACGGCGAAGTCGCAGCGGTCCTCGGCGTCGGTGTAGCCCTTGCCGTAGCCTCCGTAGATCGAGCCGGCCGTGCAGCGGCCGTCGCGCGTGAAGTTCTCCATGACGTCCACCTCGACGCCGCTCCAGCGCGGGTCGGGCGACATGCCGATGGAGGGCGACTGCAGCCAGAAGGCGGCCCACCAGCCCGGCAGCTTCGGCAGGAGGCAGCGGCACTCGTAGTAGCCGAACCGGTGCATGAACAGCGGCTTCGGCTGCTCGCCGACGTCCCAGAGCGGAGCCTGTCCCCAGGGGTTCGGCTCCATGGCGTGCGGCGCGTCGTGGTAGTTGGGCCCCGTCTGGAGCTGCGAGGTCTTGAGGCCGCCGTCCTCGTCGAGGAAGAGCGAAAGCCGCAGGTTGCCGTGGCCGTCCGGAACGGCCGCCTTGTCGGTGAATCCCTTCATCCGGCGACGCCAGAACCACTCGCGGAACATCCACTTCGAGCGGTCGAGCTCATCGCCGTCGAACTCGTCGTTCCAGACAAGCCGCCACGTGCGGTCGGGCGGCAGAAGGCTCGGCTCATGACCGGGAACGGGGGACGTCCCGGCGAGGACAACGGGGTGCCCGGCGACATCCGAGACGCGGCGCCCGGGGGGGGACGCGCCGGATTCGGGCTGCTCCGCGATGGGAGGAAGCGTTTTTTTCATGCGAAAGGCCATGTCGAATGCTATCTTGGAATGGCGCGCACCCAGACGCCGCTGCCGCGGGTGAGGCCGAAGAGGCGACCCCGGTCCACGGCGACGTAGCGCCGGACGCCCGCCGGGAAGAGAAGACTACCATCACCCCTCCGCCATATCACGCCCCGTCGCGCGAATCGGGACGTGAGGATGAAGGGTTCTCCCCGCCGCCAACGCTTCGGCCACGGCGGCGCCGTATGCCTTCGCGAGGGAGACCATGCCGTAGTCGTTCGGGTGGCACCCATCGACGGTGCCCTCGGAGTCGTCGGCGAACATTCCGGCGCCGGGGAGGAAGACGAGTCCCCGCCACCCCTCGGCGACAAGCCGGCCGTGGAGCTCCTTGACGAACCGCTCCTGGGCGGTTGGCGCGCCGCCCCGGACGTCGCACTGGCCGGCCATGACGATCGGGACGCCGGGACGTTTGGCGCGCAGATTGCGGATAAAGGGCTCGTAGTTCTCCTCGACGAAGCGGCCCGGCAAGTTGCCGACGCTCGTGCTTCCCATGTTCCAGAGGCAGTCGATGACATAGCAGCTCGCGTCAATGCGCGCGAGGTGATCGGACATCTCCAGTTCCATCCATCCGCAGCCGGCAAATCCGAGATTCACGACGGGGACGTCGAGATTGCGGCCGACGATGTTCACGAAGGCCATTCCCGGACGCGACGCGCACGCGCCCTGCGTGATGGACGTCCCGTAGAACACCACGGGCTTTTCGACGCCGCTCGCGCGCGGCGGCAACGGCTCGACGGTGGCTTCGGCGTCGATGCCGAGCAAGAACGAGCGAATGCCGTTGTAGAGAGGCAGATAGACGAGGCACGGGCCACCGTGGCTCCAGGGCAGGTCAAAGGCGAATTCGCCCTTCGCCTCGTCCGGCATACGGAAGCACTTCTCGTGGAGCCAGCGTCCACTTCCGGCATCCCATCGGTAGATGTCGATGCCGCTCACGCCCGTCGATGGCATGTGGCCCATCGCGAGGCGCGACGCATTCCATGGCGTCCACTTGAAGCGGAGCGTTTTCGAATCCGTCCTGAACCGGAACTGCATCCCCGCCGTGTGGTGCTTCATGCCGCGGACGCCGGCGTTGACGTTCGTGGAAACATTCGCCGGGAGCCGGTCGAAGTAGTGTTCCACGTCGTCGAAGACCCGCCCCTCGATGGGAAGGTCCTTCCCGTCGATCCATTTGACTCCGGCTTCGTCCACGACGGCGTTTTCCGCCGCCATGTTTGGGTCCCACGTTGCAATGCCGTTCTGCGGCGGGGGCGCGGACATGTGTGATTGATGGTTCATGGTGTTGTGATCAAGACTTTTATACGGAAGAACCGCGAAGCGGCCATGCCCATGGGAAGCGGAACCGGCTCGCCCGGCGCGGCCGGTTCGCCGACGGGCGTCACGGCCGTTGGATTCGCGAGGTCCGGCACCTCAACCACCTGGTACGTCACCGTGGCGCCAACCTCCTCGTCGACGGTCACGCCGCCTTCGGAGACGACGACGGTGTCGCCGTCCACGGCAATGTCCGCATATGGCCGCGAGGCCGGATCGTCCGCGTCGAGACCGAGGACGAGGCTCTGCCAGCGCGGGATGCCGTTGGCGCCGTCGGCGGCGAGGTCGGCGGCGATCTGCGCCGGAGTGCGGCCGGCCGTCGCGACGCCGACGGAGGCGAGCTTGCCGAAGGTGACGCGAAGCGTCCCTTCGCCCGCGAGGACGCACGGGCCGGAATCGACGACGACGGTGTCGCCCTCGACGGCGACGCCGCCCCGAAGCAGCGTGTGGCCGTCGCGGGTCACGGCGGTGGCGCCGACAGGGGCGTCGGCGGGCCATTCGGCATTGGTGAGAAGCGTGATGTCGCCGGCGGCGATTGCCTCGGCGAGCGAAGTGTAGCGTACGCCGTCCGCCTCGGCGACGGCCTTGTCGAGCATCTGCCCAACAAAACGACGGACGGTGCCATCTCCCCAAAAATCGAGGTGGCCGGCCAGGGTGACGCCAGTTCCGGGCGCGGGAAACCATTCGGCGCCGTTGGCGTCGTGAAGACGCACGAACGACGGGGGGGCCGCCCCGGCATTCCAGACAAAATACGACACGCGGGGCGTGGTGCCCGCGGTGTCGAGCTCGAAGGCGGCTTGAACGGAATCGGACGTGCCGGTCCCTCCTTCAAGCGCCTTCCATGCGGGAGCGCCGTTCTCCTGCACGAGTCCGTGCCAGACGATGCCGCCATCGTCCCCCTGGACGGCCACGAGGCCCGCACGCTCACCGTTTTGGGCGGCGAACGCAAGCATATCGGACAGATTGGACGCGGAAACGGTGCTGTTGCCCGGCAGCGCGAACTCGACGCGCGCGTAGCCCTCGCGTCCCGACGTCGCCGTGAACGAGGTATTGGAACCGACAAGGTAGGCGCCGTTCCGGATGGCGGGCGTTGCCGACCAAGCCCCGCCCGCGACGGCACCCGTCGCCGCGTCCGCCGAGAACCACGGCGCCTTGGCGCCGAGACACAGCGACGTCGCGGCGGTGTCCTCGGCCAACGCGCTCCCGCCGGCATCGACGACGGAAAAGGTGAAGGTGTAGTCGAAGCCGTCCGCGAAGGCCGCGCCGCCGATGGCCCCGGCCGTGTCGAAGGCGTAGTTCCCTGCCCCGCCCCAGTCGCGGTCCACCGTGCCGACAACGGCGCCGGAGGCATCCGAGACCGTTAGGCGCACCTTCGCGCCCGCCGGGACGGCGAACTCGTCGGCCGCGAAGACCGTGACGGTGGCGGTGGCGTTCGTCCAGGCAAAGCCGGGGGCGGTGCCGACCGCGCCAAAGGAGAGGCCCGGATCGGGCGGCGGAAACACGAAATCGACCGTCGCGCAATACGCCTGGTTCGTATGGACGCCGGACGCCTGACCGTTGGCCTTGGGGACGGACAGCGGCGCGGGGTTCTCGGCTGACGCCGCGTAGCTTGTGGTCACCCATGCGCTCTGATACGCCGGCCAGAACGAGGTGAACTGTCCGAGTCTGGAATACGACGGCTTCAGCTCCGTCTTGACCCGGTTGTCGAGGTAGTTCCAGACGCTCCAGATTTCGCCTTGGAGAAGCAGAATCACCTTGTCATCCTTCATCACGTCAAGCTTCGACATCAGCGCCGAGAAGCCTTGCGCGACGGTATCGCCCGCATTTTCGACGCCGTTCGTCGACAACCCGTTCACGCTCACGACCTTCACCTTCGCGCCGGTGCCGCGTTCGACGAGTTCGGCAAGCACGGCGCAGGCGTTCGTGAAGTTGGCGTCGTTGGAAATGGGAAGGGTGCCGATGCCCGAATCCGTCTGCGAGAACCGGTTCCTGTTGAACAGGACGGTGCCCAGCAGCCTTTCCCTGCGGTCCGCATCGTATTCGTTGTAGTTGCACCCCGCCTCCGGACTCAGGGAAAGCGTGGTGTAGCCGGGGACGTCGAACGGCATCGTCAGGTCGTTCGCGCCTGTGTTCTCGGCCGGACGCGTCAGAAACGTCACGACATCGGCGTTGTCGCGCGTAAAATATTCGGTCATCGCGGCCTTGAAGAAATCCGCCTCGCTGCGGTCGAGTCCCGACCTGTATGCGCCCGGTTTGCCCCACTTCATCTGCCAGCCGCGCCAGACCGTCGCCCTGACGGGGCCGGAAAGTGCCGCGCCCTCCGGTTCCGGCGCGCGCTCGACGGTGTTGCCCGCCTTCGTGTTCGTGAAGACGCGGCAGTAGTCGATTTCGTAGTCCTCGCTCTGAAAGTCCGCGATGCTCGCGTCGTCCGGATCCGTCTGCCCGGGCCAGTTGCCGCCAAAGGCGAGGTTGAGGAGAATGTACCAGGAGTAGTCGTGCACCGTGCTGTAGCGCGAGCTGCGGACGTCCATGCGCTTGAAGATATGGTCGTCGACATACCAGACGCACTCGTAGTCGTTCATGATGACGCCGATGCGGTGGAAGGCGTCGCCCCAGTGTGTGCCGTCCTCCGTCGCGGCGAGGCCGGAGTTGGAGATCGTCGCGCCATGCCCGTCGGCCAGGTGGAGATTTCCGCCGATCCACTTGCTGCCGTTGATTTGCTCGAAGACGTCCAGCTCGCCGCAGTTCGGCCAGTTGCCGGTCGATCCCATCAGCCAGAACGCGGGCCAGGTGCCCTTCTGCTTGGTGAGCCTGGCGCGGATTTCGCAGCGACCGTGCTTGAACGCGACCATGCCCTGGGACTTGATCGCGGCGGAGGTGAACATGCGCCCACCATTGGACTCGCGCCGCGCCGTGATCTTCAGCGTCCCGTCCGACACCGTCGTGTTTCCGCCCGTGGTGTACTGCTGGAGCTCGTTGTTGATGTGGGCGGTGTTGTAGGTCCATGTCCGGCCGGAACTGCCGCCCCACCACGTCGGCGCCCCGGCATCGAGCGAACTCCCGGAGAACTCGTCGCTCCAGGCGAGGTTGTCGTAGATCCGGAAGTACTCATCCAGGGAATATGGAATGTCGCGGTCGGCGATGGACTGCGAGGCGATGGAGATGGAGGGCGACTTGGCCGCCGTGGCCTCGTAGAGCGCCCAGCAGGTCACGTCATTCGTGACATGGGCGAGCTGTTCGGCGTGGTCCCAGGACGAGAACGAGAAGCCGCTTTCGGAGGGCGCCTCGGGGACGAGCGCCGTCGCATCGGCGCCGTGCGCGACCTCGCCTGTCCGGAGAACGGTGCCATTGAGGCGGCGGAAGGTGACGGTGTGCGAGGCGGCGAACGCCGGCGCGACGCCGAGCGCCAGCGCGCAGCAGGCGGGAAAGACGGCGGTGTCAAGGCGGCGAATCACGTGCATGCTTCCTGGGCACGTCCTACCGGAAGAACACGACCGTGCCCTGCGAGTTGTCGCTTGCGGCGCCGTATGTCGTGAACGCCGCGTTGTCCGCAATGGTCGCCCGCGTGGCTGCGAGCCAGGCGTCGGAGCGCGCCACGCTCGAGATGCGCACTTCGTCGAGCGAGCCGGGGAAGGCATTGCCGCTGGACATCGGCGTGTGGTTCCCGATGAAGAACTGGTCGGCCGCGGAATACACCGTTCCCTTGTTCGCGGCCGAGGTTGCAGGCCCGACAATCGTGCCGCCATTGAGAAAGGCCGTCTTCACGCCGCCCGCGCCGTCCAGCCGATAGACATGGTAGTTCCAGTCGTCGAGCGTCGGCGCGGGCGTGGAAGAGTCTAAAGGCCAGAATCCGACATTGGTCGCGGCATCGGGTTCCTGGTAGATGTACATGCACGTGCGGCCGTTGTTATTGCGCTCGTTGCAGTAGTAGGATTGCTTCTGCTCCGCAACGTTCAGTCCGCGCAGGACGTATGCGTTCGCCGCCGTCGGAATGGCGCTTTGGAACGTCCAGAACTCCCACGTCATGTTCTCGTGGCCGCAGAGGCGTCCGGAAGCGTCGCTAATGAGGTATCCGCCCTTGTGGTCGGAGCGCCTGTCGAACGCCGCCGACATGCCGACGGCGCCGGAAACGCCCGCTTCAATGCCGTCCGCGACGGCCGCGGGAACGGTGGCGTCCAGCCGGTTCGTCGTCGAATCCGTCTGAGTCGCAGCCCCGGCGGCGGCGTTCATGTGCCAGACGCCGGCGTAGCCTTCGCTCCAGACGGCGGACGAATCCGCCGCCGGCGCCTCGGCCCAGCCGTAGTAGCCGCGGATCAATGTGGAGGAAGTGAGTTCTGGGATTTTGACCCAGACGAACGACTCGCCGTTCGCGTCGTTCCACGTTTCCACTTCGCTGTCGAGCGCGTTGCCGGATGAATCCGAGAACCGCAAATCGGCCCCTTCCGCCTTGGCGCAGTCCGCATAGCGGAACCCGCTCGGCGACGAGGCCGAAAGCTTCACCAGCACGGGGAAGTTCGTCAGCGTGACGCCGGAACCGACGCCGGGAAACGAAATCCGGAACTTCTTCGCGTATTTGGTCCAGTCGTTTCCGCCGCTCGCGATCGCCTCGTAGGAGGCGAACGTCTCGTCGGCGATCGTCGCGTATGTCGCCGCGATCCAGGCGTCGGAACGCACGACCGACGAGATCCGGATTTCGTCGAGCGAGCCGGGGAAGGCGTTGGCGTTGAGATGCGTCGTGAAGTTGCCGACGGTCAGCCCGCCGCCGCCGGGCAGGGACAGAATGGCTCCCTTGTCGGCCGTCCCGCTGTATTTGCCGCTGACGTCGCCGTTGAGAACCATCGCTTTCGAGCCGGCGTCGCCGTCATACCTCCAGACGAGATGGTTCCACCGGTCGAGCGGCGGGATTTTTCCGCTCGGCCAGTATGTCTGCGAGGCCGAGGTGCCGTCGGTCTTCGTCACGCGTGGATAGGCCACGGGGAGGCCGGTCCCGTTCCATTCGTAGATTTTGTAGGCGTCCTCCACCCCGGAAGCGTAGGGGGACATCCGTAAAAGGTAGGCGTTGTAGGACGGCAGCGCGGCCTGCTTTGACCAGACCTCCCACGTCATCGCCCTTTGGCCGTGAAGCATTTGACTTCCATCCTCCACCGCGTATCCGCCCTTGTGGTCGGAGCGCTTGTCGAACGCCGCCGCCGAGCCGACGGCGCCCGAAACGCCCGCTTCGACGCCGTCCGCGACGGCCGCGGGAACGGTGGCGTCCAATCCGTGCCCCGTCGAATCCGCCTGCGTCGCCACCCCGGCGGCGGCGTTCATGTGCCAGACGCCGGCATAGCCTTCGCTCCAGACTCCGGACGAGGCGGGCACGGCGGCCGGCGTCGCGTTGCCGTAGTGGGCGACGATCTCCGTGTCGGACGTGAGGAGCGGGACCTTGACCCAGACGAGGGACTCGCCGCCGGGGGTCCACGTGTCGATCTCGTGCGCCAGGAGGTTGCCGTCGGCGTCGGAGAAGCGCAGATCACCGCCGTCCGGGAGCTTGAATCTGGAGAGATTGAACCCGTTCTCTGCGCTCACGCGCACGAGAACCGGGAAGTTCTGAAGCTCCTGGGAGCCGGCATGTCCGGGAAACGTGATTTTCACGCTCTTCGAATACCCGGACCAGTCGGGGACCTCGGCCGGAACCGGGAGCGTCGCGCCCAGCGCCGCGACGGCGAAAAGAAAGCGGGTCGGAAACGGTTTCATGGTGAGTTTTGACTCCAGACGGCCCAGGGTGGCGACATGCCGCCCGGACGAAGGCGAGGATAGACCATCCAGCTCCTCAAACCGCATCGTTTGGGAACTGATTTACGCATCGACAAAGACACTCTCCCGACGAAGGAACCCGCCCTCCGCGTCGCCCGGCTTTTCACGGTTTTCGCTTGACCCTGTGAAAGTGCCTGCATAGAATGAGCCCCAAAAATGGAGACGATTCTCTACTTTTCAACCTCCTCGACGCGCGGCGGCGCGCACATGACGTATGTCGGGGCGCAGGCGGAGGCGACGAAGCGCGGCGTTCATCTCCAGTTCGTGGACCGCAGGCCCGAACCGGAACTCGTGCGCGAACTGGACCGGCTTTGGCATCCCGTCGGCCAGATCGCCTACTGCGGCGGCGTGTGGAACGACATCGACGAGCGGACATTCGGCTCCACGCCCGTGGTGCTGGTCGATCACGATCCGAACAGGCCCTTCCCCTCCGCGTTCTCGATCCTGCACGACTCCGCCCGCACCGGGCGCATCGCCGCGAAGGAGCTTCTGTCCACCGGATTCCGGAATTTCGCCTATGTCGCCCAGCCCGGAATCCTGCATTGGAGCGAGGAGCGCGCGAGGGCGTTCGAGCAGACGGTGCGGATGCACGGCGCGGAGTTCCGGAAGATGGAGACGCACGGACTGCTGAAGTGGGACGTGGCGTGGACCCGGAAAATGCGCGCGTTTCTCCGGTCGCTGCCGCGACCGTGCGCGCTCTTCGCCTCGTGCGACATGGTGGCCGTCGAAGTCCTGGCCGCGGCGCGCGAAATCGGTCTGGAAGTCCCCGGCCAGCTGGCGGTCCTTGGCGTGGACGACAACGCGGAACTCTGCGAAAACGCCGTGCCGACGCTTTCGTCGATCGTCCCGGACTTCCGCCGGGCCGGGGCGATGGCCGTGGAGGCCGTCATCGGCATGGCGGGCGGGCGCGGCTCCGGCGGCGCCGCGCCCGCCGCGCACCGCGTGGCGCTCTACGGCGACCTTGGCGTGGAGAGACGGGCTTCGACGCGGCCGCTCGCGTCGCACGACGCCGTCGCCGCCAAGGCGCTCGCGCTGATCCGCCTCAAGGCACGCGAGGGGTTGCGGCCGGCTCAGGTCGCGGCGCTGTTCCCCTGCTCACGGCGCATGGCGGACCGGCGCTTCCGTAAAGCCGTCGGCCACAGCATCGGCGATGAAATCCACGCGGTGCAGCTCGCCGAAGCGCAGCGTCTCCTCGCCGATCCCGAGCGCCAGCTCAAAGTCGTCTCCGACTTCTGCGGCTTCGGCTCCCCGGGCTCGCTGCGCAACTTCTTCCGCCGCGAAACCGGCATGTCCCTCTCCGCCTGGCGCCACGGCCACCGCCCGTAGCCTGCGCCGGAATCGGGGCATCCGCGGCAAACCGGCCTAGGCCAGTTTCTCCGCGAATCGGCTCATGCGGCGAAATGGACGCCGCCCGTCTTTCGCCATGGCCGAGAATACGACGACGCTAGCGGAAGGGGCGCCTTAGAAGACGGCGAGTTCGGGCGGAGGCGGAGCCTTGGCGCCGGCGTGCAGCGCATCGCACCAGTCCGTGAAGGAATCGAGCGTCGCGTCGAGATCGTGGCCGTGCCATTCGACGGGCAGACAGGCCCGCTGAGGGGCGCGGTCAAGCCCCTGTCCGGATGCCGACAGGAGCATCAAATAGCGGTTCTCGAAGGGAAGCGACGACGCGAGAAAGGCCCCCACGCGAGGGAGGCAGTTCGGCAAACGAGCCCGTGCCCGTCTCCGCGCAAGGGCGCCCCGGACGAGGGCGAAGCGCGTCGAGACCTCCCCCGCTCCACCGCCTGCGCCACGCGCGGACCGTCGTGACGGCCATGCGGAGCGCGTGTGCCACCGACGCGCTGGATCCCGGTCGGAAAGAGACACCTACGAACCTGGGGAGGGGGGTGAATGGGGCATAACGGAGAGCGACCCGCGACGCACGCGGACCACGACGCCGGCACCGAGGGAAACGTCGCCGCCTCCCGGGCCGGAAAGCAGAAAATGGAGTCGGTCGAGACCCTGGAAGGTGACGCGCTCCGGATCGACGCCAGAGGCGTAGAGCGCCGCGGCCAGTCGGCGTCGCGCGAGCGCGGGAGCAAGCGAAGCCCACGCCGCGGCGGCGGCCGCCGCGCGGCCCGGCGCGGCCGGCGGGGCGGAGGGGTCGGGCGCGGACGCCGCCGCGGCCATCCGCCTCAGCCGCCGGACCCTGACCAACATCCACCAGAACCTCTTCTGGGCCTTCT
>CAMNCG010000080.1 GCA_946534105.1 uncultured Verrucomicrobiota bacterium
CTTGGCATAGACGGGTCCCGGAAAAAAGTCTCCGGCGTTTTCGATGTCGAGGATCTGGGCGAGGTCGCCGAGGATCGACCCGAGTCGCTGCCCGTGCTTGGACGGCACGCGCGGCGCGGCGGCGCGGCGATGCAGGTCGGGGCGGTAGCGGTGCCGCGGGGCGCGGCGGCCGTGGCCGGTGTTGCGGGAAAGACCGTAGGACATGGAAGAACGGAAAATGTTGCGTTGAAATGAGATGGAAAAGACGGAAAGGGCGGAGCGCGAGAGAAATGGGAGACAGGACGATAAGGAAAGAAAATGTCGCGAACGCAGGGTGAAAGCATAGCGAAAAGGTGGAACTTTGTCAAATTATGAAAATCAATTCTGAATAAAAGAAATATTGAGCAAGAATTCGGTAATTGACGAGCATCGTGAAGGGAGGCGAGCGGGAATGGAAGCCGCAAAGGAGCCGGGAGTGGGAAAAATGAGAAACGAGGGCTCGGCGAGAATGAACGAGGAAACGAGGGCTCGGCGAGAATGAACGAGGAAACTAGGGCTCGGCGAGAATGAACGAGGAAACTAGGGCTCGGCGAGAATGAACGAGGAAACTAGGTTTCGACGAGAACGAACGAGCGAGGCGGAAGCGAGGCCGGAAGAGCGGTGTCTTCCCAGGTGCGGGTGTCGTCGACAATGCGGCAGCGTTTCACGGCAACGCCACCGAGATCGAGCTCGAAGGGCACGGCGGCAGGAGTGTCATTGGCGAGCATCACGGCAAGCGAGCCGTCGCCCCCGCGCGCCGCGGCGGAGTAAATCCGCGAGAACGGCGCTTCGCGCTCGCATTTCACCGCGGTGCCGCGCTTCCGGAGTTCGTTGAAGGCGACGAAGGCCCAATACGCCTTGTGCGGCTTGTAGGTGAGCGGGTTGAAGAGCGGCGAGTAGGTGCCTGTGCCGCATCGGGCGTCGTAGATCGCCGCCGAATCGACCGGCCCGTTCTGGAAGAGCAGCAGCGTGGCGGCGACTTCGGAGGCCTGAAGCGCCGTGCCGAGCTTTTCGTGGTCCGGCGCCGGCAGCCATTCGTTGAGGCAGGTCGGCACGTCGGGGTATCCCGCCTTGTCGAGGTGCTCGCGCACGTAGTCGATCTGGAACGGGAGGTCGCCGACTCCCGCGTAGCTGTGGTAGGAGAAGAAGTCGATCGGGCAATCGTGCTCCTTGATGTAGCGCAGGAAGTAGTGAAAGCATTCAAGCTGGTGGCGCGAACGCGCGCCCGGATGCCAGTCTTCGCGCTCCGCCGCCGCGCCGACTCCGCAGCTGGCGAAGCCGCCGATCCTGAGATGCGGAAACGCGGCCTTGAGGTGTTTCGACGCCACTTCGTAGAGGCGGCAGTATTCTTCGAACGATCCGTGCCAGCACTCGTTTCTTTCGGCGGTTTCCCAGTTCTCCGGCTCGTTCCAGATTTCCCAGTGCGTGATCCTGTGGCGGAATCCGCGCGCCCAGCCTTCGGTGTAGTGCCGGATCACGTGTTCGCAGATGCGCGCCCACTTTGAAAAATCCTTGGGCGGATCAATCCGGTAGCGGCGCACGAACGGGTAGTTCTCGATGGTCGTGCCGAGCCGGAAGAACGGTTCGATCCCCTCGGCCACGAGTCCGCCAATGAGCAGGTCCGTGAAGGCGAAATCGTAGTTTTCCGGATCGTTTTCGTCGGCGTCAAAGTCGCGGAAGAGGTTCGGAATGTCCACGAAAATCCCCTTGCCGAACATTCCGCCCACGTCGTGCAGTCGAGAGAAGGGGATGCCCGCTTCGCGCAGGTAGTGGAACATCGGGTACTCGATCGGGCTGATGATCGGCGGCTGTCCCACGCCGTTCACGGGCTTCACCGGGCCGAGCGCCACGGCCGGATCCACGACGATCCGCGCGCGGGATGGACAGGTCTTCTCTTGGTCTTGCATTTTGCTGGACTGCTTGCCTTGTGGAAAATTCATTCGATGGGGCTGCTGCGCGCGTGCCTGTCAGCCGAGGCACAGCTCGGACAGCACGTCGGCCATTTCGCCGATGCCCCTGATCCCGACCCATTCCTTGTCCGTGTGGCAGTCGCCGCCGTCGATGCCGAGAACGGCGATCGGCGCCTTGGAGACCCCGAAGTGGCGGGCGTCGGTCGCGCCGTTCATGCGGACGAAACCAACTCCCTTGTCCGGCCACGCGCGCCGCATGATTTCGGCAAGCCGCCCGAACACGGGCTCGTTTTCGTCGCAGACGAACGGCTGGCACCAGGTTTCGCGCCGCACTTCGAGTCCGGTCGTGTCGCGCACGAACTTCTCGATGCGGTCCGCGTCGCCGGGGGTGGTGTAGCGGATGTTCACGAGCAGCGAAGCCTCGTCGGGGATCTTGTTGTGCGCCGTGCCGCCGTTCGCGATGACGGCGCTGTAGGTGTCGAACCACTGGTCGCCGCTCGCGTCCGGCGCGTTTTTGGGCCATGCGGCGCGGAGCTTCGCGTAGCCGTCCATGAGTTTGTCGATCGCGTTGTCGCCCTCCCACGGCAGCGACGAGTGCGCGTTGCGTCCGTGCGCGACGAGCCGCAGGTCGATGATGCCCTTGTGGGCCGTCGTGATCATGTAGGGGGCGCTGTCGATGACGCCGATCATCTTGCGCGCGTCGTAGCCCAGCCGCACGACCTCCGCGGAGGTGGCGCCGCCCGTCTCCTCGTCGCTGGAGAAGACTGCTCCGACGTCGGCCTTGCCGAGCATTTCGACGAGGACCTGCGCGATCACGAGGGCCGCGCCCTTGCAGTCGGAGGAGCCCCGCGCGAGGAGCCGGTCGCCCTCGATGCGCGGCTTGTAGAGCTCGGGGCCGGCCGGCACGACGTCGAGGTGGGCGTTGAAGAGGTAGTCGTGGACTTTGCCGGGAGTCGTCGCGGCGCAGAGGATTTCGCGGTCGCCGAGTTTTTCCACGGTGCAGAGAACTCCGCGCGCTTCAAGGTATTCGCGCATGAGTTCCGTGGCGCGGTTGCATTGGGTGATGTCGTGCGTCTCGGAGGGAATTTCGACGAGCCGTTTCAGGAATTCAAGGTCGGTTTGCATTTTCTTTGTTGCTACGGTGCTGAAAAACCGGCGCGAATACTAGCACAAAAGTCGCGCCAGGCGGACTCCCCGCCAGACAGGGCCGAGCCGATGACGAACGGCCTGTGCTCCGGCGCCCACGTTTCGCCCGGTGCCAGAGTGCGCCTGGGATAGCGCATTTCGGCGTCGGAGTGGAAATGGGCGTCCTTCCAGAACCGGATCTGGACGCCGGTCCGGCGCGGCGAGAGCAGGCCCAGCACGGTGGAGTCGGGCAGTATCCAGGCGCCGGAGCGCCACGGGCGCCATAGCATGGGGGGGATCGGCGTGGGCTGGCCGGCCTTCGGCGGCTCGAACACGTCGTCGCCGCGCGCGGCGTCGGCGCCTTCGCGGTTGATGGGAAGCAAGCGGAAGAACACGGCGTCGAAGGGCAGCGGCTTTTCGCCGGCGTTCCTCACGGAAAGCAGCTCCGCCAGGAAAAAGCCAGCCTGTTTCGGCTCGTAGAAGCGCATCGCCACCTCGAAGGGGCCGGAGGCGGTGCGGCCGCGGAAGGTGAAGTCTTGCGCGTGGGGCGGCTCCGCCGCTACCCCGCGCAAGCAGGACGCTCCCTCGCAGGAGGGGCGGGCGGGAGACTCTGATTTGCTAAACTCCGATGCTTCGCCGCTGCTTGGTGCGGCTTCCGGCGGCTGCGGGGCCTCTGGTGTGGCGCTGCCGGGGGCGGCTTCCGCGCTGGCGGTGGTCGCCGCTGTCCAATCGACATGGCCGGCGGAATATTCGCGCAGCATTGCCGAAAAGGCGCCTACGCCGCGAACCTGGAGTTTGCCATTGTCGAGGCGAAGGAGCTCTCCGCCCGTATCGTGCGCGGCGTCCTGCGGGCGGGGGGCGTCCTGCAGGCGGGGGGGAGCGCTGCGCAGCAGCGCCCCACTCGCCGCCTCCCGCGCGAACTCCTCCGCGCTTGGCGGCGGCGTTTCGCGGGGCTGCGGCACGTCGGCGGCGCGCGATTCGACCGGGTTGCACTGCAGCGTGGCGAGGGCGGCGACCTGCTCCGCGTAGGGTTCGTCGTCGGCGTTCACGAGGCCGTAGTTGGTGTTTTCCGATTGCGGGCCGTTCTTGCCCACGGCGGGCTGGTCGCACCACATGAAATAGACATATCCGGCCACTTCCGGCATGGCCCACATCGTGCGCGCGAAGATCGAAGTCGCCTCGGCGCGCTCCTTCTGCGTGAAGAAGCGCTGTCCCGCGCCGTGGGTGCAGGGCAACCCCGAATCCAGCGCCGAGAAGCACCACTCCGTGACGATCACCGGCTTGCCGGCCATGCGGGCGCGTTCGCCGATGATGTCGGACATGAGCCGCGCGTTGGGGCCGGGCCAATCGACCGCCACGCCGCGGTCGAGATCGGCCATCGGGTAGATGTTCACGGACACCGCGTCGCAGAAGCGGCCGCACTCCTCCCACACCACGGGATCGGCGGAAGGCAGCCCCGCGAAGCGGCAGCCGAGGATGAGGTGGTTCGGCGCGGCCTCGTGAATGGCGGCCGTGGTTGCCTCGAAATACATGCGCGCGCAGAGCCGCACGAATTCGCGCTTGACCGAAACCGGAACGCTTGAAAAGTCGAATTCCGATTGGCAAGACTCCGATGACGAAGACGCGGTTGGTGCGGCCGAGGTCGAATTGCCGGTCGTCCGCGATGCCTGCGTGTCCGATGGCGCGAAACCGCGCTCCGCCAGAAAGGCCTCCAGCGCCTCGCGCGCCGGGTGACCGGGCGCCTTGCGCGCGGCGGCGTCGAAGAGACCGCTTTCGGGCGGGGTCTTGAACTGGCGCTTGTCGCCCCACCAGGAGAGTTCGTTGTCGATGTACCAGCCGACGTTCTCCGGGTCGTCGCGGTCGTGGGCGCAGACCTGCATGGCGCGGTAGCGGCACCATTCGGGCCAGAGCGGGTGGAACACGTTGGGAAAGCCGGTGCACGGGCCGCCGTCGCAGGGAAGGAGGTCGAATTCGTCGCCGTAGAGCGAAAAGTTCTGCCCCATGTTGACCACGTGCGCGGTCGGCAGCCCGCGGTGCAGCAGGTTGGCCGAGGGGGAGGAGAGGAAGTTGAACCCCCAGGCGCGGATGCGCGCGAGCGTGTTGGTGGCCCAGTCTTCGAGTGTCGGGTATTTCCGCGCCACGGTGCGCGCGTAGGGAGCGTAGCCGAGGGCGGCGCTGTAGTGGCCGTTGTGGTTTACAACGCCGATGCCGGAGAGGAACATCGGCTGGCCGGCGGGATCCACGAACCACCATTTGCCCGCGCCATCGCGCATGGTGCGATAGAACCGCGAGTGCGGCGCTTCGGTCTGCGAGTGCGGCGCTGCGCGCTCGCCCTCGCAGGCAGGACGGCCAGTGTTTGCCGGGCGTCCTGCTTGCGCGAGGGAGCCGCAGAGCGGCCCCACGCGCAACTTCTCGAATTGGCCCAGCACCCGGTTGATCTTGAAGGCCGGGCGGCCGCTCGCGATGTGCCCGGGAGCGAGCGCGTAGCGGCGGCGGAAGAGGCGCGCGCCGGTTTCGTCGTCGAATACTTCGCCCTCCACGGCGCCGCCGCCGAGCGCGATGCGCAGGCGGTAGGTGCGGCCCCACTCCCACGAGGCGTCGCCGCCTTCGTCGATTTCGCGTGCGAGCGAGGCCTGCAGTTGCGTGTAGCCGCCGAGTTCGTTGAGGCCGAAGTGCCGGACGCCGCGCCCGTTCTTGGCGAGGAAGAGGTGCCAGTATCGGCCGGGAGACTCCAAAATTGCGATCGCCGAATTGCCTTCGCCGGGAATGTCGCGCTCCGGTGTGAACAACGCCTCCACGACAAGATTCGAGGATGCCGGAAAGTCCCTTGCGACCTCGAACGCCGGCGCCTGTTCGTGCAGCACCACGTAGCGGCCGTTCTCGAATTCGCCGCCAAGCGGGTTGTGCTTCTCCCACGCGGCGCGAATGAGAGGGATGTGCGAGTGCGGCGCGGCTTCGCCGCACTCGCCCTCGCACCAGGACGATTCGCCGGACGGGGGCGGTCCGGAGACATCGGCCCCCGCCGATGTTTCCTGACGGGTCGCCCGGAGGTCGGCCCCTACCGATGGGGCGGCGGCGCAGACCGCAAACACCAGCGCCAGAATGGTTCTTTCCATCATCTTTGGTTCTCCAATTCAAAATCTTTCGTCCTGCTTACGCGGGGGCGTCCTGCTTGCGCGGGGGCGTCCTGCTTGCGCGGGGGAGCGGCGCCCGCGCCGCCCCGCGCGCAACATCAGAACACCAGCGCCGCCGAAACGCCGGCCACGCGGAACTGCTCCCACGCGCCGTCCAGCTGCTCGATGTCGCGGTATTGCCAGTAGGCGGAAAGCATGAGGTTCTCGCTCGGGTGGAGCCTCACGCCCGCGCCGAGCCGCACCTGATTGAACCGGTCGAAGCCCGTGAAGCACTCGCGCCCCGAGAAGTAGATCTGCTCCGTGAGATACGGGCGCGGCCGCCAGGGCAGCCCCGGCACGGGCGGCGCGGTCAGCGAGCCGATGTTGCGGTAGAGCGGCCAGTCGCGCTCGTCCTTGCGGAAGTAGAGGTCCAGGTGCTGCGCGTTGAAGAACGTCCATCCGCCGTAGGTTCCGCTCCAGTCGAGCGACACGTGCTCCGTCGGGCGCGAGCTCCAGACCCAGCGTTTGCCGCCTCCGTCCGCGTCGCCATCCGCTTCCGCCACCCGGTCCACGCGATCCTGCCCGAACGTGATTCCCGCCCCGGCCGACCAATTCGGCGCGAAACGCCAGCGGAAGCTCGCCGCCTCCTCGTTGGCGAAGTGGTCGCCGTGCTCCGTGTAGGTGGTGTTGGAGAAGGTCAGGCGCACGTTCTCCGTCGCCGGCAGCGACACGCTCTGCCCGAGCCACAGCTGCTCCGCGCCGGCGCTCGGCGCGGCCAGACACGCGAACGCGAAAGCCGAGGCGAAGACGGCCGCCCGACCACGTAGGACGGCGGAACGATTCGTGGAGGCAGGCAGAGAAGCGACGTGGCGTCGGAAAACAGGGCTCATGGTTCGGTGTTGCGGCGTTGGACCGGAATTCTAGCCGAAAACATGAGTTGAAAAATGACTTTTCACGAAAAATGCATTTCGATTTCGCGAAAATTCACCGCACCACCATGACGAAGGCCAGCATTTCCGAAGAAACTCGGATGTTGTCGATCATCGGCTGCAGCGATGCGTCGGCTGTGCTCCAGATAGTCTGGTTGCCGTTGACCGAGACGCACGACACGCCGCCGAGGTCGCGCCTCGCGCGGCGGAACGGCAGCCCCGTGAAGGTGGCGACCGGCGTATCCGGCGTGGCGGTGGCGAGAGTGGGCTGCACTGCGCCCATGTCGTAAACGGCCAGGTCGTAGGTGGACTTGGATAGCTCCGAGCGCGTCACGAAGCGATACCAGTGCGTGGAATCGACCGCCGCGGCGGCGGACTCCATCGCGCCGCCGCCGGCCAGGTCGCCGCGATAGGCGACAATCGTCGAATTGGTGTAGATGCCGCCGAAAGTCCCGCCCGTCGTGCGCTTGAAGCCGAAGCCGACGGCGATGTTCCTGAGGAAGTAGGTGTCGTCACCGCGCAGCGAACCCGACGCATGGGCGTCGCCGCCAAGGCGCACGTAAACGCCACCGTTCACATCTAGCCAGCCCTTGGGCGGGCGGATGTCGGCCTGCGCGGTCAGAACGCCGGATTTCACGTTCTGTCCGAGATCGTGCACAGCATAGACCTCCACGGCATCGCGACCGAAGGAAAGTGCGGGATTCGCGCCGTCCGTGACGAACACGTCCTGCGAGCTGGTGTTGAGGCGCGACCAGCCGTCCTGCCCCACCGGGTTCAGGCGGATTGTCCCCGCGAGTTTTCCGATGCGCCGGTCCTGGTGGTAGTAGGTGCGCGAGGAGAAGTAGTTTTCGTAGAGGAGCGTCTCCTCCGACGCGCCCGAAGCCGTGTGCCAGACCTTGACGTTGTCAAAATAGACGGGGCAGTAATACGCACCAAGCGAGAAGCTCGACAGCGAGTCAACCGACGCTGACAGCTTGGCGATGGCGGGCGACGTGTAGATGAGCGTCCCGTCTGCGGTCGAGCCACTCGGATAGTCGGAACCCTGCTCGTAAACCTTGAACTCCGTCGTTCCGGCATCCAAATCCGCCTCAATGACCATTCTGTACCAGTGCCCCTTGGAAATGGATGCCGAAGGCGTGGGATTCTGGCTTCCGGATGTCGCCGTCACATACGTCGGGGTATTCGCCGTGCCGCGTATTCCGACCGCCGACCAACGGTGGTTGTTGGCGTTTCCGGGAGAGGCATTGTAGTAGTCGTCGCCGCCGAGCGTGACCCAGAGGACGGAGGATGACGTCCAGGAATTCGGAATTCTGGTGTCCACGGAAAGGCGCAATTTGCCCGAAGAAATCGTTGAACCTATGGGATGGGCGAGAAACGCGAACTGGTTGGCGCCGCCCGTGGAGTTGAAACGCAAATAGGTGTAGGTTGCGCCTGAAATGGTCTCGTCGCGAACGTATGCATTGTCCGCTCCGCCTACGTTGCCCGTGCGCCGCCATCCGTCAATGCCTGGCGTTTGAACGGAACTGCCGGAGTTTTCCCGAGCCGGAACGAGATTTGCCTGCTTTGCATACACCTCGCTTTCCACGCGGTTCGTGGCGAGGCTGTCGGCCGCGTAGGCGTGCGAGAGAGAGCCGCCGAGCGAGCGGCGGCGCGAGGCGGAGAAGTCGTTCTCGTAGCACAGGGTGCCGTTGTGGCTGACGCGGATGTTGTCGAATGCGGCGACGTGCGTGGGAGCGGTACCGTCGGCGTAGGCGGCGCCGCTCCAGCAGACGCCGAAGCCGCCGAGCGCGATGGAGGAGATCGAGGTCACGGTGTCGTCGGCGAAGGGCAGGTTCGACTGTGACTCGACGGCGGTCGCCGGAGTGGCGGCGTCCAGGACCGGGTGCGCCCCCATCTGGTAAAGCGCGAAGTCCCACGTGCGGCCGTCGAGATCGATGTTCGCAATGGCGCGGCACCACGCGCCCTGCGCGACGGCCCTGTCGGAGGGGTTGACGTTCGCGTTGGCGTTGTCGGCGTTCCAATACGCCCTGCGCCCGCTGCCATCGACAAAGGCGACGCCGACGCTGCCCGCGGTGTGGTCGTAGACTCTGGACTGCGCGACGTCCGGCGAGTAGAAGCTTTCGTCGCCGAAGGAGAGCGTTGCGCGGCGCGAGCCGGAATACAAGCCCCACGACGCCGGCGGCAGGAAATCGAACTGGATGGTCACGGTTCCGCTTGTGAACGTCCGCCCCAGCCGCTGCTTCACCATGCACAGGCTCACGTGATTCGCGTCGGTGTCGCCGAGGACGGCGGCGGGATTCCCGGAGTCGCTGTAAACGCGGGCGTTGCCGACGTTGTTCGCCTGCTGCGACTTGATCCAGCCGTCCTGGATCTCCTGCACTCCGTCCGTCGCGGCGAACGGGGACGCGGGGTTGGTGTTGGCGAGGAGCCCCGTCACGTAATCGACCGACCGCCACTCGGCGCTCGGGACGGGCGCGGCGCTCGTGCGCGTGGCGAAGTCGTTTTCGTAGATCGTCTCGGCCGAAGCGCCGAGCGCGATTGCCAGAATGGCAAGCGCGCCGGCTTTTGTCGTTGTTTTCATGTCTTGACGCGATTTGAAGTTTTGCTGATTGCCAGCGGGGTTCGGAATCCGGCTCAAAGTATAGCGTGGGCGATTTTCTGCATTTTCGCATTCCGGCATGAAAAATATTGATTTTCGGCAAAAAGTGCTTGCGCGAAAGACGGGGCGGTCGTAAAATCCGCCCTGATGTATACCCCCCCACGGAAGATCGCCGTCACGGTCGGCGTCAACGTGAAGTCCTCGCGCGACCAGTGCACGGGGCTTCTGCGCTACGTCATGGAGCATTCGCTCGCTTGGGACATCCGGTTCTTCCACCGCGCGGAAACGCAGAGCGAACAAGACATGCGGCGGAGTCTGCTCAAATGGAGGCCGGACGGACTCATCGTGTGCGCCTGGGGCGGGATGACGCCCTTCGCCGCGCGGGCGATGCGCCCGTTTCGCCGGATCGCGGCCTTCACCTACGGCGAAGCGCACGACGGCGCGCTTCCGGCCCGCGCCGCCCGCGTGACGATCGACGACCGCGCGGTGTGCGCCGCGGCCTTTTCGATGCTGGCGAGGCGGGGCTTGCAGCATTTCGCATACGTCCACACGGGCGGAGGCGAATTGGAGCGGCGGCGCTCGATCGTCCGTGCGGAGCAGTTCGCGGCGGCGGCGGCCGCCGCCGGTTTCAGCTCGGAGGATTTCGGGGACCGTGACGACCCCGAGCGCTGGACGGCGGCGATGTCGGCGCTCGCCGAGCGGCTTTCGGCGCTGCCCAAGCCATGCGGAATCATGGCCTACAACGACGAAACCGCCCGGCGCGTCATCGACGCCTGCAACCTGGCCGCCCTGCGGATACCCGAGCAGATCCAGATCGTGGGCGTGGACAACGACGAGGCGCTGTGCGAGAACCTCCGTCCGCGCCTCACGAGCGTGGAGCCGGACTTCGAGGGCGCGGGTGCGACGCTGGCCGCGCGGATGCGGGAAATGCTCGCCGAAGCGCCGGCGGATCTGGAGATCGAGAAGGCTCCCGGCGCGGCGCCCGCGCGGCGGCCGCCGGATGTCTGCGGTGTCCGGCGCGTGGCGGAGCGGGACTCGACGCTCGATCTCTCCGGAGCGGCACGGCTCGTCACGGCCGCCGAGAAGATCGTCGAGTCGCGCGCCTGCGAGGGGCTCACGCCGGAGACGCTCGCCGCCACGCTGCACGTTTCGCGGCGGCTGCTCTCGCTGCGCTTCCGCGAAGTTCGCGGAGAAGGCGTGGCCGAGGCGATCCGCCGGCGCAAATTCGAGGAGGCCCGCCGCCAGCTGCGGGAAACCGACCAGCCGGTGGGAGTGATCGCCAACATGTGCGGCTTCCCGGCCGTCGCGCATTTCTGCGCCGCGTTCGGCCGCGCGTTCGGCTGCTCGCCGCGCGCCTGGCGGCAGCAGTCACGGCGGAGGTGAACAGGCTTCTTCCCCTGTTGGTTTTGCCGCCTCGTCCTCACGCCATTGCGAACAAAATGACCGCTCATCCGTAAGAAAATCCACGGTTCCCGGCAATATGGAAATGATTCCACATGCCGGAATGCTCCCACATCCTTTTGATTCCCCCTATGACTCCCTCCGCTACACCGCAACGGGGAGGAGGTCTCCAGGCCGTCATTTTCCACGGCGAACGGGAGTTCGCCTCCTCTTCCTTTGCGCGGCCCCGCCGCGCCATCAAGCCCCCTTTGCCGAAGGCGCACCCGGCCGGCAAGCGACATTTTCCGCTTGCCGCACGGACGCGCATGGAGTATGATCCCCGGCGTCGCGCGCGCAAAGCCGAAAGGCCGAACGCAAGCAATACAAAATTAATCTTGATTGCTTTTGTGAAAGCATCCCGGAGGCGCGCCTTCTTTCCCTTTCGCCTTCACCGCGACTCCGGGCGGAACATCAACCATGAGGGCGGAAGGGGAACGTAGCGCCTCCATGTCCAACCCCTGCCACTCGCTCGATCAAGTCGTCGCCGAGGTCCTTCAGATTGTCGCCGACGACAAGACCGAGTCATGCCGTAGCGATGACCGGGCGGAATACTTCTTCCGGGGCGAAATCCAGCAAGTCTGGGCGTTCAAGCCGCTGATGAACAACCCGCGCATCCGCAACCAAGGCGGGCTGTTCTTGGCGTTCGGTTGCCGTGACAGGAAGGAGCCTCTGCGCCCGACCTTCTCCCTTGCCGACTACGACAACCCAACCGCGCCGTCCTTCGGCATCGCGCAAGCGGGCTTTGTCCGCATTGCCGCCAAGGCCAAAGCGGACATTCTCGAACAACTCCGGATGTTCGGCATGACGGAGGAAGGCGTTTACCCAGAATTGTCCGATGTCTGCAAGACGCTCGACAAACGCTTCCGCAACCTTTACCCCAACGACTGAACTTCACCAAGGAGAACGAACCATGTACTACATTGAAGGAATCATCGAAGCCATTGAAATATGCGGCGCGAATCCCGAGCGAATACGTTTTTCACTAATTCCCGTAAGCGAACGCATCATCTCTCTTGACGGAGGGAAGAAAAAGGCTCTCTTCACAGATAGTTCTTCACCGGCGGCTATGTTGGTTGAGTTGGATAAAAATGCCGCCGGGAAGGATGTCCTTTGGTTTCATGCCGAAACCTCTTTGTGCAACACCATCTTGTCGGCGAAAAGCAACAGAAACACGATCTGGGTTTGGTGCGATAAGCCAGAGATATCCGAGCCTAACAAACAGGAACCGATTCCGCCGCTGTTTTCACGCAAAGCTGAGGGCATCCGTGTCTTTTGACTGACAGGCGGGCGACCTATCGGCTACAGCGATTTTTGGAGTGAAGCAATGGACGAATCAGAAAAAATCAAGTTGAAGTTTGACGCGATTTGGAAAGTGCGCGAGATAGAAATGGCGTCGTTCAGCACTAGGGCGCTGTATGTTTGGGGATTCCTCGCCTTGTTCTACGGTGCCTATGCTTACTTGCTGTATCAAGCGGTTTCTACATTCCTCCTCCCGCAACAATGCAGTATTTCACACCCAGCAGGCGTTTTCAACACATTCAATGGCTTGCTGATGGTCGTGGCAATTGGCATCTTTGTCATTTCCATCCTTTGGATATGCATGATAAAAGGGGCCAATGCCTGGGCGGAGAGAACCGACTGGATGGCCGAATGTTTTGTCCACAATTACTTACGGACGAACCCAGTTGTTGGGTCATGTTGCGCTTTGACATTGGGGGCGGGATTTTCAGAGATTCAAAAGCACAAAAACTGCAAAGTCTGCCGAGGCAATCCTTCTCATTCATGCCTTCTAGGAATTGTTCCTTGCTCTTCTGAAAAGGACTATTTCCCAAAGTGGGACAAAAGCCTAATCTCACCCAATGGAGGTGTCTATTCCCCGAACAAAGTCTATCTGTTCATTGCACAAATCTCCATGTGGCTAGGCGTGGTGTTGGCAATTGTCCATGCTGTCGTGATGACCTTTGTTTCATTTGCGCGACTTATTTCTGGTGCGCGATACCTCTCTCGGAACAGTTGGATTGTTGGGATTGTCCTAATGGGCATAATCATTTTCATAATCATTTTCATAATCATTTTCATAATCATCCGCATAGTCGTTCGCAAGCGCATAGTCGTTCGCAAGTTGAAAGCCTGGCTGGCATCTCACTTGGGAAGCGAAACACTACAGGATGACATGGCTGCTTTTCGTGACATTCGAGGAGAATAGAAACCATGAAGAAGTGTTTCGCCGTTTTTGTGTTTATTTCTGTTCTTTTGGTGAGTAGTGGCTTTGCTGATACGGAAAATGTCAACGGCATCATGTGGACATACACCGTGTCGAACGGGAAGGCGTCGATTTACAAGTCGTCCTCCAGTTCGGCGATTTCCACATCAACGACGGGCGCCATCACCATTCCCTCCACGCTTGGCGGCTATCCCGTGACCATCATTGAGTCGTCCGCGTTCTACAACTGCAGCGGCCTCACGTCGGTCACGATCCCGGACTCGGTGACCAGCATCGGGACCGCTGCGTTCTCCGGCTGCAGCGGCCTCGCGTCGGTCACGATCCCGGACTCGGTGACCAGCATCGGGGCCGCTGCGTTCTCCGGCTGCAGTGGCCTCGCGTCGGTGACGATCCCGGACTCCGTGACGAGCATCGGGCACGGTGCGTTCCAGTACTGCAGCGGCCTTACGTCGGTGACGATCCCGGACTCCGTGACGAGCATCGGGCACGGTGCGTTCCAGTACTGCAGCGGCCTTACGTCGGTGACGATCCCGGACTCCGTGACCAGCATCGGGAGCGATGCGTTCCGGGACTGCAGCGGCCTTACGTCGGTGACGATCCCGGACTCTGTGACCAGCATCGGGATGTACGCGTTCTCCGGCTGCAGTGGCCTCGCGTCGGTGACGATCCCGGACTCCGTGACGAGCATCGGGGACTACGCGTTCAACGGATGCAATTCCGCTCTCTTCGACACTTCAACGATTCCCGGAGTGAAATTGGTCGACGGATGGGCGATAGGATACGAATCCACGCTTTCCGGCTCACTCGATCTAACTGGCATTAGAGGCTTCGTGTCCCCTGCGTTCTCCGGCTGCAGCGGCCTCACGTCGGTGACGATCCCGGAATCCGTGACCAGCATCGGGAGCGATGCGTTCCGGGACTGCAGCGGCCTCACGTCGGTGACGATCCCGGACTCCGTGACGAGCATCGGGTACAGAGCGTTCTACAACTGTAGCGGTCTCACGTCGGTGACGATCCCGGAATCCGTGACCAGCATCGGGGACTATGCGTTCTTCGGCTGCAGCGGCCTCACGTCGGTGACGATCCCGGACTCCGTGACGAGCATCGGGGACTTTGCGTTCTCCGGCTGCAGCGGCCTCATGTCCTTTTCCGTTGATGCCAACAATCCGAACTACGCT
>CAMNCG010000081.1 GCA_946534105.1 uncultured Verrucomicrobiota bacterium
AAACGCCAATATCAATCCACGCCCCCTACTTCATCTCCACCTTCACCTTGAAGAACCTCCATCCCGCCGCGTCGAGATCGGTTTCGTCCGTCACGTCGGTCCAGTCCTCCGCCGGGTCAAGCGTCTTCTTCCCCAGCGTCCGGTAGGTCCGCTTCGCGGCCTCCTCCTCCGCGAGCGGCGGATTCCACTTCACCACGGGCTTGCCCTCGGAGTCCATCGTGATCGTCGCCTCAAACCGCATCGCCTCGTCCGTCGGGCTTATCCCCGCGACATAGCACTGCCAGATCTTGTTTACGCCGTTCGCGGCCATCGCGTTCGCCGCCGCCTCGTAGTCGCCGCCATGCGCGGCGAGGATTGTTGCGGCATTCTGGTCGAGCCAGGAGTGGGGGACGGGTTCCGGCGTTGTGAGCGTCACCTTCGCCCCTGCCTCCGCGACATGAAGCACCGCCGTTCCATTCCAAGACGCGCCCTCCGCATCGATGACCGAAACGTCGAACCGATACGTGCCCGATGCGGACGGAGTGCCCGACAGTGTTCCGTCCGCCGCGAAGGAAAGCCCGGGGGCAAACGGTACGAGGCGGAACACGATGTCGGCCGCCCCGTCGACGAGTTCGCCTTGGGGATCGCCTTCGATGAAACACGTTCGAGCCCCGTCTCCCGCCGAAATGCCGACAACCTCCGCCCATCGGGCATCCTGGTAGGCAAAGCGGATCGTTCCATCCTGGCACAGCGTCACGGAAAAGACGTCCCGGTTTCCGGTCTCGCTTCCATATGAAACGGCATTCCAGTAAATCGTAATCTGGCCATTCGTTTGGGAATCCACATAAACAGATTGTTGGCTTCCGTCAAAATCATGCCAGCAAGGTGCAATCAAGGCATGCTCCCGGAAGGAATCATCGGCAAAGTAGTACTCCGAGAACTCCCCGTCGAGACAGATGGTCCCATTGTCGGAGATCCAGATCTCATTATATGTTTCCCCGTAGAACGGGAAGGAAAACGGCAGCGTCACGCGCCAGCAGCCGTCGTCCTCCTGCCAGTTCTGCTCAACCCCGGATTCGGCAAAGGTATTTGGTTCACGGGACAGCGTGTATCCGCTAGTGGTCCAGACATACGGTTCCATTCCTCCCGAAACGGAGAAACCAGCCGAATAGGGGGTGCCGACGACGGCGGTCGGAAGGGAAACGCCCGCCGAAAGGACGTTGGTCGTGACGACCGTGAACCACCATCCCCAGTCGGAATTTGTACGCTCTCCGTCCGAAACTTCCACTCGAAGGCCATGTTCCCCGACGTCTCCGCGTCCGGGCGTCCAGACAAGCGTGTCGCCATCGCTTTCCAACGGCATATCGTCTAGATACCACGCATAGGAGAGCGGTGCGCCTTCCGGATCGTGCGCCACGATGGAAAATGTCTGTGGCTCCCCCACTCGAAGAACGGCGTCCCATTCAAGTTTGTCGGCCCAAGGCACCTGGTTGTCGACGACCGGCTTGTGGTTCGGGTTCTCGACCACAATCAGCGTGAAATCGCGCTCGACGGTCGCCCCATCCGCGTCCGTCACGCGAACGGTGAACTCGTATGTTCCAGCCGTCCCTTCATAAGGCGTTCCAAAAACGTCAATGAGCCTTTCTTCCGGGGCTTCATCGTTCCACCACATGCCGTCTGGAATGTCGCCGTCGATTTCAAGCGTGAACGGCTCTACGCCGCCCTTCACGCCCAGCCAGACATTTGTCCAAACTCCCTCCATGATGACCGGAACTTCAATCTCAGTCGCGGCAAGGGGTTTCTTCTCGGCGACGCGGACAATCCATGACTTCATCCTCGGCCCCCATGTCCCGTCCAAGGCATAGACCGATATGTAGTAGATATCATCGTCGCCAACGGAAGTCGGCAGTTCGTACGTCGGGCTGGCGCTGTTGTTGCGATACAGGCCGGATGCCCACTCGCCGTTCTTGTAAACCTCCCACGTGTAGGTCAGATCGTCGCCGTCGGGGTCGGATGCCACGACGGAGAGCAATATCGTCTCGCCGGGCTCCACCCGGATGCTGTCGCTTGCTGGAGTCGCGGACACGAAGACCGGCTTGCGGTTCGGGTTCTCAACCACTTCAAGCGCGACCTCGCGCTCGACCATCGCGCCCTCCGCGTCCGTCACGGTGACGGTGAACTCGTATGTTCCAGACCACCCTTCATAAGGCGTTCCAGAAAGAACTCCGTCTGCCGATAGCGACAACCAACTCGGAAGCCCAATAGTGGCTAAAACGTTCCATGAATAAGGTTCCGCCCCGTCTTCCGCCTTCAACTGCATGGAATAATCGATCATCTCGATGGCGTTCGGCAGAGTTGTATTCACAATTCTGAACCCACGAACTAGCAGAGATAGTCCATATTGGGCAGATAGGCCGCTGTCGTCGGCGACGCTCACCCGAAGAGTCTTATATCCCGTCGATGTCGGAGTCCCGCTGATTCTTCCCTCCGCAGACAACTCAAAACCTTCGGGAAAATTTTCGACAGCCCATGTATATGGACCTGTCCCGCCTATGGCTTCAAGTTGGAAACTGTAATTTTCCCCAGTCCAGACTTCAGGAAGTTTCATTACCGTCACGACTGGGGCCGCGACCAACGGGTTGCTGCCATATCGACGCACCTCATCATAATCGGAGATTCCATCACCGTCCGTGTCCGCCAATCCCGAATTGGTTCCGGCAATCTCCTCGTCGGCGTCCGTTAGTCCGTCGCCGTCGGTGTCGAGCGTCGTGTCCGTCCACACAGAAACAGTCGGTGTGCCGGGAACGTCCGGCAGTTCGATCACCACGCGCTCCCATGCCGAAGTCGGAGCAAAGTTCGCCATGTCCCACGAAAAGCCGACTCCGTATTCGCCGACATCGCCGCAGGCGACGATGCCCGCCGTGTCCGTTCCCAGAAGTTCGCCACCAATTGTTCCGCGCCAGAACTTCGCAACGGCTCCGGTGGGAAGCGGGGCGATACTACTGTTGTGGATTTTTGCGGAAATCAGGCGCAGCGTGTCTGTCGCCTTGACCGCCTTGGCGTTGCGAAACGAAAGAACTGGTTGTCCCACATCGGGCCGCCAAACGAGCGTGTTGTTCGAACGGTCGATGTCGGGCAGCGCCCCGATGCCGTCGACTTCAATGGTAAATGTCATGTTCGCCATTCCCTCTTCCGGCGTCCAGGGAACGTGGACGGCGATGCAAGAAAGCGGTGGAATGTCCATCGTGCCGGAAGCCAGCAGCAATTTTGACTCGTCAACGCCAAACCAGATGCAGTAGTCAACATCAGGCGCAGCGGTAGTTCCGAAGTTTTCCAGCTTCACAAGGACGGTGTTCGTTTCACCGACGGCGAGGTCATAGGCAAACGAGCACCCGTTGGAGGAAATGCCCACATCGCAGCCGCCACTGCGTCGATAGACCGCCAAATCGACCGTGCCGTATTGCACCGCACCAGACTCGTTTGTCGTCACGGCGACTGACTCGTAGGCGAGGCGCAGCGTTCCGGCTTCATCAATTGCGCCGGAGAAGTTGCGCTCCAGGGCGACCATGGCGAGCAGCGTCGATGCAGCACCGATTCCACCGCCCGGTTCGTATGTCGCCGAAACGAGGTCGCAAACGAGGTGCCCGCTGTCCTTGTCGGGTGCTTCTGTCCAAACGAGTGTCGCGGAACCGGTGGCTTTCGGGACAAGCCGGTAATCGGGTGAAATGGACACGTCCTCAGCACCCGTGACTGCAGAACCGGAATTCTCCGACACACTGGTTGCCGAAAAGAGCGTCCCGTCCTGCGTCCAGATTGTGTGAAGCGCCCCGTCCGTGAACCAGGCGAGTGGCCGTTCCGCGCCTGCTGCGGCGGCGGACAGGCGAACGGGCGAACCCCATGCACCGTTCTCACAAACCGAGACGAACACTTCATTGCCGTCGGCTGCCGAGAAATCGCCTTCGGGGATGGCGCTCCAGACAAGCGCCGCCCGCTCGCCGTCCCAGGCCAGATCGTGCGAAAGGACAGTTCCGGCACCGGGAACCGCGACGATCGGCGATGACCAGGCGCCATTTGAATACATCGAAACGCACAGGTCGCTCGGATGCTCCGCCGTTCCGATGTATTCACCGCCTGCGTTGCGCACCCACGCGACTGCAGCCGTTCCGTTCGTGGCGGCCTTGAGGACAGGAACGAAGTCCAAAGCCGAATCCGCCGTGAGGTTTTCGCACGTCCATTCGCCCGTTGCCGCCGCTCGGACGCCGACGGCGATTTCCATTGCGGCGCAGGCGTCCTCAAAGGTCGCGTCGCTCGCGAAAGCAACCCCTTCGTTCGCCCAGGCGACGAAGACCATCCCGTCATCGAGTGCGGCCACCTTCGGCATGAAGTCCGCAGTCCCGTCGTCCCAGACGGATTCCTCAGCGCCCCATGAACCGTCGATTTCCCGGCGGACGACTAGTTCCGTGCGGTTGAGGTCGGAACGCCCCGCATTGTCGCGGACATAGGCGAGGACGGCATTCGTCGAGAAGGTCGCTAGGGAAGGCTGCGGCGTCGGGTAGCCGTCGCTCATGAGAATGAGCGGATTGTCGGCTTCCAGGGCCGATGCTCCCAGAGCCTTGCGGGCAAGTGCGTGTCCGGGGGTTCTGCTAGACGGGGAACTGCCATAGTTTCGTGGAATAGGGCGGAACCCATCCGTCGATTCGGGTTCGGCGGCAAAGGCCAGCCGCGGGGACGCCGCTTGTTTCGGGACGGCGTTTCGACTTCCCCGGAATGCGATGTCGGCTTGCCAGAACGTATAGGAACTCTCAAAGCCGAACAGGGTCCCGCGCACCCCGGCCTCGGCCCGAAGACCGAAATACGCCTTCTTGTCTTCTTCGATGGGGAGCGACCCTTCCCAGACGAACCCGCCAAGCGCCCACAGTTCAGCGGAAGCCAGACCGTCAAAGCCGGCGCCTATGGCTCCTTTAAGCGCCAGCAGGGGATCGAATGCGTATTCCGCATACCATTTTCCGTCATGCTCCCGCGCCACGATTTCCGCAGAGGCCACCAATCCCAATTTTCCGTATAGAAGCGACCATGGCGGTGGGCACGGGGGGCGGAAGGTCCAGTAACCTTCCCCTCCGATTTGCACACCGAGTTCGGTGGACGTTTGCTCCCATGTCCTTGCTATGGGGTTGTAATCGTAAACCGTTCCCCCTGTGCCGCCTACAAAAACGTTTGCAGGCCCGAACTGCGCGCATGCGTTCTTGTTCATGGAAGTTCCCACGTCCGAGCTTTCCCGGTATTGCCCGGAACTGGAATCCATCGTCTGGTAGAGATCGATTTTCGGGGCGAAACCAAAGGGAAGTTGCTGCCCTGCGATCTCGGCCGCGTCGGAGAAGGCGTCAAAGAGCGCCAGCCCCCGGAATTTCAGCGACGTGTAAATGACCCTTCCGGCTCCAGGGTCCTGCTTTGCAACAACGATTGTCCCGACCTGGTTCCCGCTTCCCCAAATCGGCGGCATCGTCGCCACGTCGAAATTGACGCGAAACGGATCGGACTCGTTGCCTTCCGTGTCAACGGCTTTGACTTCGAGTTTTTGCCCGACCCGTAAATTGCCCACATCGAATGTGAACGTTCTGGATTCCTGCCGGTTGCCGTTGACAAGATAGTGGTCGATTTCCCGCCCCTCGTTTTCTCGCACGTTGATGGTAAATTTGATCGGGCAAGAAACACCGGTCAGAAATGTAGCCCGCGTTCCACCATGCCCCCCGTATTCGCCGGAGCAGTAGTCGCTTGTGACATCTTCAATTTTGACATCACCAATGTTGAGGGAAAAATCTTCCGAAATTGCAGAAGCAGAAGGAACTGTAGGGGCAAGCTCAATAACTATCCCATAAATGGCGTAGATTTCATAAACATTCCAGGCATGCTGAGCTTCCAATTCAGACAGGACTTGTCCTGAAAATGGATTGCCATAATAACTTCCTTTTTCCGCATCAAAAAACCATTTACTATCTTTGTCGAAAATGTGTTTTGGTATTTCAACTTGCCCAAGACGTGGTCGTCGTTCAACCCAACTAGTGTAATCCCAACAAGGAACTTCTCCCTCATTTAAGTGAATTGGCGACTCCACGTGTCCATCGCCATCCTCATCAATCCAAATCCATTTGTTCGTAAAGGAGCCGTTAAAGCGCTGATTTGCAATATGAAAATCATAAGAGATGATGGCTTCTGTCGTAGAATAATCAGGTTCGACATCGCAAAGCCCCTCGTAAATTACTCCAACTGAAACATCGTATAACCCAGAAACAATGTCACCATATTCCCACCCTCTTATGTTATTGTAGATTTGCCTGTACCAGAACAAGCCATCTTTATTGACGTCGGAAATCCAGATATGATACGGTTTTCGATCCATTTCATCAATGCCTAGGTTATGTACTTTTGCTTTGACTCTTGCCGTGCAATGCTCATCGTAAATTTCGTCCACATCCTCTCCGGCGTCCCAGACGATGTGGAGGTTTCGTCCAGGAAGAATGTTTTCGCCTACATCGCCGCTCAATGTGGAGGCTTCGAGTCTATTGCTGCTGGAATTGAACGATACCTCAATGTCAAAAAGTCCGCCGTCCTCGCTCACGAGATCGTAGTACACATCGACGAGGTTTGTCCGTGGTCGCTGGAAAGCGCGGACATTCTCCACCGTCGCGGCATAAGAATGGACTGCCAAGTCCGCTAGACACAGACCAGTTAGTGAAATCCTCAGGAGTCGTTTCTTCATTGTTTTCTTCCTTCGTGTTGGTGCCGCTCGGGGTCCGACACGAAGGAAGTCACCAAAAGGAAGCCTCTCTCCGTATCTCACGTGAGGCCGTTCGAATTACCCTGAAAGAAACACGAAGAGAGGCAAGCGCTACGCGCCGTCTCTGCAAGGTGTCGCCATTCGTGAAATTTCTCAGGTTTCTGCCGACGACCGCTTTGCAGCGATTTGGTTTGGGGTTCAGTTGGAGGTTAGGTTGTCACCTGTTAAAAGTTGAAAGGTTGGGCTTGCGCCCGTTAAAAAGTTGAAAGGTTGAAAGGTTGAAAAGTTGAAAGGATGCGGGCTGCGCGGCGCGCGGCCCTTACCGGAGGGATGGAGCGATGCGCGGGGACGGGGAAAGCATGGCAGAAAGGGCGGTGAGTGTCAAATGGGGGACAAGGAAAACCCTATGGGGCCGGACTTGGCGCGGGCGGGCGGGCGTTGTATTCCGTGCCGGGTTCGGCGACGCAAGATACGAGGGGGGCCATGTCCGGCACGATTCCAGGCGGGACGCCATGGTCGAAAAGCCATTCTGGCGCGATGTCCAATTCTCCGTCCAGCCAGTTCAATATGCCGTGGTCAATGGAAAACGCCCGCAAAATTTCCGGATTTCCAAGAGGTTTAAGAGCCGGGAATTCGAAAAGCGGAGAAATGTCAACGATCCGGACATCGCCTGAATTGAAACGTACACGAAGCGTCGAGTTTCCCACGACAGAACACCCTGCGACCGAAAGGAGTGGTTCGGCCGCTGGATTGTCCGGGTAGCAGATGCCATCTTTAACAATCACATGTGTCTCCTTGTCTAGGAAAGAGGTTCAATCTTTCCTGGAAGTTCATTTCGAACGGCCTTGTTCCACGCCGCATACAATTCCTCTTCGTGGATCGCCAGCCACGCGGAAAGAATGCGCATCTGCTTCATTGGAAGCGACCCGGCCAGCAATTCCCCGTCGATTCCCACGGAAGCCTCGTGTTCGGCATAAAACACATGGACATGAGGCTTGTTGTGCTGTCTGGTGTCGGCAAACAGCATCTTTACGACGATATTGAAAAATCGGGACAATTCAGGCATGGACACGAACGACCGCTTTGCAACGATTTGGTTGGGGGTGTATCCGGTTGAAAAGTTGAAAGGTTGGGCTTACGCCCGTTGAAAGGGTGAAAGGGTGCGGGCCGCGCGGCGCGCGGCCCCTGCCGGAGGGATGGAGCCATGCGCGGCGTCGGGGGAAAGGATAGCAGACGCCGCGCGCGGGCGCAAGCGACGATGGGCAGTTCACAGGCAGTTCCGCGCGCGCCTCCTTGAACCGGAGGTCGAAGAGGCTGCGCGAGCAGCGGAACCGGCCCGGCAGCTCCGACGCCGAAAGACCGTCGCAGGCCTTCTCGCGGATGAGGTCCACCGCCTTGAGGATCCAGCCGTCCGATCGAACCGTCGTTTATGGCCTTTGTCAGATACAGGATGGCTTCGGTCGTGGCCATTTGGGAGCGAACCTCGGGTGGAATCAGGCGTTTTTCGCGATTCCCATGAAGCGGGCGATGGCGTCCTCGACGAGGACGAGCAGCCGCGCGCGGATGGGAAGGCCCTGCCGCCAGATGCAGTGCCCGCCCCAGTTCGGCTCGTCGTTCGTCGAATACAGTCGGAGCGTGATGTCGCAGCCTGCGGCCTGGCAGGCGCGATGGAAGTTCGCGGCGCTCTCGAACGGCACGATGGAGTCCTCCAGGGCGTGGGTCAGCAGGATGCGCGGGCCGCCCGGCTTCGCGAACGGCATGATGGTCATCGAGTCGAAGTCGGCCCTGGACGGCTCGCGCCCGCCGAAGAGCGTCGTGTAGCGCGCGGGGTGCGCTTTGGCGTCGGGAATCGGGTCCGCGATTCCGGAAACGGAAATCGCGCCGGCCACGCACCCTGCCGAGAGGTTGAATCCAGTCCACAGCGCGAGATGCCCCCCGGAGGAGGCGCCGATGGTCCAGATTTTCGACGGTGCCACGCCGTGCGCGGCCAGCCCGCCGCCCAGAAGGAACTCGGCGGCCTTCAGGCTGTCGTCGCCGCACGCCGGCCAGGGATGCTCCTTGCCGGCGAGACGGTAGTCGATCGAAAAGACCGCGCAGCCGTTCTCCACGAGGAACTGCGAAATGCCGGCGGCGTCATGGCGGGACATCGCCGACCAGCCGCCGCCGTGGATGTTCAGCGCGACGGGCGTGTCGGCGGACATCGCCGCCGGCAGGAAAAGATCGCCGACCTGCATTTCTTCCGGGCCGTAGTGAATGTCGGTTTTTGTTTCTGACATGGTCATTTTGTTTCTCCGATGATGATTGCAAGAAGGTTGCGTCCGTCGCGCAGTTTCGCCCACGGGACGAAGCCGTCCGCCAGCGGTTTGCCGTTGAGCGAGAACCGCGCCGTCGAGCCGGATCCCGTCATCTCCACGTCGAGCGTCGCGCCGCGCGGCGACCGCCGTCATTCCGGAATCCAGAACGTTGTCTGGCGCGTGAGGGGCTCGGGGACGCCCTCGACTTCGAGTTCGACGGTGCGACCCGGTGCGCTCCAGCGCAGATCGCGAAGGACGAGGATTCCGTCGCTCTGCTCGAAATGGACGGACGAGCCGTCGTCGAGCCACCGGGCCGAGACGACGCGGTTGGAAAGCTCGGCCCAGCGGAACGAGCCGAGCGGATTGACGAGAAAATGCAGGTAGACGTGGTTGCCCTTCACGGTGATCGGGCGCGCGGTGTTGTTCCACGAAAACGGTGAAAGGTCGCTCGCCCGGACGGACGCCTCGTTCGCGCGGAGCCATTCGCCGACTTCGTCGAGGATTCGGACGCTTTCTTCCGGAATGGCGCCGTCGGCGCGCGGGCCGACGTTGAGAAGCAGGTTTCCGCCCTTTTGGGCGCAGGTCAGCAGCAGTTCGATGACGTCCCGAGGGGTTTTCCAGCGGTCGTCTCCGGCATGGTACCCCCAATTGGCGTTGAGCGTCATGCAGGCCTCCCATCGTCCGCCTTCCTTCGGAGGGTTGATCGTCTGTTCGCAGACCCTGACGTCGTACGGGGCGCCGAGTCGGTTGTTGACCGCGATGCCCGGCTGCCACGCGCGAATCATCCCGAGGGTCTCCTCTCCGTCAATGTTTTCCGGAATGCATCCGTCGAACCAGAGATAGTCGATCTTGCCGTAGCGGGTGCAGAGTTCTTCCAGCTCCGCACGGTATTGCGCGACGAACCGGCGGCGCGACGATTCGTCACGCCAGTCTTCTTTTCCGGGCCAGTCGCGGTAGAAGGGGCCGGGGTAGTCGGGACTGGCCCAGTTCGCCGGCGAATAGTAGAAGCCGACGTTGAGACCGGCCTCGCGGAACGCTTCCACGAACGGCCGAACAAGATCGCGGCCCGGTCCGTAGTTCCGGGCGTTGTAGGGATTCGCCGCGCTGTCCCAAAGCGAAAAGCCGTCGTGGTGACGCGTGGTGACAACGGCGTAGCGCATGCCCCAGCGCCTGGCCTTTGCGGCCCAGTCCGCGGGGTCGTAGTCTTCGGCTCCGAAGCGCGACACGAAATCGCGGCGATACGCTTCGACAGGGATCCGCTCGCGGTTCATGACCCATTCGCCACGCGCGCCTGCCGAATAGGCTCCCCAGTGGATGAAGAGCCCGTAGCGGGCCTCGTCGAACCACGAAAAAAGCTGTTGGCTCATGGCGACGGGTCCTCACTTGCCACGGGCGTGGTCGATTGTTTCGACGTCGTCGCCCGCGGCGGCGGTGGAGTCGGAAACGCCGGAGAAATACGCGACGCCGCTTTGCGACGGAAGGAGCGTCGCCGTGCAAACCGATCCGATGCGGAATTCGCCCGCCGTTTCGGCGTTCGGGGCGGGGTCGATCTCGAATGCCCGTTCGACGCTTTCTCCTTTTTCCCATCCGGGAAGCGCGGCATGGCGCCAGATGAAAAGCCGTCCCTTTCCGGCGTTGTGGTAGCCGTTGAATGTTGCGACCGGCTTGCCGTCGGCGCGGATTTCGGCGACGAGCGCGTTTTCGTCGGCCTCCCCGAAAATCCCGAAGAGGTTTCCCTTGGCGCGGACGGCGAGTGGCGCGCGTTCGACTCCGCCAAAGGCGAGGACGCCGTCCATCCAGCGCGAGGAAAGGCCGTCATACCAGAGCGACGTGCGGTAGGCAAGGCGCGGTGTCCAGGCGGCAGGGTGCGGGGCGGACGCAAGCGCGGCGGCGTCTGCGCGGCGGAGGTCCTCCGCCGTGCCGTAGAGCGGGGTTTCCGGAACGCGGCCGACAATCCCTTCGGCAACGGCGCGACGGTATCCGGCGATGCCCGCCTCCGCGAAGTAGCGGTAGCCGGGATCGTCGGGATGCCCGCCGTCGATCGGCCAGAGCACGTCGATCGAGGTCTTTCCGGCGCGGAGGTCGGCCAGCATCGAGGAGTCGCGGTAGATGTCGCCCACGGCGGTGCCATACGGTTCCGCGAGCCTCAGATACGGCTTGCGGCGGCGGTGCGCTTCGTCCGGATCCTTTCCGGCGAGAACGCCCGCGATCCATTCCCGGAAGGTGAAGAACATCTGCACGACCGGCACGCCCGCGCCGGTCATGCGGCGCAGGAGCGATTCGTAGGCGCAGGCCGCCGTGAGGTTTTCAAGGTCGTTTTCGCGGTTCCACCCATCGTTGCAGGAGAAGTCGAGGAAGACGAGGTCCGGCTTTTTCGCGAGCACGTCGCGGTCGAGACGGAACATCCCGAGCAGCGATCCCGTGCCTCCGATGGCGGCGTCGACGAACGTGAAGTGCGCGTCGGGGTAGGTTTCGGCGAACCAGTCCGCGACGAGCCCCCGGAATCCGGTGCGGTTGGGCTCCGTGGCGTTGGCGCTCCAGGTGAGCGAACCGCCGAAGAAAACGACGGTGAGGCGCTCGCCGGCGCGGGCGCGCGCGTCGAAGGCGGCGAAGGAGGCGGGCTGGGCGACCACCTGCGACGCGGTCGCCGCGAGCGTGGCGCATACGGTTGCGAGAGAGCGTTTCATGTTCGCGAAAAGGACGGTGAAGGGCGACGGTGGGACCGCCGCCCCGGCGGGTTCAAAGTCTATCAGACCGCCGGGCAAAAGCCAAGTGGAAACGCGGTTCGCCTTTCGGTGCCGCTGCGGCCGTGAAGCTTGCGCCAGGCGCGGGGCGTGAGGCCCGTGTCGCGGCGGAAGCGGCTGACGAGATACGAGGCGTGGCAAAAGCCGCACTTCGTCGCGATCCGGTCCAGCGGGAGATCGGTGTCGCGCAGAAGGTTCCGGGCCGCGACAAGGCGCTGGCGCAGAATCTCCGCGCCCGGCGGACGCGAAAACGGCTCCGAGACGCGGATGTTCCACGACGCGGAATGCGCCGCGCGCTTCCTCGACGTCTGGCGTGGCATCGCCGCGCGCTTCTGCGGCAACGCCGACGTCATCTACGGCTACGACCTCGTCAACGAGCCGGTGCAGCGCAGGAAGACGCTTCCCGGCTGCGACGGTTGGACGCTCCAGCGCCGCGCCGCCGAGGCGATTCGCGAAATCGACCCGGAGACGCCGGTCATCGTCGAATCCAACCTGCTCGACCATCCGGAACCCTACGGGACGAAGTCGCCGCTCGACCTCGCGAACGTCATCAACGAAGTCCACGTTTACAACCCGGTGGACTACCATCCCATAGAAATGCAAGAAGCCTCCCCCGATGATGCAACGCTGCGTCCCGCCAAGGCGAAACACGTTCTCCCACGCCAACCGCACGCGAGACCCTGCGCTGGCCGAGGCGCTGTACTGGGACATCTTCCGGATGCTTCAGGAGCAGGACCCGTCGTTCGGGAGCGGACGGCCGAAGGGAAAACTGCGCCGCTTCCGGTTCCGGCGCATCTACGCGCTCGACTCCTCGACGATCAGCCTCGTCCACAACTGCATTGACTGGGCGAAGCATCGGCGGAGGAAGGCGGCGGTGAAGATGCACATCTTCAACGCCTCAACCCCGCAAGTTTACTGGACTTCTTGCGTTGAGGGGGAGGGTTTTTGCAGGCTATGGGATGGTAGTGGATTTTTGCATCTAGAACGCGGCCAGCGGCGGACGGCCCGGGACGAGGGCCCGGAGGAAGTCCTCCACGGGCAGGACGAGGATGCCGTCGCGCAGGAAGCGCTCCTCCCCGCGGTAAAGCAGGACCGGACGCGCTTCGGGGTAGTCCTCCCGGAAGGACTTGAGCCCGGCGAAGTCGTCGGGCCGGAGCACGGCGGCGTTCTTCACTTCGATGGCCGCGAAGTCTCGCTCGCCGTAGAGGACGAAGTCGACCTCGACGCCCGCTCGGGTGCGCCAGTAGCCGAGCGAATCCGGCGCGCCCGATCCGTCGTTCCAGGCGCGGAGATGCTGGAATACGAGCCCCTCGAGGGCCGCACCGTCGATTTCCGACGGCCGGTCGAGCGGGCCTTTCGGCCGGAGCGCGCGGAAAACGCCGCAGTCGAAGAAGTAGAACTTCTCGTGCGCGACGAGCGCCCGCTTCGCCCGCTTGGAGAAGACGGGAAGCCGAACGCCGATCATCAGGTCCTCGAGGATCTTCAGGTAGCCGTCGACCGTGGTGCGGCCGACCTGGCAGTCCCGGGCGATGTCCGTGGAAACGAGCTGCGAGCCGTGCGAGAAGGTCGCGGCTTCGAGAAAGCGCGCAAATGGATCGAGAGATCGGACGAGCCCCTCCTGCACGACCTCCTCCCGGACATAGAGCTCGAGATAGGCCGCCAGCGTCGCCGTGGCGGACTTCGCGCCGGCCACGACGGGAAGGAGTCCGTTCCGCAGCGCCAAGTCGAGGGAGAAGGCGTCTCCCAGTTCCGCCGCCAGAAAAGGATGCATGGAAAGCTTGAGCGCGCGGCCGGCGAGAAGGTCGACGCCCGCCTTCTTGAGCTTCCGGGCGCTGGAACCCGTCAGGACGAAGCGAACCTTCCGGTGCTCTTCGATCAGCGAGTGTACCACGTCGAGAATGGCAGGGACGCGCTGGACTTCGTCCACCACGAACGTCGTGGCCCCGGGGTGCGCGTCGACGAACTCGCGGAACCGTTCCGGATGCGGCTGGAACGTCCGGAGTGTGACGGGTTTGAGAAAGTCGAGGAACACGGCGTCGGGCAACGTTTGCTTGAGCCAGGTCGACTTGCCCGTTCCGCGCGGGCCGAACAGGAAGAAATGGTCATCCGGAGCGGAGAGAAATCGGCGAATGGCTTTCATGAGGTCGGCATTCTCCCATGAAGCTCTTGTGTTGTCAAGCAAAAATCGCCATCGCTAATGGCGTTTTTTCAGCAGTTTCGCCAATTGAAATGGCGGATTTTCACCTCAAGGCCGCAGTTCTTCTTCAGGAAGCCCTGCACTCTCGTTCACCCCTGCCGAAACGCGGGCGAAAAGGAAGGTTTTCGAGCCGGCCCCCGTCTCAATCGCGGGGGTGACAACATTTGGTCACACCCCCGGGGGAAGGGTGAGACCAAACGTTGTCAGCGGCATGGCGCGCCCGTACGCGGGCTTGCGCTTGCGTGAGCGCCCTAGCGCGGCATGTGCGCCCCCGTGCATGTGCTTCCCGAACCGCCGCCGC
>CAMNCG010000082.1 GCA_946534105.1 uncultured Verrucomicrobiota bacterium
CCGCCGCGCCGGCCGCGAAGAGACGGCGACGCACCGCGCCGAGGACGCGCGCCTGGAGCGAAAGCCGCGAAAAGTCGGCCGTCGCGCCGGCGATCACGGAATCGAGGCGGCGGGTGCCGGCGTTGCGCAGCAGATCGAGAATCCGGCCGCGGTTGCGTTCGAAGGAATCGAGCGGGACGCGCGCCGCGAGGCGCGCGGCGGTGGACGGCGTGAAGGTCGAATAGACGGGGGGAAGGTCCTTCGTCCGGAGCACGCGCGCAAGGTTCCAGCAGAGGGTGCCGTAGGCGCGCGCGTAGTCCTCCATCGAATCGAACGTGTCCGCCTTGTTGAGCAGGACGCGGAGCTTGAATTCGATGCCGCGGAGGCACGCCGAGAGCACGTCCACCGTTTCGCCGGTCGTGCCGGGCTTTTCGGGATCGAAAAGGAAGAGCACGAGATCGGAGGTTTCGGCCAGAGCCTTCACGGCACCGGTGAAGTCGTACGCGCGGGCGACGGCCCCGGCCGGGGTGTCGATCATCCCGGGCGAATCGACGAGCTGGACCTTTTTCAGGAATTCCCGGTTGCGGAACTTGACCGCGAAGTGCTGGAGAAAATCCGGGCCGAGCGCGGCGAGCCCCTGAAATTCCGCGGGGGCTTGCCCGAGCGCGGCGGGACCGAAAAACTCGCGTTCCTCCTGCCCGAAGAGAAGGACCGTGAAGGCGTCGTCCGTCGGGGCGACGCCGGTTTCCTGCACCGGCGGGTCCCCGAGCAGGTCGTTCACGATCGTGGACTTGCCGGAGGAATGGTTTCCGAGCAGAAGGACGGTCGGCAGTCCGCCCGGCGTCACCGAATGGCGGCGGAACACGAAGTGGTAGCGGCGCGCGATCGGCTCGACCGCCTTGTAGAGGCGGTTGACGCGGGCTTCGACGTCCGCAGCGGAGCGGGAGAGACCGAACACGGGAATCGGGGCGGGTTGGAGGTTCTGTCAGACGAGCGCCTTCACGGCGTTTTCGACGAGCGCCGCGACGTCCGCGGCCGGGCCGGAGGCGTCGATGCGGCGCAGGGCTCCGGACGTTTCGTAGAAGCCGATGACGGGCGCGGTCGCCTTCTCGTAGACTTCGAGGCGGTGCGCGATCGTGGCCGGCTGGTCGTCGGCGCGGACGACCAGCGCGGCGCCGCACTTGTCGCAGACTCCTTCCTTCTTCGGGGGAAGGGTGGCGACGTGGTACCCGGCGCCGCAGGTCGGGCAGACGCGGCGACCGCCGAGACGGGCGAGCAGAGCGTCCTTCGAGACGTCGAGGCAGACGGCGCCGGCGACTTCGGCGCCGCCGGAAGCGGCGAGTCCGGAGAGCGCCTCGGCCTGCGCGACGTTGCGCGGGAACCCGTCGAAAAAGAGGATGGTGCCATCGGGGGCGTCGGCCAGAAGCTCGCCGACCATCTTGTAGAGGACCTCGTCGGGGACGAGCCCTCCGGCCTCCATGTACGACTTGGCTTCAAGCCCCGCCGGGGTTCCGCGGGAAACGGCGTCGCGGAGCATGGCGCCGGTCGAAACGTGCCGGGCTCCCGTCGAAGACGCCACGGCGGCGGCCGCCGTGCCCTTGCCGGCACCGGGAGCTCCGAGAAAAACAACGATTTTCTTCATCTTTTCGAGCGTGCGAAGCGCTTTCCAAAAAGCCGGATGCCCGACAACCGCGCCTAGCGGTTGTTGAGCATCGACGGCGGAATGTTCGGAGCGTCTTCCCAGGAATTGTGCTGCGACCAGGGAAGATCGCTGTTGTCGGGATCGCTCATCGCGGCGCACCCGGCCGCGAGGAGCGAAAGGGCGACCGCCGCAAGGGCAAGTCGCCCGAGGGCGTCAGTAGACGACTTCATCGCCGGGCTGGACGGGGATCTGCTCCCAACCGAACATGTTGTCCGCGACGGCGATGTTGCGGGCGTTCGGCGGGTTGGCGATCTGGATGCGGGTCACGACCGATTCGGTTCCGTCGGCGGCCACGCGGCGGACCATCATTTCGATCGGGGAGAATTCGCCGGTCGAAATCTCGGCGGCGGCCTCCGGGGTGAATTCGACGATGACGTAACCCCATTCCCGCTCGACCGAACGGATCGTTCCCTTGACGCCCGCGGAAAGAACGGACGGACCTTCGGCAGCGCCCGAGGCGGCGGCGCGCTTCGTGCCGGAGGAGGAGCCGGCGTCGACGGAGAGGCGGGCCAACTCTTCGCGGAGGCGGGCGATCTCGGTGTCCTTGGTGGCGATGTCCTGATCCTTGCGGTCGATTTCGCTGCGCAGATCGGTCACCTGATCGGCGAGGTCGTCTTTTTCCCGCTTCGCCTGGGCGACCTGCGAGTCCTTGTCGGCGAGCGTCTCGTTGATGGTCGCAAGTTCGCCATTGAGCTGCGCGATCGTGGCGAGGTTGCCGCGGCGGAGGCGCTTCTGCTCGTTGAGCATGGTCGCCACGTTGTCGAGCTGCTCGCGGACGGCGATGAGCTGCTGGCGGGTGCGGTTGAGCAGCGCGTACTGGTCCTTGGCGCGTTGCAGCGTGTCGTCCAGCACTTCGGCCATCGTGCCCTTGCCCTCGGTCTTCTTGCGGCCGTTGAAGTCCTTTTCGGGCTTGCCTCCGTCCATCTTGTAGAGGGTGGCGAGCTGCTCCTTCTTCTTGTTGAGGTTGAGCGTCTCGTTCGCGGAAAGTTCAAGGGCGTCCTGATACCCGTCCCAGAACTCGTCCGTTTCCGGGGCGTCGGCCGGGCGCTCCGTCACGTCGCCAATGTCCCACGCGACGTGGCTCGGGACGCCGTCGAAAACCGGGGCGGCGGTCTCGAACGTCGTGCCGATGGCGACAACGGCCTTTTCGAGTTTGTCCGTCCGGCCGACAAGCTCTTCGCGCTTGCCGAAGAGTTTGGTGGCCATGACGATCGCGAGAATCGCGAAAACGAGGATGACGATGTTGAGGATCTTTAGCAACGTGCCCATGGCGGGAATCCTGGTGTTTGGCGGAGTGGGGGGGTTGTGCCCGTGCAGTTCCGAAGCATACCGCAAACCTGAGCGAAATGCAATCGGAAAATCGGGAGGTTTCGAACCGTTCGGTTCAGGCGTCGTTCCGATCGAAACGACGACGCCACGGGCCACCGCGTCCCGGTGCCGGCACGGGGTGGATCGTGCGGTCCACCATGAGATCGAGAATCACGACGCCGCGGATGCGCGACTCCTTGGTGAACAGGTCGTGGGAAGCCGCAATCTGGCGGATGCGCTCCGGGTCCTGAACGGCCGGGGCGAAGTATCGCCCGGAAACGTCGGCGGCGCCGCCGAGTTCGGCGAGGAGGGTTTCGAGCACTTGCCGCGTGGAACAGTTGCGGATGATCACAAGAGGGGTGCCGTCGTCCGGAGTCGGCGCGGAGGAGGGGGCTCCGGGGGACGAAGCGGACGGCGGCGGAACTTCGGCGGCGGGGGCGGCCGGAGGCGCCGGCGCGACGGACGGTTCCGGCCCGGGGGCCGGTTGCGGGGCCGGTTGCTGCGTCGTCGCGGCGAAAATCGCGCGGACTTTTCGCCCCACGATGCCGAAAGGCAGCGAAGGAGCGGGGGAGTGCGCCGGATGGTCGGCGGTGTGGTCGCTAGCGTAAGGAGCGTCCATGGATGGTCTTTCTCGTGTGTTTCTTTGGGGTCCCGCAAGGGTTGCGCGGGACGGAACGTGGTCTGGTCAGGGTTCCGGCGTTTCCGGTGCATGCGATTCTTTCGGCGCATGCGGTTCTTCCGGGACGTTCGGGGTGCCCGGAGCGTCCGGATTCTCTCCGTCGGCGGGGGCTTCCTCTGGCGCTGGAGGCGCCACGACCGGGAAATTCGCCGGATCGGCGTAGGCGCCCTGCTGGCGGAGCGCCTCGTAGATTGCGAGTCCGGCCGCGACGCCCGCGTTGAGGGAATTGACTTTCCCGCGGAGCGGGAGGCGGGCCAGAAAATCGCAGGCGTTGCGGACGGGGGAGCAGAGTCCGTGCGCCTCGGAGCCGACGACGAGGCAGGCCTTGCCCCGGAAATCGACCTCGGTGCAGGGCTTGGCGCCTTCGACGGCTTCGAGTCCGGTGATCCAGGCTCCGACGCCCTTGAAGCGTTCAAGGGCGACGACGAGATTCGAAATCCGCGCGATTTTCATGTGCTCGGCGGCTCCTGCGGAGGCGCGGACGGCGGCGGGCGTCACGGCGGCGGCGCGGTCGACGGGGAGTACCACGCCGAGGACGCCGGCGCATTCGCACGTGCGGAGGATGGAGCCGAGGTTCTGCGGGTCCTGCACGTGATCGAGGACGACCACGGTCGCCGGGCCTTCCGCGGCCGCGAGGGCGTCCACGATTTCGTCGAGTTCCGCGTACGGGTATTCCTCGCAGAACGCCACCACGCCCTGATGGTTGGCGCCGTTCACCCACGCCTCGAGATCCTCGCGGCGGAAAAACTCGACTTTCACGCCGCGTTCCGCGGCAAGCGCCTTGATTTCGGAAATTTCGTCGCTTCCCTTTACGCCGTCGGCAAGGACGACGAGGGAGACGGGACGGCGCGCCGCGCGCAGAATTTCGCGGACCGGCTGGCGTCCGAAAACGAGCTCGCCTTCCGCCGGAATCGGCGCCGTGCGAGGCTTTTTCGGCGCCGCCGGACGTTCATCGCGGTCGAAACGCGGGCGGTTCTCGCCGCCGCGCTCCCAGGGCTTTTTGAACCCGGCGTTGCGAAAGGTCGGCTTTGCGCCGAACGAGGGGCGGTCGTCACGGTCAAAGCGCGGTCGGTTCTCGCCACCGCGCTCCCAGGGCTTCTTGAATCCGGTGTCGCGAAAGGCCGGTTTCGCGCCGAACGAAGGGCGGTCGCCGCGGTCGCGACCAAAGCGGGGGCGGTCCTCGCGATCAAAGCGGGGGCGGTCCTCGCGATCAAAGCGGGGGCGGTCCTCGCGATCAAAGCGGGGGTGGTCCTCGCCACCTCGTTCCCAAGGCTTCTTGAAGCCGGATTTGCGGAACGTCGGCTTTGAGCCGAACGACGGACGGAATTCGCCTCCGCGTTCCCACGGTTTGCGGAACGAAGGAGTGTCTCCTGATGGAAAACGGTTCATTGGGGAGGAGGAGAGGGGGGCTAGTTGCCGTTGCCGCGGGCCTCATTGACACGCATGCGGCGGCCCATGATCTCGGTGTTGTCGAGCGCCTTGACGGCGATGGCGGCTTCCTGGCGGTGCGGCATCGTGACGAAGCCGAAGCCCTTGGAGCGGCCGGTGCTGCGGTTCGTGACGACGCGGGCGGCGGTCACGACACCGAACTTCGCGAACTCGGCGCGGAGCTGGGCGTCGGTCATGTCGAAACTGAGGTTGCCGACGTAGAGTTCGACCTCGCCGGTGCCGTTGGGGTCGAGCGTCCCGGGAACGGGCTTTCGGTTGCCGGAGCGGCCCTTGCCGGAAGGCTTGCGGCCGCAACCGCAGGGTGCGCCGCCGTTGCGGACGAGGTGGATCGCCGCGCCCGCGGCGACCGCCGCGAGGAAAAGGATTGCGATGAGCTTGGGATTCATGGAAATCGGTTTCAAACCGTTGTTGGTTAGGGTTTTACGATGGCCGCGAGCAGGTCGCGCAAGACTTCCGGGGTCGAGTCGCGAAGTTTCGCGAGCGCCTCGTTCTTGCGTTTTTCGACCTCCGCGACCGGGATGCCGAACTTCTTCGCCGCCTCCGCGGGCGTGTGCGATTTGCCGTCGGTCATACCGTGGAGGAACATGACGAGATCGCGCGCCGAAGCCGGAAGTTGGGCCGCGAGCGTCCGGTTGAGCGCCTCGGCGACGGGCTGGCTTTTGACCTTTTCGCCGTCTTTGGCGGACTTCTTCTCGGCGTGATTGGCGGATTCTCCGCTGTTCGGGGCGGAATTCTCCTCCTGCTCCTTCGCCTTCGCCTGCGCCTCCGCCTTTTCGGTGGACGTCTGCTGGGCGGGGGTGGGAATCGTCTCGTCGTTGATGTACCCCTGCAGCCTGCGCAGCCGCGTCGGATGGCGGAGTTTGCGAAGCGCCTTCGCCTCAATCTGGCGGATGCGTTCGCGCGTCACGTTGAACTGCCGTCCGACTTCTTCGAGCGTGCGCGAATACCCGTCCGAAAGGCCGAAGCGGTGGTCGAGGACTTCGCGCTCGCGGGGCGTGAGGGTGAGCAGCACGTCGTGCAGCTGTTCGCGCAGCAGCGTCTGCGAGGTCATGTCGGCGGGGTTTTCGGCGGCGGTGTCGGGGAGAAAATCCCCGAAGTGCGCGTCGTCCCCGTCGCCGACCGGCGACTGCAGCGAAATCGGCTGCTGCGACATCTTGAAGATCTGCCGGACGCGCTCGACCGTGACGCCCATTTCCTGGGCGATTTCCTCGGCCGTGGGGTCGCGGCCCATCTCCTGGACGAGCTTCTTCTGCGAGCGTTGCAGGCGGTTGATCGTCTCGATCATGTGGACCGGGATGCGGATCGTTCGCGCCTGATCGGCGATCGCGCGCGTCGCGGCCTGGCGGATCCACCACGTGGCGTACGTGGAGAACTTGTAGCCGCGACGGTACTCGAACTTTTCCACCGCCTTCATGAGCCCGGTGTTTCCCTCCTGGATGAGGTCCAGGAAGGACAGGCCGCGGTTCATGTACTTCTTGACGATCGAAATGACGAGGCGAAGGTTCGCCTCCACCATTTCGGTGCGTGCCCGGTGGCCTTCGCGCAGCGCGTCGCGGAGGGCCTGGAACTTGTCGCGCAACAGGAGCGTGAAGGCGTCCGACACGGACTTGGGCGGCCCGCCGGGGCGGGATTCCTTCCAGGCCGAGCGGATCGGCAGCAGCGCTTCCGGAGAGAAGTCGAGCGGGGTGAAGCAGGCGTTCTGGATCCGGGCGATCGCCTCCGTCTCGTGCTTCACCATGTCGCGGGTCTTCTTCGTGGCGCGGCGCCCGGCGCCGCCGCTCTCGAGGAGGCGGCGGTGCTGCCCGACGTGGTAGCGCCAGTTGGAGAAGAACTCGTCATCGCGCGTCACGACCGGGTCCGGCGCGGCGCCGTCGTCGCCGCCCGAACCCACCGCGGCGCTGGCGAGGGATTCGATTTCCTTCTGCTTGAAGGAGAGTTCGATGACGGTGTTGAGAAAACCCTGGAAGTGACGCGTGTAGCGCCGGCAGAAGCCGTCGATCTTCCGCGTCGCCTTCGCGAAGTCCGGGGTTTTCTCCCCCTTTCCGGAAACGATCGCCGCGAGCATTTCGTCGGGCGCGCCGGAGGAGAGAAATTCCGCGCGGACGGCTTCCATGCCGGCGATTTGCGCCTCGAGGTCTCGACGCAGGTCCGGAAGCTTCTTGAGGTAGTTGAAGCGGTTGTCGACGTACTTGTCCGTGACAATGCGGTCGAAGCGCTCGCGCCCGTCGGCGATCTGGTCGATCACCTTGCGGTAGAAGTTCGGGGCGAAGGCGAACTTGTTGAAGAGTTCGCGGACCGCCTTTTCGGACTTCTCGATGCGCTTGCAGATGTCCACCTCCTGGTCCCGGTTCAGCAGCGGCGTCTGCCCCATCTGGTGCAGATACATGCGGATCGGGTCGTCAAACGACTCCGCCTTGGCGGGCTTCGAAGCGGCGTCCTGCTGGGCCGCGTCGGGCTTGTGGCCTGCGGTTTCGGAGTCCCGGATCTCGATGCCCGCGGCCTGGACTTCGGCGAGGAAGTTCTGGATCTCGACATCTTTGGTGACGTCGGCGGGGATGACTTCGTTGAAGTCGTCGAAGGTCAGGTAGCCGCGTTCGGCGCGGTGAAAGAGCTCGCGCAGCTGCGCGGTGTGCTCCTCGTGGCGTGCGCGCGATTCGTCCGCGGCGGCTTCGGGGGAGCCGAAATCGGCGGAGTCGAAGCCGAAGATGTCGCCTTCGCCTCCGTCATCATCGGTCTGGCGCTCGCCGGAACCGCGGACGAGCGCCTCGTCCTCGTCCGCCATGAAGTCCGTGCCGTCGTCCTCGCCCTCGCCACCGCCGGGGGCGGATGCGATCGACTTGTAGAACTTGTCGACATCGAGGTTCGCCGCTTCGACTTCGAGGCGGGAGGCCTCGCCCGACAGGTCGCCCACCGTCGGGTCGAACGCCGCCGCGGAGTCGGCGCCCCATTCCGAATGCGGCCGGGGAGCCGGACCGGAAAGGTCGGCCACGGGTTTTTTGTGGTGCGAGCGTTTGGGCTTGACCGGCATCGCCTCCTCTTCGACCGGGGGCGGGAGCGCGACCGTGACGGGCGCAGCCGGCTGCGGCTTCTTGTGGTGGGAGCGCTTGGGCTTTGCGGTTTCGGCGGGTGGCGGCGAGGCCTTTTCCGCCGGTTTTGCGGCCGATTTCGGTTCGGATTTCACGGCCGGCTTCTTTTCCGGCTTCTTCGTTTCGCTTTTTTTCGTGGACGCCATGGCGTAACAGTGGTTTCGCGAAAGCAGAGGTCTGGGAGCGTTGCGGGGCGACGCCGCGGTCGTCAGTCCCTGGCTCCTTCCGGAAGGGAGTCCGCCGGCGTCCAGCCGCGGTTCAGGAACCAGGCCGTGTTGCCACGGCCGACGGTGGGCCATGCGGATTCGATGTGCCCGTCGAAAAAGACCGCCAGCGCGCAGGGCTTGCCGTCGTTGACGCCGCCGTCGAGCCCCTTTTGCGTGGGGTGGACGGCGTAGATCATTTCATCGTTCTCTCCGGTGGAATTCCAGTGCGTCGGGTTGATGCACCCGTCATGCGCCCATTTCCCGTTGCGCGCCTCGTCGGTGCGGTTCTTGCGGGACGGCGGGTCGTCGGCGGAGGGCTTGACTTCCGTGAAGAGCAGGAGCTTCGACGCCTCGGGGACGTGGCCGCCGTAGGAATCGGACACGCCGACTTTCGACAGAAGCCGCTCGTAGGCCGGGCGCTGCGAACAGCGGAAGTACGGGTTCATCGCGTAGGTGCGGTAGATGTTGGCCCCGTTTTCGGTCTGGGCCAGTTCGGAATCCGGCGCGAATTCCAGCGCGGGGGCGACTTCGGCCCGGACGAGCGGGCACACGTAGGACGCCATGTCGCCGACGTAGTCGAAGATCGCGCCGTTTTCGACGGCGAACTTCGCGTCGGGCCCGACGCCGAGATCGTCGTGGAACTCGGCGGCGTGCGATTCCTTGCGGTTGTTCCTCTTGGACGACGAGGACGTGTCCTTGTAGTACGTCGACTGCAGCTTTTCAGCCTTGCGATCCTTGGGGACCCACGCGACCCAGCCGCGGTTGCGGAAGGTTCCGTCCTCGTTGTCGGTGTAGTATTCGTTGTTCTTCGTGTCCTTCGCCTCGAACGTCTGCGCCGCGGGAAGGTTGCCGCCGTGATCCGCGGCGTAGGAGAGAACCGCGGCGTGGAGCTGCTTGAGGTTGTTGCGGCACTTCTGGGCCTTCGCGTTGTCCATCGCCCGGCCGATGCGCGGACCGAGGATCGCGGCCAGCACCGCGATGATGCCGAGCACCACCAAGAGCTCCACGAGCGTGAATCCGCCGGCGCCGGACAAGGCGCCGCGCCGCCCCGCGGGGCGGACTTGAAAGCGTGTTGTGAAAAACATGGCTTACAATTATACCAAAATCGGCAACAGTTTCAACCGATCCGGAAAATTTCCGGACACGGCGGAAAGCGTCGCCGCGGAAGGCGGTCCGTGGTAGGATGGGGCGTTCCCATGAATGCCGTTGCAGAGCTTTCCCGCGTCACTCGCTCCGCGGCCGAGACCAGGGCGTTCGCCGCCGAGGTCTCGGCCGCGTTCGGTCCTGGGGCTTCGTACGCGCTCGAAGGCGACCTCGGCGCGGGCAAGACGTGTTTTGTCCAGGGGCTTTCCGACGCCCTGGGGCTGCGTGTCGCCGTTTCCTCTCCCACCTTCGCGATCGCGAACGAGTACCTCGACCCCGGAAGCGGGCGCCGGCTCGTCCATCTCGACCTCTACCGCCTCGACGGTCCGCAGGACCTCGAGTCGATCGGATGGGACGACTACGTCGATTCCGGCGATCCCCTGGCGGTCGAGTGGCCGGACCGAGCCGGGCGCTTTCTGCCCGCTTCGTTCGTCCGCGTTCGCTTTTCCATCGGACCCGGGCCCGACGACCGCACGATCACCGCCTCGCGGGTGCGACCGGATGTCGTCACGCCCCGCTCCGGGGAAAGACAATGGCTGGAACGGTCCTGTTTCTGAACGGCAGCGGGGAGGGCAACACGCGGCGGCTTCCCAGACCGGCCCTTTTCGGTTGCGGCATCGCCATCTTCCTCGCCCTGAAGAAGGCCGGCATCCTCCGCGTCAGCGCCAAGACCGAGCCGATCAGGAAAGGAGGTTCTCCACGACCGTCCCATAGCCTGCAAAAACCTCCGAGGAGGCGGGGGCCGGCCTTGGAGGCGTCTTCCGAAAATGCGGCTTGTCCGGGAGCCGTGCCTTTGCTAGAATGCGATGCGTTTGCACGGCGGGGACGGATCCGGAATGGACGACAAGGCGCACATCCTGTATCTGGGGTTCCGCGACGGCGAGGAGAAGCACCGGCGGAAACTCGCCGGCCTATGCCGCTTCGCCTTGTCGCGCGACTGGACCGTCGATGCGGTGCCGCCGGCGAAGTGCGGGCCAGCCGCCGTGCGGCGGCTCTCGGCGCGGCTCCGGCCGGTCGGCATCGTCGCGGAAGGATCGCTCGTGCGCGGGCGCCCGGGGCCGTTCGGCCCGGAAGACCTCCCGGTCGTGCTTCTCGATCCGCCGGACGCCACGGCGGGCGGAGGCGAGGCTGCCGTCTTCTGCGACAACGCGGCCGTGGCCAAGGCCGCGTTCCGCGAGCTTGCCGACGGATTGCCGTCGTGCTTCGCCGGCGTGCCGAGCCATGGAATGCAGCGATGGAGCACGGAGCGGATCGAATCGTTCCGGTCGCTGTGCGCTTCGGCCGGAGCGGCTTGCACCGTGTTTCCGGCCATCCCCGTGCGCCCGGGCCGCATCGACGACGATCTCATGCGCCGCCGCCGGCGCCTCGCGGAGTGGATCGCCGGGCTTCCTCCACGTTGCGCCGTCTTCGCCGCCAACGACTATTCGGCGCAGGACGTGGTCTGCGCGGCCCGCGCGGCCGGACGCGCCATCCCCCGCGAACTCACGCTTGTCGGCGCCGACGGATGGGGCGACTCCGGCGGCGGAACGCCCATCACGGGCGTATCGTCCGTCCAGCTTGACTTCGAGCTCGCGGGCTATTTGGCGGCGCAGCTCCTCGCAGACGCGGCCGGCGCGCCGGATCGCCGCGTCCGCTCGTTCGGCCCGCTGTGCGTGCTGCGCCACGAATCGACCGGCGGGCGCGGGCGCCGCGACCCGCATGTCCTCAAGGCGGTCGAGATCATCCGGCGGGAAGCCTGCGAAGGCCTGACGGCGGCCGGTCTCGCCGCGCGGATTCCCGGCTCCCGCAAGCATTTCGAACGCCGGTTCCGCGAGGCGATGGGCCACTCGGTGATGGACGAGATCATGCATGTGCGCCTCCAGGCGGTGAAGGACCTGCTTGCCAGGCCTCAGCCGCCCATCGGTGCCATCGCCGACTTCTGCGGCTTCGGCTCGCAGGTCGAGCTGCGCATCGCCTTTCGGGCTCGCACGGGCATGTCGATGCGCCAGTGGCGCAAGAACCATCTCGGATAGCGCGACAGGGCGAACTTTCATGCGTTCGCACGGTTCGCCCGAGCGGCGCTTCACGAACGGCCCGCGCCCGTTCCGTCCAGAGGATTCGAGAGGACGCGAAAGCCGGCGTCTGCGAAATCGCGGACGTTCCGGGTGTGGAATTCGTCCACCCCCCAGTGCCGAAGCGTCTCGGCCAGACGCATGTCGTGTATTCGGCGGCGGGCGAAACCGGGAGCGGCGGCCCGGCTCCAGACGGCGTTCATCGCGTCCGGGCCGGAGGGGATGTCCACGACCGCCCATGCGGGGTTGCTTCGATACGCGGAAACGACGGACACGGCCTCGGGCGCCGTGAGCGGCCGAGTCTGCACGACTGGGTTCCGAAGCAGGCAGTACAATTCGACCAGCACCTGCTCGGCAATCACGAAACGCTGGTCTTCGGCATGCTTGGAAACGAACGCGGCGGCGGCGGCGTGGTTCGGATCGTCCGGGTTGGATGCGGCGAACAGAATGTTGGTGTCGCAGGAGACCATGGCGAACGCCCCCTCATTCCTGGTCGGCGGCATAGATGCGCTCGCGCCAGTCCTCGGCGGCGAACGGATCGGTCTTGAGGCCCGTGGAGCGGCAGACTGGTGCCTCCCAGCGCCGACTCGGCAGCCCGTCTTCGGCGAGGGGATGGATCGCCAGGAAGAGTTCCAGCGAGTTGCGGCAAAGTTCCGCCATGCTGATTTCGCGGATTGCGGCGAAGCGCCGGGTATGGGCGTAGAGGGCGTCTGGGAGTTGGATTTGAGTGCGTACCATGCCGTAAATTCTACATCACAGCCGATTTGATGTCAATGGAATTGAAACGTTCGGCGTCGGGTTTGTTGGCAAGCGCGTCGGGCCGTCGAAGTGGAATGTTTTTCGCCGAAATAAGTTTTGCTCCAAAATCAACGCTTTTTGCAAGGAGAGGCGTTATCATCGTTCCCGTTGCCGCGCAGTTCGCCCCGGACGGGGCGGATGCCGGGCGACATGGTCAACAACAGGGAACAAAACGATGAATCGCAATCTTCTCTTGTCCGTCTTCGCGGCTTCCGCCGCGATTTTGACGTCTTCGGCGGAAACGCCGGACAAGTGGGTACGCTACGTCGAATCGACGGGCTCGCAGTGGGTCGATACCGGCATTATCGGCCGTCCAAACACCAAGATCGAGGCCAAGGTCGAGTGGATGGCCCTCGCCGACAGTGCGTTCGTCGCCTGCGGCCTCTACAGCAACAACACCCGGTTCTACATGTGCTACTGTAATTCCAGCACTTATAATTTTACTATGCTCCTGTCGCAGCGGGTGAACACGACTGTCAAATTGTCAAACGGCTGGGAGACCCGTTGGGAAAAGAACCGCGTGTACAATTACACCGCCGCATTCTCCGCTACGAACAGCGCGGGCGAAAGCACGGGCACCATCACGGTGGACGGAATCGGCCCATGGAGCACGACCTTTACGGGCCTCAATACCGGGCGGAGTCTCTATGTCTTCGCCAACAACAGCGCGGACGGAACAGTGGGCGGCAAATCCAAGACGCGCTGCTACGGGCTCAAGATCTGGCAGGGACCGGAGGATGGCGGCGACATGACGCTTGTCCGCGACTTCCAGCCCTGCATGAAGGACGGTCGCGCTGGTCTCTACGATGCAGTTTCGGGGGACATCTTCTACTCGATTTCCGGCACCAACCTCGTCTGCGACGAGAACAGCGAAGTCCCCGACGAGTTTATCGACTACGTGGAGTCGCAGGGCGTTGCGGCGCAGGCCGACGGCCAGCTTCCAGCCTACATAGACACCGGCGTCATCGGCAAGGCCGGAACCATGGTTGAATTCAAGGAGACGTGCCGCAAGACGACGAGCGGCGAGTATTGCCTCGTAGGTGCTAGGAACAGCGATTCAAATTCGCGGTTCTTCATGTGGTATCACGCCAATGGCGACACGCTCGGCCTAGGTTACCGCAATACATACTGGAGGCCAAGCACGACTGACCCGAACACTGCCGCCGCATCACAAACCGCCGCGAATGTGTACAAGCTCGAATATGGCGACACAACCCATGCCCGCGTGTCCTTTGCGGCCGGTTCGCAGACTTTCTACACCATAGACGATACTACTGGCGCGGAAAAACTCTGGTCGGCACGGTCCGATTCCACCGCGCTCGACACAGGCTGCAATTTATACGTCTTCGCCAGAAACAACAACGGGACGCCGGACTCGTTCTGCGCCTCCCGACTCTACTTCCTTAAGATCTGGCAGGACGGTGCGCTTGTGCGCGACTTCAGGCCGTGCCTCGAAAACGGTGTCGCCGGACTCTACGACGCGGTGTCCAAGCGCATCTTCTACTCCCTCGGTACACCGCTGGTCTTCAACAACGTCTGCAAGCAGAATGTCAAGCCAAAGGAGGTTGTTTTCGTCGAATACATCGAGTCCGACGGCAACAACACGCTTGATACCGGCGTCCCCGCCCGCAGCGGGACGCGCGCCAAGGGCGTGATGATGTGGACGGCCGAGGACGAGAACGGCGGCGGCGTGACTCGAATTTGGAACCGCGAAGCCTATCGTTACCTGGAAGATACGGCTGCTGTGTTCTGGCGCAACAAGCGGGCATATCTTGGGGCAAGAAATATCAAGGACTCAAACGGATGGTTCCACATGCTCCATGAATCTGACGCCGTAGTCA
>CAMNCG010000083.1 GCA_946534105.1 uncultured Verrucomicrobiota bacterium
GGCGACGCAGACAGTTCTACCCCCCCTCCGCGCGAGGAGTGGCAGGTTTGCCAAAAAAATTTGGCCGGGGCGGCACCGCCGCGATCCGAGGCGGCACCGCCGCCCCGGCAGAAGCGAAAATGAGAGGGATGGGGCGGTAGGGGGGGGAGGCTTGCGGTGTGTTTTCACTTCTGCGGGCGGCGCGGTGCGCCGTCCGGTCAGGGTGCCGTCCGGTCACCTGCGGTTGCGGGCGCGGAACTCGCGCATCGACATCTTCATGTGCGAGCGGAAATGGTCGCGGAGGGCGCGTCCGGAGCCGAAGCCGCAGAAGTCGGCAATCGCGTCGATGGAGGTGTCGGTCGCGGCAAGGAGCGTGCAGACCTTTTCAAGGCGGACATGCAGGATTTCGTCCAGCACCGAGTGTCCCATCGCCTCGCGGAAGCGCAACTCAAAGAGCCAGCGCGATCCGGGGAAGTGGGAAATGAGCTGCGCGGCGGTGAGGCCGTCGCATGCCTTGCGCCGGATGAGCTCGACGGCAGCCAGGATGTTCGGCTCGCGACGGCCATGCCCCCGCGTCGATTCACGCCGCACCGCCAGCAGCGGGCCAACGGATACTTCCGTTTTCATTTTCCCTGCCACAAAGGACGCAGAGTTCTCAAAGCCTTTGCTCTTCTTTGAGTCCTTTGTGGCCAAAAAATTGTCTAGCATTTTCGCGGCCAGGAATCCCGCGTTCTCGAAATCGACCTGGATGCTGGAGAGCGTCGGCTTGGAGACATCGCAGATGGCCGGGTTGTTGTCAACGCCAAGGAGCGCCAGGTCCTGCGGGATGCGGAGCCGCGCCATGCGGGCGGCCTCGACGACGTCGGCGGAGGTCTGGTCGTTCACGGCGAAGACTGCCGTCCGGCGCGGCAGGTGCGCCAACCATTCGGCAAGGCGACCTGTTTCGCCAGCAATGTCATCGTCCATTGGGTGTTTGAAGGAGAAGGAAAAGTTCTTTGCGCCGGCCTTCGCAACGGCGGCCTTGAAAGCCTTCACCCGCAAATCGGGCCAATTCCCCTGCGCAAGGCGGAAATCGACGACGGCGTAAGCGGCCGGTCGGCACGACGACAGCTCGTCGAAGGCGGCGCGGCCTATTGCCTCGTTGTCAATGGGGATGCGCGCGAAGCGCCTTCCCGGCGGCGCGGCCGCGCAGTTCACGAAGACAACCGGAAGATGGCCGAAGAGCTGGATCGGCAGGTCGCACGTCATGTCGCCGCACTCCACGACGAAACCAAACGGGCACATCTCTCCCCAGAGGTCAGGGCGGATGCGGCCGACGCGGTCCCGCCAGAGGACCTTCGCCTCCTTCCAGGGGATCGGAACGACATCCCATCTGCGGGAATCGGCATAGCGGCGGATGCCGTCCAAAATCAGCCCGGCAACCCGCTGCTCCGGGAGGGCGGTGAGATAGAGGAGCTGCATGGCAAGATGCGATTTACACTCTATCACAGAGCCCCTCGCGGGACAACCGACATCCAAACGGCCCAGAGATTCCAAATCGCGCCGGTCGCCGTGCCGGCGACCGCCCGATTTGGAATCTCTGGCGCACGGCGGCCGTGGTTGAAAGACGGCTGGCGAGATGGTAGCATTACGGCGTCCTGCGGGAAAGGCCATGGCGGACGCGGGATGCGCGGCGGGCGCCGCGACGGTCCGCCGATGCCGGCCGCAACGGGATTTCCGACATGAAAAAGCTGTACAACGTCCGCTTCGACGGCGGGACGAAGACGATTTCGATGGAAGGCGGCCGAGTCGCCTCCATCGGGGACGCCGCGGGCGCTCCGGCTGCCGGCGACATCGACGGCGGCGGTCTGCTGGCCGTTCCCGGCCTCGTGGACATCCACGCGCACGGCTGCCTCGGGCTCGACACCATGGACGGCGATTTCGCCGAGATGGCGGTCTTCCGCGCGAAGAACGGAACCACGACCTGGCTTCCGACCACGATGACGGCGTTCCGCGAGGATCTCGAACGCGTCTGCGCCGCGCCTCGCGACGTTCCCGGCGCGCGCCTTCCGGGCATCCACCTCGAAGGGCCGCACATCGCCCTTTCGCGCAAGGGCGCCCAGAACGCCGCCTGCATCCGCCCGCCGGACATCGAGGAGCTCCGCGCCCTCCGGCCCGCCGCGGTGCGCGTCACGATTGCGCCGGAGCTGCCCGGCGCGCTGGAGTACATCCGCGCCGCGGCCGACATGGGCGTCTCGGTCACCATCGGCCACACGGACGCCACGTACGAGCAGACCTGCGCGGCGTTCGACGCCGGGGCGACCTCGCTCACGCACACCTTCAACGCCATGCCCGGGCTCCACCACCGCAAGCCCGGCCCGATCGGCGCCGCCGTCGCGAAGGGCGCCTACGGCGAGCTCATCTGCGACGGCCTGCACGTCGCCCCGGCGATGGTGCTTCTGGCGTGGAAGGCGTTCGGCACCGACCGCCTGGCGCTCGTTTCCGACAACATCCGACCCGCCGGCGCGCCGGACGGCACGTACGACAGCGGCGGCCTCGAAGTCTTCCTCAAGAACGGCGAGGCGCGTCTCGCGGACGGCACGCTCGCCGGCTGCTCGATCACGCTCTGGGAATGCGTGCGGCGCGCGGTGTCGTTCGGCATCCCCTTCGCCGACGCGATCCGCATGGCCACCGCCACGCCCGCGGCGGCGGCCCGCCTCGACGCCGGCTACATCGCCCCCGGCGGTCCCGCGGACATCCTGCTCGTGGACGATTCCGGCCCCCTTCCCGAGCTGCGCGGCGTGATCCTGCGCGGCGAACGCTTCTCCTGATTGCGCCGAGTCGTGGCGTCCGCTCTCCCGTCCGTTTCGCCGGAGACCGTCTCCGGCCTCACCGCCCGGATCAAGGGCGGGCTGGAGCAGTGGTTTTCCGACGTCTGGGTCGAGGGCGAGCTATCGAACGTCCGCATCATGACGTCGAGTCCGCACGCGTACTTCACCGTGAAGGACGCCGGAGCGCAGCTTTCCTGCGCTTTTTTCCACGCGGCGGCGAACCCCTCCGCGCGCGCCTTTCTGCGCGACGGGGCGAAAATGCGCCTGCGCGGCGCGGTCACGGTCTATCCGCCGCGCGGTTCGTACCAGCTCGTCGTCCGTCTTGCCGAACCCGTCGGCGAGGGCGAGCTCATGCTGCGCTTCGAGGCGCTCAAGCGGCGGCTCGCCGCCGAGGGGCTTTTCGACGAAGCCAAGAAGCGGCCGCTGCCGCTGCTGCCGAAGACGATCGGCATCGTCACGTCCCCGACCGGCGCCGCGATCCGCGACATGCTCAACGTGACGCGGCGCCGCTTCGCGCCGGTCCGCATCCTGCTCGCCCCCGCCCGCGTGCAGGGCGAAGGCGCGGCCCGCGAAATCGTCGGCGCGGTCGAGCTGCTGAACGCCCTGCCGGAGCCGCCGGACGTGATGATCGTCGGCCGCGGCGGCGGGTCGATCGAAGACCTCTGGTGCTTCAACGAAGAAATCGTCGCCCGCGCGGTTCGCGCCTCGAAAATCCCCGTCGTGTCGGCGGTCGGGCACGAAATCGACTTCACCATCTGCGATTTCGCGGCGGACGTGCGCGCGCCGACGCCTTCCGCCGCCGCGGAGCTCGTCGTGAAAAACCGCGCCGATCTCGTCGCGACCGTCGCCGCGCTTTCCCGCCGGCTCTCCTTCTGCGCCTCTTCCGCGCTCTCGCGGGCGCGGTCGCGGCTTGAAGTCTGCGCCCGGTCTCGCGCGTTTTCGCGTCCCGCGGACGTCCTTCGCCAGCACGCGCAGCGCGCGGACATCCTCTCGCAGCGCATGGACGCCGCGCTCTCCGCGGCCGTCCTCCGCGCTCGCCACCGCCTCGCCGCGCTTTCCCCGCGGCCCGCCGCGGCGCTCGCCGGCGCCGTCGCCGCGCGCAAGGCGCGCCTCGCCGGCCTCGGCGGGCGCCTCGCGGCGATGGATCCCTCGGCCGTCCTTTCCCGCGGCTGGGCGCTCGTGCGCTCCGGCCGCGGCGAAGTCCGCACCCGCGCGGCGGATTTCTCGCCGGGCGAAAAATTCGAAGTCGTCTTCCAGGATGGATCCCTTCCTTCGCTCGCGCTCGGTCGCCAGGATTCTCTTTTCGGCTAGCGCCCTCGCGCGCGCCGCCGGCGGCCTCCTTCCCGATTTCCCTCCACCCCCACCCGCAACGAAACCCATGGAATTCTACGTTGGATCCAACAACGAGGACGCCGGAGCCGGACTCCGCCTCCTCGCGTTCGACGAAACCGCGGGCGTCCTCTCCGAGCGCTTCCGCGTCGAGGACGCCAAAAATCCGATCTATCTGGCGCTTGCGCCGGACGGGCGTTCGCTCTACGCGGCGGAGGATGTCTCCGCGCACGTCTCCGCGCCCGATCCCGCGCTCCCGGGCGGCGTCTCGCGCTTCGAAGTCGCGCCGGACGGATCGCTGCGCCGCGTCCAGTCGCTCGCGCTCGCCCCGACCGTGCCGTGCCATGTGTCGCTTTCGCCGGACGGTGCGGCGCTCTACTGGGCCGAATACCGCAAGGCGCACTGCGGCGCGCTCGCCCTTGCGCCCGACGGCTCGATGCGCGCCGTTTCGTCGTTCCACCACGAAGGCGCGGTCGGTCCCAACGCGGCGCGCCAGGAGGCGCCGCACTGCCATTGGGCCGGGCTCGGCCCGGACGGCGTCACCGCGTGGGTCTGCGACCTCGGCATGGACCGCGTGAAGGCCTACCGCACCGACCTCGCCGGCGTGGGCCTCGCCGCGATGGAACCGGCGCCGGAGCTCGACTTCGTCGCGCCGCCCGGCACCGGCCCCCGTCACCTCGCGTTCGTTCCGGGGACGGACCTCGGGCTCCTCGTCACCGAGCTTTCGAGCGAACTCTTCCTCCTGCGCTTCGCCGAAGGCTCCGCGCCGGAAACGCTCGACCGCAAGAGCCTTCTGCCGGACGGCTTTTCCGGTCAGACCAAGGCCGCCGCCGTGCGCGTTTCGCCGGACGGCAGGTGGGCGCTCGCCTCCAACCGCGGGCACGACTCCGTCGCCGCGTTCGGGATCGACCGCGCCGCCGGGCGCCTCCTCGTCGGCGCGCGTTCCAAGCTCGCCGGCCCCTTTCCCCGCGATTTTGCCTTTGCCCCCGGCGGCGCGTACTGCGTCGTCGGCCACAAGCTCGCGCACGAAGTCGCGATGTACCGGTTTGACGCCGCCACTGGCGCGCTCGTCCCCGTCCCCGGCGCGACGTTCGGGATGCCCAAGCCCCTTGCCTTTGTCTGGCGCTTGAACGAAGGAGCGGGGGTGGAGTAGAATGCACGGCATGAACGCACGATTCCAAGGTTGGGTCCTGTCGGCGGCGCTCGGCTCTCTCGCCTTTTCCGGCGCACTCGCGGCGGGGCAGGGCGTCGGCGACGGCGGTTCGGCCGAAGGCCGCAGGGTGTCCTCCGTCCGGATCGACTCCGGTGGCGCGAAGATCGACGAAAACCTCGTCCGCTCCTTCGTTTCCACGGCGGTTGGCGAGCCGTTTGACCGCGCCGCGGCGTCTTCCGACGTCCGCGCGCTGCTCGATTCCAATCGCTTTTCCGATGTCTCGGTGTCCGTCCGGCCCGCCGCGGACGACGGGCTCGAGGTCGTCTTTTCCGTCGTGCCCCGCCGGACGCTCTCCGCCGAGCCGACGCTGACAGGCCTTTCGTGGCTTTCGCGCTCTCGCGCGCTGAAGGAGTGCGGCCTCAAGATCGGCGATTTCGTGGACGAAACCGTCGCGAAGGTCGCGGCGCGCAAAGTCCTCGCCTACTACCGCAAGCGCCGCTTTTTCTCGGCGACGGTGGACGCCGCGGTTTCCGACGCCCCGGACGCCCCGGGCGGCGCCCTCGTGCGTTTCGACGTGTCGGAGGGCGAGCGCGGCAAGATGGACTTCCTGAAATTTCCCGGCGCGACGGTCTTCCCGGAGAGCGAACTGGGGCGCCTCGCGCAGCTGCACGACTGGTACAACCCGCTTTCGTGGGTGACGGATCCGCACGTCTCCGACGCCGATCTCGAGTCCGTCGCGGCCGACGCCCTTTCGCAGTACCTCGACGCCGGCTACCTCGACGCGAAGGTCTCCCCGCCCCGCAAGACCGTCTCCGGCCGGCGCGTGAGCGTGAGCTACGACGTTTCCGAAGGCCGCCTCTGGCGCGTGCGCTCCGTGTCGGTCTCCGGCGTCACGCTCTACCCGGAAGCCGACGTGCGCGCCGCGGTCTCCCTCAAGCCCGGCGATCCCGCCGGCGAAAAGGCGATGAACGACGCGCGCGCCGCGGTGCACGATTACTACGCGTCCCGCGGCCGGCCCGACACCAAGGTGGCGATGACGGCGCTTCCCGCCGGCGGAAACGCCGTCGACGTGTCGTTCGCCGTCACGGAAGGCCCGCTCGTCCACGTCCGCAACATCTTCCTGCGGGGCAATTCGGTGACGCGCGACAAGGTGCTACGTCGCGAAATCGGCCTCGCCCCCGGCGACGCCTACGACACCGTGCAGGCCGAGCGCTCCAAGCGCCGCCTCATGAACCTCGGCTACTTTGAGGACGTGCGCACGTACGACACCGTGGTGGACGCCACGACGCGCGACGTGTACTACGACGTGGACGAACGCCCCACGGGCAGCCTCACGTTCGGCGCCGGGTTTTCGTCCGTGGACCACCTCGTCGGGCTTTTCGGCGTCTCCCAGTCGAACTTCGACATCTTCAACTGGCCGAGCTTCCGCGGCGGCGGCCAGAAGGCGCGCCTCGACCTCACCGTCGGCAGCGACTCGACCGACCTCGACGTTTCGTTCGTCGAGCCGTGGTTCCTCGACCGCCGCCTCTCGCTCGACGTCGACGCCTTCATCCACAACCGTTCGTTCAGCGAGTACGACGAAAAGCGCTTCGGCGGTTCGGTCGGGCTCGCGAAGATGGTGCCGTGGGTCGGCCGCGTCGGCATCGACTACGGCCTGGAACACGTCTCGATGGACGACGTGACGCGCGAGAGCTTCCACCTCGCGGACGATCCGGAAAAGGAATACTCGTTCCTCGACGAAGACGATTCCTACCTCCTCGGCTCGCTGCGCCTTTCCTGGACGTACGACACGCGCGACAACGCGCTCGTGCCGCACCGCGGCACCCGCGCGCAGGCCTGGGTCAAGCTCTACAACGCCGCCTTCGCCTCCGACTACGACTTCTACGAACTCAACCTGAAGGCGACCACCTACTTTACGCTTCCGTACGGCTTCTACCTCTCGCTCGGCGGCCGCGCCGCGACGGTGGACGGCATCGGCGGCGACGAGGTGCCGATCGGTTCGCGCTACTTCCTCGGCGGCGGCCGCAACGTCCGCGGTTTCCGCTACCGCGCCGTCGGCCCGAAGGCGCTCTCCGACAAATACGAGGGCGACTACTCCGCCATCGGCGGCCGGTCGATGCTCTGGGGCACGGCCGAACTTTCGCTTCCGCTCGTTTCCAAGATCCGCGTCGCCGGGTTCTGCGACGTGGGCAACGTCTGGAGCGACGCCTACGACATCAAGTTCGACGACCTCGCCGTCACCTACGGCGGCGGCCTTCGGTTCGATTTCACCGGGTTCCCGATCCGCCTCGACTACGCCCTCGTCGCCACCGATCCCGACGAATGGGCCCGCCACCGCCGTTTCGTTTTCTGGATCGGCTTCGACAACTAGGTTTCCTCCCCGCGACGTTCCATGGCACAATCCGTTCCCTCTCCCGACGATCCTCTGATCTTTCCCCCCGGCACCGACTGGATTGCCGGCGGCGGCGCCACGAGCGCCCTCGGCTGGCGCGCCGCCGCGTACGCGGCCGGCCTCAAGGCCGGCCGCGACGACATGGCGCTGCTCTTCTCCGACGTCCCCGCCACGTGCGCCGCGCTCTTCACCTCCAACCGCGTGCCCGCCGCGCCGGTGCAATACGACCGCCCGCTCGCGGAAAAAGGCCGCTGCCGCGCCGCCGTCGTGAACGTCGGATGCGCCAACGCCTGCACCGGTCCCGCCGGCTACGCCGACACCGTGGAAACCGGCCGCGTCGCCGCCGAAGCCGCGGGCGTCGCCCCGGACGAAATGCTCGTCTGCTCCACCGGCACGATCGGGCGCCGCCTCGCGATGGACCGCCTCCTCGCCGGCGCCCGCGCGCTTCCCGCGCTGCTTTCGCGCGATGCCGGGGCCGCCGCCGCGCGCGCGATCATGACGACGGACACCGTGCCGAAGCAGGCCGCCGCGCGCTTCCGCGCCGGCGGACGCGAATACGCCGTCGGCGGCATGTGCAAGGGCTCGGGCATGATTTGCCCGAACCTTGCGACGACGCTCATCTTCGTCACGACGGACGCCGCCGTCGCCGCGCCGGACCTCAAGACCGCGCTCCGCGAGGCGGCGTCGCGCTCGTTCAACCGCATCACGGTGGACGGCGACCAGAGCACCAACGACACGTTCGCGCTCTTCGCCAACGGAGCCGCCGGCGGCCCCCCGCTCGCGCCCGGCGCCGAGGGATGGGACGCCTTCGTGCAGGCGCTCTCCGCCGTGGCCCTTTCGCTCGCGCGCCAGATCGTGCGCGACGGCGAGGGCGCCTCGAAATTCGTCACCGTCGCGGTTGAAGGCGCGGCCTCCGCGGCCGACGCCCTCGCGGCGTGCCGCGAAATCGCGAATTCCCCGCTTTTCAAGGCCGCCTGCTACGGCGGCGACCCGAACTGGGGCCGCGTCATCAGCGCCGTCGGGAATTCCGGCGCCGCCTGCGAGGAGCTCAAGACGCGCATCTGGTTCGACGACGTGTGCGTCTACGACCGCGGCAAGATCGCCTCCGACGCCGACAACGGGCGCCTCGCCGGGGTGATGCGCCGCCGCGCCTTCGAAGTGCGCGTCGACCTCGGCATGGGCGCCTTCTCCGACGCCGTCTACACGAGCGACCTTTCCCGCGAATACGTGGACATCAACGCCGACTACACGACCTGATTTTCGGATTTCCGGGCGTCCGGATTTTCGATTTTTCCCACCCTCCACCCTCCCATCCCATGGACAATTCTCCCGTCAAACGCGCGTCCTGGTCCGGCCAGCTCGCGTTCATCCTCGCCGCCGCGGCTTCCGCGATCGGCCTTGGCAACCTCTGGCGCTTCCCCTACCTCGCCGCGCAGTACGGCGGCGGCACGTTCATCGTCGTGTACCTCGCGCTCGTCGTCACCCTCGGCTTCACGCTGATGGTCACGGAAATCGCGATCGGCCGCATGACGCACCAGAGCCAGCTCACCGCGTATTCGAAACTGCACAGGGGGTTTGGCCCGCTGGGGCTGCTCGCCACGATCATCCCCGTCGTCATCGTCCCCTACTACTGCGTCATCGGCGGCTGGGTCCTGAAGTATTTCTGGACCTACGCGAAAATGGCGGTGACGCCCGGCACCGACCTCATGTCCGACCCCGGCTCGTTCTTCGGCTCCTTCATCGGCGCCCCGTTCGCGCCGTTCGGCTACGGGCTGCTCTTCATCTTCGTCTGCGCCCTCGTTATCGCGCTCGGCGTGAAGCACGGCATCGAAAAGTCGAATCTCGTGCTGATGCCCCTGCTGTTCATCATGGCGATTGGCATCGCGCTCTACGTCGTGAGCCTTCCCGGCTCCGCCGCGGGCCTCAAGTACTACTTCGTGCCGAACATGGACGCGCTCCGCGGCGCCGATGGCGGCTTTTCCCTCGCGCAGCTCGCCAGGACGATCCTCGGCGCGATGGGCCAGATGTTCTACTCGCTCTCCCTCGCGATGGGCATCATGATCACCTACGGTTCGTACATGCGCCCGGGCGATTCGATCGAAAAGTCCGTCCGCCGCATCGAAATCTTCGACACGGTCATCGCCGTCGTCGCCGGCATGATGATCATCCCCGTCGTCTACATGTTCGCCGTGAAGACCGGCACGCCGGTGCACGACGCGATGAACGCCGGTCCGGGCCTCATGTTCGTCACGCTTCCGAAGGTCTTTGCCGACTTCGGCCGCACGGGCGCGTTCGTGGGCGCCATGTTCTTCCTCCTCGTCGCCTTCGCCGCCCTTACGTCCGCGATTTCGCTCTACGAGGCGTGCGTGGCGTCGGTCTGCGACCTGCTGCACATGAAGCGCCGCAACGCGACGTTCTTCATGTTCTTCGTCATCGCGTTCCTTTCGGTCTTCAGCGCGCTCGGCTTCGGCGTCTGGGGGAAGATCACGCCGATGGGCATGGACTTCCTCTCGTTCTTCGACTTCGTCACCAACGCGGTCCTGATGCCGATCGTGGCGATCGTCACCTGCGTCTTCGTCGGCTGGGTGCTGAAGCCCGCGGCGATCGAAGCCGAGATCCTGAAGGGCGAGAAGCGCTTCGTCGCCCGTGGCCTTTACAACGTGATGGTAAAGTACGTCGCGCCGGTCCTCATCGGCGCCGTGCTCGTCTCCGAAATCTGCCGCAACCTCGGCCTCTTCGGCTGGAAGATCTAGCCGCGGCCCCGTCCGGCGGCGTCCGCGCCGCCGCGGTCCGGAAAACGGAACGCGCCCCGCCGTTCGGCGGGGCGCGTCCTTTTTCCGTTGCGGCGGACTCGCCGCGTTTCAGAACGTGCCGTGGATGCCGACCTCGAACGTCCGCGGTTCGCCGACGAGGCATTCGTAGTAGTGGCGGGCGGACTCGAAGTAGCGCTCGTCGAAGAGGTTGCGGACGCCGAGGACGAGCGACCAGTCGGGGCTGCCGCCGGCGATCGAAAGCGGAAGCTCCGCGCTCGCGTCGCACACGAACGATTCGTCGAAGCGCAGGTTTTCGTCGACGTACGAGCCGCGCATCGTGGCGTAGCTCTTCGAGCGGAATCGGAAGCCGAAGCCGAACACGGCGTTTTCGAGGAGTCCGCCGGGAACGCGGTACGAGGTGTTGAAGGAAAGGGTGTCCGCCGGGTAGCGCTCGAACGTGCGGCCCTTTTGCCCCTTCGGGACGTTCTTGTCGGTGTAGCGGTTGTGCGAATACATCGCCATCACCGTCCAGTCGTCCGTGACGTCGCCGGAAAGCGAGGCTTCGACGCCCTGCGAGGCGTTTTCGCCGTCGTAGTCGAGGACGAGGCCCGAGTTGTCGAATTCCGGGACGTGCTCCTGGTCGATGCGGTAGACGGATGCGGAGAGCCAGAGCTTTTCGAGCGGGCGGATCCGCACGCCGCCTTCGTACTGCGTGGCGCGCCAGGGATCGTCGGGCGTCGAGCCGTCTTCGCAGCGCAGGCCGAGCATGGGCGTCCGCGTCTGGGAGAGGTTTCCGAAGAAGACGAGCCCGTCGACCGGTTCCAGCGCCACGCCCGCGCGCGGCGAAACCGCGTCGGCGGAGGTGTGTGGGTGGCGCGCGGCGCCCGATGAGTACGCCTGCTGCTCGAACCGGTCGCAGCGGACTCCGGCGAGGACCGTGAGGGCGTCCCACGTCACGGCGTCCTGCACCGTCGCGCCGTAGCGCGACGTCGGGGTGCCGAAGCCGCCGGAGGAGCTGCGGTAGGCGTAGTCGGGCTGGACGACAAGCGCGTTGCTCACGGACTGCGAGAGTTCCGATTCGAGGATCGAGCGCGCGAAGACGTTGTAGTTGTGCATCACGGCGGAGCTTTCGGAGAACGTCGAGGTCATGTATTTCTTCCCCGACGTCCAGCGGCCCGTGCGGCAGTATTCCGCCAGTTCCGGCGACCCGGGCATGGCGGTGTACGGTTCGCGTGTGCGCTGGTCCCATTCGGAAACCATCGCGGAGGCGCCGAACTTCAGCGTCCAGCCGTCGCGCACCGTCCAGTCGGCCCACGGGGAAACCAGAAACGACCGGTAGCTCGACCGGTCGTCCGGCCGGCAGGACGACTCGAACCACCCGTACCCGGCGCCGGGCTTTCCGCGCCACACCGGCACGCCGATGTAGCTCGGCTGCTCGGTGTACTGGAAGAGCGACTTCACGCCGATCGCGACGTCGTCCCCGGCGGCGAAGACGGCGCTCGGCGCGGCGGCGTACGATTCGCGCCCGTCGGCGCCTTTCTGCGAGCCGCCGCCGAGCCAGGCGGGCTTGTACCAGTCGGCGGTCGCGACGGCGCGGACGGCGCCGTTCCCGTCCGCCGTCGTCTCGTTGGCGTCGATCATCGCGCGGTGGCGGCGCGTGTTCTTGCCGAACGAGTTGTTTTCCCGGAACTCGGCGGCGTCGCCGTCGAGATTCGCGCTCTTGAGGTACATGTTCACGGAGCCGCCCGCGCCGGAGGCGTTCTGCGAGGCTCCGGCGCCGCCCGAGAGCGCGCCGACCGGACCCTTCACGATTTCGATCCGGTCGAGGAGAAAGGTGTCCATGAAGAGGCCGGGGCCGCGCCCGATCGGCGTCGTGCCGTCGAACGCCGGCTCGGTGCCGCCCATGCCGCGGATGGAAAACTGGCCGGGGTTCCGCACGAGGAGCGACTTTCCGCCGGTTTCGATGCCCGGCACGTAGCGCAAAAGGTCGTGGAGATCCGTCGGGTTGTGTTCGCGGATGAAGTCCGACGTGAGCGTGTCCACCGTGAGCGGCAGGCGTTCCGGCGGCAGATCGGTGAAGGTGCCGCCGTTCACGGTTTCGGGTCGGTACTTCGAAAGCGCGCTGCCTTCGACGAGCACCGTGCCGAGATCGGCGGCTTCGGGCGCTGGCGCGGCGGCGGCGGTTCCTTCCGCGGTGTCCGGACCGGCGCTTGCGGGAAGAGCGGCGGCCAGCAGCGCGGCCGGGAGGGCAAGGGAGATGGGGGGTGTTTTCATGTGTTTGGGGTTTGGTGGAAATCAGGTTCGTTCCTGGAAAGAGGACAAGTGCGGCCGGACCGGAGCGCGAAGGGGCCAACCGCCGGGGATTTTTCCAATGAAACGCCGTAGCGGCGGAAAAAGTTCGTCGCCTGCATTTGACCGGATGGCCCCTGCGCGGCAGCGCTTCTGGCGGCTCCGCCGGCGCTTCGCCGCTGCCGCTGTATTTTCTGGTATGATGGGAGCCATGAATGCGACGCACGGGGCCGCCGACGGGGCCTTCTCCCAGGATGACTCCCTTCCCACGATGACGCCGGGAGGGAGGGCGGCGCCTTTCCCGCCGGCTCCGGCCCTTGGTTTCCTCGACGATCGGACCGAGGGGTCGATGCGCACGGCGCGCGAGGAGGCGGAGCGCAGGGCGCGCGAGGAGGCGGAGCGCAGGGCGCGCGAGGAGGCGAGGCGCAAGGCGCGCGAGGAAGCGGAGTCGGAACGTGAAGCCAAGGAGAAGGCGAAACAGGAAACCTTGGGAAAGATCCTGGGAAAAATCGTTCTTGCCTTTTTCTCATTTGCGGCGATCGGAATCGGGGTAAAATCCTGTGTGGATTCGGCGACTCAATCTTCGTTCGTGTCCGCCGTCCGCAGAAACCACGAACAAGGCAAGGTCCAGCTCTGGGAGGGCGGGCCGTATTGGGCCACGAAGAACATCGGCGCGGAGAAGCCGGAGGATTCCGGCCTCTACTTCTGGTGGGGCAACACGGTGGGCTACCGCCGCGAGGGCGACGCCTGGGTCGCGAGCGACGGCTCGTCGCGCAACTTCAAGTTTGATGACGTGCCGACCTTCGGCAAGGACAATGCGACGCTCCGACGCGAGGGGTGGACCACGGCGGCGGGTATCCTTGCTCCGGCGTATGACGCGGCGCATGTTCATTGGGGCGGCGACTGGCGCATGCCGACGAAGCAGGAACTTGACGACCTCGGCAGTAAGTGCGACTGGACGTGGACGACGCGGAACGGCGTGAGCGGCTACCTCGTGCGCGGGCAGGGCGCATACGTCGACGCTAGCATCTTCCTCCCCGCCGCCGGCTACGGCTACGGGGCTTCGCTCGGCTTTGCCGGTTCGTGCGGCTGCTACTGGTCGTCCGTCCCGGACGAGGGCGGTTCCAGCAACGCCTGGGGCCTCGGCTTCAGTTCCGGCGACCACGACGCGGACTACGATTACCGCGACAATGGGCGGTCTGTTCGTCCTGTCCAAGGGTTCGCCAAATAGCGAGCGAAGCGAGCGCATCCGATTCTTCCATTCTTCCATTCTTCTCTGGTCGAAAGGCTGCGTCGGGGAAAGGCCGCTCCCGGCGAACGGCCAAGGACGACAGAACGACGAGGCGACAAGACGACGAGACGACGGGATCGCCCCCGCCCGCCTTCGGAACGAGGGGGACGGTTTCTCGTCGTCCCGTCAGCCTGTCGTCTCGTCGTCCTCGCGCAGCCCCGGACCCTTTCCTCACGCGGAGTCCGCGGAGGCGCGGCAGGGGGGAGGCGGTCTCCAGACCGCCGTTTGC
>CAMNCG010000084.1 GCA_946534105.1 uncultured Verrucomicrobiota bacterium
CCCGGATGCCGCCCCGCCGCCCGACGATCTCTCCGCCCTCGCCCCGGACGTACGACCGTAGGACATGGGACGAACGGAATGCGGAGTGTGGATGGGTGGAAGTGGATGGAGAACCGAAGTGGATGACGGAGAGGAAGCTGGAAAGGAGGGTCCGTAAGAAGGAAGAAAGAATAACTTTTAATAAGAAGAATGTCAAATTTATAAAAATCTTTGAATAAAAATAGATAAAGATACGAGAATTCGGTAAAGGGCAGCGTATCGGGGCTGCGTGGAAACGTTGCGGCGCTTCCTTCGGAAGAGGTCTGACGGGTGGGGTGCGCCGGGCGGCTGGGCTATGCCGGGCGGTTGGGCTGAAAGGGTGCGTCCGACGAACCGGGAAACGATTCAGCTTTGCCGTGAAGGAGCGGGGTGGCGTCCGCGGACGAAGACGTGCAGGTCCCGTTCCGTCCCGGCCCGCCGGGCTTCTTCCCAGGCGGTGACGGCGCGTTCGTCGTCCGCGTGGGTCCCGGGCTGCACCGGGGCGGGGGAGGGCGCGCCGCCGTTCCGGAGGGCGCCGACGCGGCGCAGGAAGCCGAGGGCTCGTTGCGCGAAGGGCTCCGCGGTCACGGGGCCGTGCCCGCGCCCGGCGTCGAGATGGAGTTCGGCGCCGGCCGCCTTTTCTTCGAGCATCCTCCAGAGGGCGGTGGAGCCGAGCGGGGAATAGGGATCGGCCGAACCGTGGAAGAAGCAGACGGGGCCCGTGGCGGCGTCGGGCTCGAAAACCGGATCGAGCTTCGCGTCCTCGCCCCCGCGTTCGTTCCGGCCGAGAAGCCCGTCGTCCAGGACGTACGCCGGACACATCGCGAGGAGCCAGGCGATGCCGGCCGGAAGGGCGTCGGTCCCGTCGACCGGTTCGTACGCCGGAGTGCGCGATCTCATGGCAAGCAGCAGCGAGAGGTGCGATCCGGCGGAGCATGACATGGCGCCGACATTCTCCGGATCGAACCCGCGTGCGGCCGCCTGGGACCGGACGATGCGCACGGCGCGCTGGCCGTCTTCCCACGCCGGGCGCCAGATCGGGATGCCGTGCGGGCGCGGGGTGCGGTAGACGAAATTCACGCAGTGGACTCCGGCGTCGAGCAGCACGCGCACGAGCGGCTCAAAGGCGGGGCCGTCGCAGCAGCAGTCGTAGCCGCCGCCGGAAATCACGATCGCGCACGGGGCCTTGTCTCCGAAAACCGGCCGCGGCGGCGCGTACCACTGCAGATACGGCATGCGGTTCGCCGCGGGATCGAAGCCGGGAGCGTCGCGTTCCTGCGTCGTGGCCGCGATTTGGTGCGGCTGGAAATCCGGGATGCGTCCTTCTGGCCAGATCGCGGTTTTCGGTCCGGCGGGTCCGATGCCGGAAGCCTCGAAATCGGTTTCTTTCGTTTCCATGTCCTCCATCATACCACAGGCCGCGCCGGGCGGTTGCGATTTCGGAGGAAGGTCCGTATCATGGGCGGCGAAAGGACACTTGAAACATGACCGACCGATCCGCGTTGCCGTTCGCCGCCTTGTCCGCGGCCGTTTTCGCCGCATCCTGCGCCACGAGGGGCGTTCCGGAGGCGGCGTTTCCGGAAGAAGACCCGCCCGTTTTCGAAGCCGTGCCGGGCGCGTCCGTCCGGGTGGACGTTTTCGATGCGGGCGATCCGGCCGCCGCTCCGGCGGCTCGCGCGGCGGTGTCGGCGCGCGCGCCGGACGGGGAGCGCGCGGCTCCGGCCCGGGAGGCGGTCGCGGAGGATCCCGCGGCGGCGGCGTTCGCTGCCGACCTCGCGGCCGATCCCGGACGCGCGGCGGGGCTTTTCCACCGCTACGAGTTCGATCCGATACTCGACGCGCCGCCGCCGGAGGGGTACGCGCCGTTCTACATTTCCCATTACGGGCGGCACGGCTCCCGGTACCAGATCGACAAGCGCTCGTTCGCGGCCGTCGAGGTCCTGCAGGCCGCCAAGGACGCCGGGGTTCTCACCGCCGCCGGCGAAGACCTGCTCGAACGGCTCCGCCCGATCGTCGCGGAGCACGAGGGCATGTACGGCCAGCTGTCCCTGCTCGGGGCGGAGGAGCACAAGCGCCTCGCGCGCCGGATGCACGCCCGGTTTCCCGGCGTTTTCGCGGCGGGGCGCAGGGTGCGCTGCCAGTCGAGCACGATCCAGCGGTGCCTCGCGAGCATGGCCAATTTCACCTGCACGCTGAAGGGGCTCCAGCCGAATCTCGATTTTTCGTTCGCCACGGGCGACCGGTACATGGCGACGATCCTGCACCCGTACCTGCCGTCGGAGGCGCGCAAGAAATGGCTCTCCGGGTTCGACCGCGACGTCGTCGCCTCGAACGTTTCGCCCGACCGCGTGGCGGCGCTCGTTTTCGCCGACGGCCCCGCCGCGCGCGAGATCGCGCCGGATCCGCTCCGCTTCGTCTTCGACCTCTTCGCCGCGGCGTCCTCCTTCGAGTCGCTGACGCTGGAGCTCGACGGCGCGGGGCTGTTCGACGTCTTTACGCCCGGCGAGCTCGCGGCGCTCGGACGCGCCCGCAGCTGCATCCACTACGCGCACATGGCCAACGCCGCGGAGTACGGACACTGCGCCGCGTGGTCGGCGCACGACCTGGCGCTCGACATCGCGCGCCGGGCCGACGGCGCCATCGCGTCCGGCGGCGTCTGCGCCGATCTCCGCTTCGGCCACGATTCGGGCCTCCGCCCGCTCGTCGGCCTGCTCGGGCTCGAAGGCGCCGGAGCCTGCTCTCCCTCGGCGGAGTCGTGGAAGACGTGCCCGACGTGGAAGGGCATGCCGATGGCTTCCAATCTCCAGATCGTGTTCTACCGCAAGCCCGGCGCCGAGGTCCTCGCGAAGGTTCTCTACAACGAGAAGGAAACCGCCGTGGACGGACTCGTCCCGGCCTCGCCCGGTCCGTACTACCGCTGGAGCGACCTCAAGCGGCGCCTCGAAGCGCCCGGCGGCGCGCCGACGGGGCGCGGGACGCTGACGCTTTTTGTCGCCGCGCCGGAGCCGGACGGACGGGCGGCGCTGGACGCTCTTTTCGGGAAGTACGGCGCCGGCGCCGCCGCTTTCGATCCTCCCGCCCCGGACGAGACGGTCTCTCTTCCGGAAGCCGGTCCCGGCGCGGTCGTCGACCGCCTCCGGATCGTCGCCGCCCGAGACGGATCGCTCGGTCTCGCGGTGGACGGCGCTTCGGCTTCGGCCGGAGCTTCCGGCGAAGCGCCGCCGCTCGAAACGGTCCTCCTCGAAGCTCGGCGCCTCGGCGTCGCGGTGGCGGTCCGCGATCCTGCTCCCTGACGCCCCGCGGATCGGCCTTCGCGAGCCTTTTCGCGCGCGGGGTCGGGCTACTTGTTCCGGTTCAGGATCCGGTCATCGCCGGCAGAAGGCGGCGGACGGCGGCCCGGAAGCACCAGCAGGCCGCGGCGAACGCGGCGAACGCCGGCCGCACGGAGCATCCGGGCGCGCCGCAGAGCGCGAGACCGGTTTGCATCCAGAGCAGGCCGCCGATCGTGCGCCCGACGGCGCGGCCCCGGTCTCCCGGCCCGTGCGGTCGCCCGAGCGGCAGGGTCGCCGCGATCCACGTCGCGGCTGCGGCGAGCGCGCAGAACATCGCGGCGAGCGCCGAGATCGCCGGGGCGGGCCTTCCGTCGAAGGCGGATCCGCCGGCGAGGGCGGCGACATGCGGCGCAAAGGGAAGGACGGCGAAAAGCCATGGCAGGAGCCGTGCCGGGCCGAGCGGGGCGCCGGCGGTTTCTTCGCACTCTCCCAGACGGGTGACGGCGGCGACGTAGAGCGTCCATCCGGCCGCGGCGGCGGCGAGCGGAAGCATCGCCGCGCGGTTGAAAAACGTGCCCGGAGGGTACGCCGACGCCCCGGCCGCGAACCCCGCCGCGAGCGCGAGGCCGCGGCACGATCCCATGAGGAGGCGCCCGACCGCCGGAAAATCTTCCTTGATTCGGTTGTAAAGGAGAATCGCGGCGGCGGTTGCGAGCGTGGCGAGAAACCACGGGTACAGGGCCGTATCGCGACCGAAGGCCGGCGCGACCGCGGCGGGAAGCGCCAGAAAGCAGACGGCACGGGCGATCCGGACGCTGCGCCGCGAGAGCGCGCCGGTCGCGAGCGGGCGAGGTTTTCCGCATGCGCGGTCCGCCTCCATGTCGCACAGGTCGTTGTCGGCGAGCCCTCCGAGATACAGGAGGAATTCGAGGACCGCCGCCGTGAAAACGGCGCGCACGGCGCCCGCCGGCGGAGCTCCGCCGGCCGTCGCGAGCGCGAGCGAACCGCCTGCGACGGCGTCGCCGGCTGCGGTGGCGAGATTGGGGAGCCGGAAAAGAGCGGCCCACGGCGCCAGCGGCGCGAGAAGTTTCCGCACGTGCATGACGCCGCGTTTATACCACAAGACGGCAACCCGCCGTTTGGCCGCACCGCGTCCCGCAGGCCGTGTTGCCATGGGGACGGCGGGCGTTTATACTCTGCCCCGTCGGCCGCTTCCGCGCGATGTCGCGCCGAGGCGGGATGCCGACGGAACGGAATCCCATGGACAATCCTGCGAAAACGGTCTTTCTTTCGGAAATCCACCTTCTGCCCGGCGAACGCTGGTGGGGCGGGGGCGGGGGCGACGGGCAGAACCAGCCCTACGGTGCCGGCGATTCGCCGCGCGTCGACCTGCGCGTCCACGGGAACACCTCTTCCCCGATGCTCGTTTCGAGCGCCGGGCGCTACGTGTGGAGCGAAAAGCCGTTCGGCTACGAGTTCCGCGGCGGCCGTCTGCTGCTCGACTCGGACGTCGGGACGATCGAGCCGGTGCAGGCGGGAAAAACGCTCCGCGACGCCTATCTCGCCGTCGCGAAGGCGCACATGCGGTTCGACGGCAGGATGCCGCCGGACGTCTTTTTCGCGCTTCCGCAGTGGAACAACTGGATCGAAATCTTCCTCCACGGCATGGATCAGAAGGCGGCGGAGGACTACACGGCCGAACTTGCCTCCTCCGGCTTCCCCTGCGGAATCTACATGATGGACGGCGGCTGGCTCTCGCACCAGGGATCCTACGAATTCTACGCGAAGGACTATCCCGATCCGAAGGGGCTCTTCGACCGCATCCGCTCGCACGGCTGGACTCCGCTCATCTGGACCGCGCATTTCGTTTCTCCCGACAGCCGCGAGTACAAGCGCCTGCGCCATCACGACACGCACGCCTGCCTTGACTACCTCGCGTATCGAAAGAAGCCCGGCTCCAAGGAGGCCGCCGTCGTGCGGTGGTGGAGCGGCATCAGCGCCATCTACGATCTCACGAAGCCCGAGGCGAACGCTTTCTACGCGAAGACGCTTCACGACTTCGTCGACAAGTACGGCATCGCCGGCTTCAAGTTCGACGCCGGCGATCCGGCGATGTTCGTCGAGGACTGCCGCTTCCACGACGAAACGGCCGAGCCGGTGGACTACACTCGCCTCTACGCGGAACTCGCCGCGCGAGAGTTCCCGTTCCACGAGATCCGGGTGAGCTGGAAATGCGGCGGTCTTCCGCTCGTCACGCGCCTCAACGACCTCGCCCATGCCTGGACCGGCCCGCGCGGCCAGGACCGCGCCATTCCGCAGATCGTCGCCGCCGGCCTTCTTGGATGCCCGTACGCGCTCGCCGACATGGTCGGCGGCGGTCTTGAAGTTTCGTTCGTCGGGAAGAAGGTCGACGAAAAGATATTCCTGCGCTCCGCCGCCATGCAGGCGCTGATGCCGATGATGCAGTTTTCGCCCGCGCCATGGCGGCATCTTTCCGGCGAGGGTGTGGCGATCTGCCGCGCGTTCGCCGACCTGCACGTCGCCTTTGCTCCGTACATCCTTGAAACGGCCCGCCACGCCGCCGCGACCGGCGAGCCGATCGTCCGCGCGATGGAGTACGAATTTCCGGGCCAGGGCTTCGCGCGCCCGATGCAGCAGTTCATGCTCGGCGACCGCTGGCTCGTCGCGCCGGTCACGACGCCCGATGACGCCAAGACGGTCGAACTTCCCGCCGGCACGTGGCGCGACGACCTCGGCGCCGTCCACCGCGGTCCCGCGACGCTCCGTCTCGAAAACGTCCCGCTCTCCCGTCTCCCGCGCTACGAGCGCGTCTGATCCCGGATGGCGCAAAAGCCCCCCTTTCCGCGGCGGCGCCGCGCAAAGGGGGGCGGCGAACTCCCGTTCGCCGGTGCAGAACAAGACTCGCTGTTCAAACTTGGGGAACTTGTTCCGAAAGTTTGAATTTTCGATTGAAATCGATGCTGGACATGTGATAGAATTCCCGTGTTTCAAACTTAGGGAACTTGTCCCGAAACATTGAAAGCGTTTGCCATGAAAATCGAACGAGCGGGATATTTGAAGGAATTGATCGACCGAAAAGGAAACGGCCTTGTAAAGGTCGTCACCGGAAACCCGTTTGAAAAACCGTGGTCGGACGCAATCGGCATCGAATACATCGGGATTCTGCCGTTCCTGCTTGACGAACGCTTTCTGTCTGCCTGACGTCGGATTTTCCAAAGGAGATGACAGCCCGGATCAAAACTTGCGGATCGCCCTCGGACGGCGAGGCAAAGCCAAGTTCAATCAGTCTGTTTTCATCCATGAGGACGATGTTCGTCGGATTCAAGAAGGATTTGGCGTTTTCGCGCTGCCGCCCAGACCTTGCCGGAGCGCCAGCACCGGAACCCGCGACGAAAATTTCGTCGCGAAAATTTCGTTGATTTTTCCGATGTTGTGCCGTAGAATTCGCGGCATGAAACTTGATAATCCGTTTTTGACGCGTGGATACGCCGGCCCCGAATACTTCTGCGACCGGGTCGCCGAGACCGCCAAACTCGTCGAAGCGCTCCGTAACGGCCGGGACGTCACGCTCGTGGCTCCCCGCAGATACGGAAAGACCGGTCTCGTCAAAAACGCATTCGGACAGCTTGACCGGAGCCAAGCCACCGTGTATCTGGACATTTTCGGCATCAACGACCTGCCTTCGTTTGTCCAGGCTTTTTCTTCGGCCGTTCTCGGAGCGCTCGACTCGAAGACACGGCGGTTGGGGCGCAGATTGTTGTCGTTCTTCAAAAACTGCAGGCCTACCATGACGCCCCAGGAAGACGGTTCCGTGTCTTTTTCGTTCGACGTCGCTCCGTCGCTGGCGAAGGCGACGCTTCAGGACACGTTTGCGGCTGCGGAACAGGCGGTCCTGAAGGCGATAGCCGCCGAAGGATGCGTTCCGGCGCTGTCGGCGGCGTCTTTCATCAGGCGGCACGGCCTTCCTGCGCCTTCTACGGTCCGGTCGGCGGCGGCAAATCTCGAACGCCGGGATCTGATTTACCGGACGGAATCCGGTTTCGTCGTGTACGACCGGCTTTTCGGGGCCTTCCTCGCGAAGTAGCGTTTTTTCCTGTTGTTTTTACGGCATTTTGCCGGCACCGCCGCGCACGAGGGCGCGGAGGTCTTCACGAGCCAGATCTGCCGCGCACGAGGGCGCGGAGGGCGGCTTCGACGCGGCGGTGGCGCGGCCGGAGGCCGCACCACCCAATTCCGCGGGCAGGATGCCCGCGCTCCCAGGGCAGCCCGCGCTCCCAGAGCGACGCTTGGCTACAGGAACTGCGATTCGACCATCGTTTCGTTGGCCTGGACGCCGCTTTCCTCCCAGTAGCCGCGAGGTTCGTATTCCTCCGGCGTTTCGTCCGAGGTCGTCGCCGATGACTTGACATCGGCCGACGGCGTTTCCTCTGCCGCCGCATGCGAGGCGGCCAATTCGGCCTCGGCGGTGGCGATCCAGCGCTCAAGAGTCGCCCGCGTGGGGACAGCGGCGTCGAATGCCCGTTCCGGCACGGCGATGACGGCCATGTAATGCTCCGGCGCTTCACATTTTTCCAGAATTGTCTCGCACCCTTTGAGCGAAATGGCGGACGCCCCGCTTTCGGAGGCCAGCCGCCAGGCGGCGGCGCGCAGTTCCGGCGATACGCCATCGGGCCACCGTGCGCGCGCTTTTGCCATGTCGGCGATTTTGCCGAATGCGAGCAGCCGCGCCTTGCCGAACCCGACGGAGTCTCCGCCGCGCTTCGAGATGGCGCGGCCGACGCCGAAGACATAGCCGCCAACCGCGACGCATCGGTTGGTGGCGATCTCGGACGCGTGCGCCTTGAAGGTCTCCGCCGCCGTGACGGCGGAGACCGTTTGCGCGAGTGCCGCGAACGCCGCCAGCGCGGCGGCGAACTTAAAACGCATCTTCATCGGCGTCGGCGCCCTGCCCCTGAAGCGAGCCGTTCGGATTGGCGACGGGCTGCGGAGCCGGACGGGTGGCCTCAATCACCGAGGAGGGGGTCGGGGAGGGGCGTCAGCCCCTCTCCCGTAGGCAACACTCCGATTTCATTACCACTGATAGCCATCACTCCAAATGATCAAATCGCTGAGTTTTCCTTCATCTTCTTTTGATATCTTCGCTTGTTGTCCTTCAATGTTGCTGTATGTATACTCCGTATACCATCCGGCAGACGGATTTGTAGGTAAATTCTGCTGCATATGATACTTGTCCAATTCCCTCGCCATCCAGCTCCTTTTTCGCGTCCCGGATAAATTCCCAATCTCGTTTGCAACAGTTTGAAGAACTTCATCAAGGGAATTTCCACATTTCGTCAAACGAACGATTTGCTTCGGTGAAAATCTCAACCGAACGACTTTTGGAGATTCTTCTCCATTAATTTCGTAGCAGTCTTCGACGCCCAAATAGATCGAAAGGATTTCGGCGTCTTTCTCTGGCATACCCAAATAAAAGCCGCAAAAAGATATCACTCCATTCTCTTGCGCCTTGTCCGCATTTGCACGAATTGTCGCTATCAAGCTTTCAACAGCACCTTTCATTTCAGGATCTTTGAGCTCCCGGCGTTTATTCTCGCGCTCCGCTTCAGCCTTTTCGCGTGCTAGCCGCTCCTCTTCCGCTTCATGTTTGGCCTTTTCCTCGGTAAGATCGACGAGTTTTCTTTCGAGAAATGATTTCAGCCAATCTCTACCCGGGTCTTCCTGTTCAAATTGGATTTCATACTCTTCGAACTCAATGGAAGCACAACCACGTTCCAGTTTTCCAAGCATGTCCTTGATTTTGTCCAAAGCCTTGCTTGCATCAAGCTTGCACAATTTGGAAAAATCCTCCTCGAAAGAACGTCTTGCTTTTTCAGCCTCCTTTCTTGCCTCTTCTTCCTCCCTTTTCCTCTGTTCCAGAGCAATTCGTTCTTCCATTTCCGCTTGCGCCTTTTTGGCACGTTCCTCTTCCTTTCTTTCGCTTTGATAAACAAAAGACTCAGCCGGAGCCGTCGCACGTTCATATTCGCGGATCTCAGACGAGGAAACGAAGTTGTCGTATGGGATGCCGGCACTCGGACAGTGAAACATTCGCAGAGCAATGTCTCGGACGGTTTTGTCAAAAGTCTTAAATTTCTTGAATTCTCCGTTTTTAGCCAAGGCAGTGGCAAATACAGGGGCTTTCTTCAGCATTTCCGCGTCCATTCCGAAGTGCCAACCATCGCCTTCCGCTACGCGCTCGAGTTTTCCGACAACTTCGTCGTAATGTTCGACCATCCCGTTTTCAAGATAGAGCATGATCAGCGCCCGTTCGGCTTTCTGATTGCCTTGGAGGAGCGAGGCTTTGAAGTACTTTTCGGCTTTTTCGAGGTCTTTAAAAGCCGATGGAGCTTCGTCGCCGCTGGCATACGCTTTCGCCACGTGATACTGCGCGTCGGCATCCCCGGCGTCGGCCTTCGCAAGAGTTTCCTCAAACGACGCGCATCCGGCGGCAATGAGCGCGGCGGACGCGAGGGCGAGGGCCGCTTTGAACTTTGGTTTGTGCATTGTGTTTTGTTTCCCATCCGTCCCCGGTTTGTCGGATTTCCGGAGGGGCGAGGGGCTGGATGGAAGAAAGGCGCGCCTCCGGGGCTTCCAACGGAGGCACCGCCAAGCGCCTGAAGGAGAAAGCAGACCGAGGGCGCGCGAGGCGCTCCGGCGGGCTCTCGTCTCCTTCTAGAATGTTGGCGGTTTTCCGTTGGATGAGAGCTTCGTCGATGCTGATCGATGAAGGGTCGCTCGGCTTCGGATCGCTCCTTGGCGTCGCAACGCGGTACATCATACCGCATCGGCGTTCCGGATGCAACACGGTCTCCGGTCCGCGATTTCCTTTGCTGGAATCACCCTTTATTCCCCGAAAGCGGGGATTTTCTTACGGATGTGCAAAATTTTTTTCGCGCCGCCGTCCTGTTTCGCTCGCCCGGCGGAATCCGCGCCGCCGGATGCGGCGCCCACAGGAGGCGCCTATCGCGTCAGTTGTCGATGCTTGCCACCGCCGCGCCGCGCTGGACGGTTCGTCTGCCAAGCGGGGCGAAGGAGGCTTCGGCGACCTTGAAGTTGGCAGACCGAAGGGGATGCCGATGATCGCCAGGCAGGTGCCGATGCCGATTTTGCGGGCAATCGGAAAACGGTCTAGCCGCCCTGTCTAGATAGCCATTCCCTGAAAAACGGGTTGGAGAATCGGTAGATGCCTTTTTGAACGAAAAGGATTCGGTCGGAGGTCAGTCGCCCTGCAATTCTGCGAATGGAACTCGTCGGCAAGCCGGAGCGTTCCGAAAAATCGCGGGAATAGATTTGCGCTCCGCCATTGGAGGCGATTGCGCGCAGAACGGCCAGTTGTCCGGGTGTCAGCCGTTCGATGATGGCCTCGTATCCTCCAAGTTCGCGGCTGAACAGAAGTTGGAATGCGCGCTGGAAATCGTCGGAGGTGATTTCGGTCTCCGGATCCGTCGTTTCCCAAAGCGCCTCGCACAATTCCTGAACGTCGCCGGACACGCCATCTGCAAAAACGAGAATCTTTGCAATTACCGCATCTGAAATCCGGCGATTTCCTTTTCGAAAACGAGCAGCCAGAAACTTGGTGAAGTCCAATGGGTTGATTTCCTCCACGGCAAACGGCAACGCCGACTTGTAGAAAGGGCTGGCCATGTCATCGAAGATCGACATCATTTCGTTACGGGCGCTTCCCAGAAAGAAGTAGGGCGTGGCGGCCTGGAACTGGATGGCGCCTCGCATCTCCGCCAGAACGCCGTTTGCGTTGCCAAGCTTGAGAATGTCTTGAAATTCGTCAAAAACAATGCAATACCGGCCTTCCTTCGCCAACTTTTCCAATGTGGACATGGCGGCTCCGAGAGAGTCTGGCTCCGAAGACGCCCGGGCATCGACGGAGATTGTCGTGGACCCGTCATTTGGATCGACGGCAATGACAGGTCGAAGACGAAAGGCGATCTGGACTGCTTTTTTCAGAAACGACATTTCCTCGGACGCCTTTGAGACGCCTTTCATGACACGCGCGCAAAAGTCGGCGACTGACCGGATGCCGTATAAATCGACGTAGATCAGGCGCGTGTTTCTCATCCCGAGGATGGCGTGCTGCACAAGCGAAGTCTTGCCCATTCGCCGCGCCCCATGTATGACAAGGTTTTGGCCGGATTCGGCAAATGATCGCAACTGCTTTTCCAAATCGGGGCGAGGACAGAAGAACTCTCCGCCGACCACGCATCCGTACTGAAATGGGTTCATGGCACCATTGTTCCTTTCAAGGTTCCTTTCAAGGCCGAGATTCTACCAGACTCGTTGCGCATGTCAAGATAAAAATTGCGCATTTTTGCGTTGCGCAACTTGCGTAGCGCAAAAGCAGACGTGCGTCACCGCTCCCCAGGTCCAACTCGCGCAGCAAGAAGCGCTGTGACAGTCGTTTAGCCTAAATAACGCAGTTGGCCACCGCGCGCTTCCGCGCGCGGGGCCAACTGCGTTATTTAGGGTGGATGCGACCGCTGCTTCCGGCCCCCTCCTAACGCCTCCGCACCGCTACCCGGAGCCTGATCCGCACGGCTATGCCGCGCGGATCAGGCTCCAACTGCTCTTTTTAGGATGACATGTCTTTTGTTCCTTGTTTTTCCCTTCCGTCCCCTGTTTGGTTGGAGGTGGACCCGGATTCGCGGCGAGGGCGGGAGGGAAAGAAGGCGCGCCTCCGGGGCTTCCAACGGAGGCACCGCCAAGCGCCTGAAGGAGAAAGCGTTCCGGATGCAACACGGCCTCCGGTCCGCGATTTCCTTTGCTGGAATCACACCCTATTCCCGAAAAGCGGGGCGTTTCTTACGGATGTGCAAATAATTTTTCGCTCTGCCGCCCAGACCTTGCCGGAGCGCCAGCACCGGAACCCGCGACGAAAATTTCGTCGCGAAAAATTCGTTGATTTTTCCTGTTGTTTTTACGGCATTTTGCCGGCGCCGCCGCGCACGAGGGCGCGATGACAGGTGAAAAGTTGAAAGGCGGCGGACTGGAGTCCGCCTCTCCTCTGAAAAGCAGTGGGGTTTTATGGTGCGGAGTGTGAAGTCTACACAAACACGGCAAAATAAGAAAATTTTCTGCGATTTTTTTCTTATTTCGACAAAAATGTCAAAATAAGAAATTATTTTTTCTTATCTTGACATTCTAATTTTCTTCGTCAATAATCTGCGGCCAAGGAGATGTGCAATGTTGTCCGAAGACATGTTCAAAAACCGCGCCGTGCTGGACAATCCTTGGTGGAACACAGGGACTGTTGCGCCGGAGTTCGAAAAAAGCACTCCGCGGCATCTTCTTTCCGAGTATCTCCGCCGCCTTCTCCAAGAAAACGGTCCGCGGCGGGCGGTCCTTCTCATGGGCCCGAGGCGCGTTGGCAAAACCTGGCTCATGCAACATGCAATCCGGCGGTTGTTGGACGGTCATGACGCCGACCCCGGTCGAATCCTGTATTTTTCCCTTGACGTTCCCGTTTACCACGGCATCGGGCTCGAGGAACTTGTCCACGCCGCGGCATCCATTACTGGAGCCGATCCGGCCAAAGACCGCATTTTCGCGTTCTTCGACGAAATCCAATATCTCAAAGACTGGGAAACGCATCTCAAAGCGCTCGTCGACGCATATCCGAACATCCGGTTCGCGGCATCTGGATCGGCCGCGTCGGCCCTGGCGACCGGAAGCCGCGAAAGCGGGGCCGGACGTTTCTCCGATCTTTTGCTCGGTCCGCTTTCCTTCCGCGAATTCGTGGAGCTGAAAGGTCTTGCGCACCACTTCGGGCGACAGTCAATCGATACGGCGAAAGGTCGTGTGGAAGTCGCGGCCGCCGAGTCGGTGGAGCAGGCAAACAAACTTTTCGTCGCCTATGCAAACGCGGGCGGATATCCGGAACTCGTGTTGCACGCCGGATCGGAATCGGACGCCGCGCAACTCGTCCAGCGCGACATCGTCGACAAGGTCCTGCTCAGGGATCTGCCGAGCCTCTACCATGTCGAGGACGTTCGCGACCTGCAGGCGTTTTTCTCGTATCTGGCATTCCACACCGGCTCGGTCCAGTCTTACGAATCTCTCTCAATGGGAGCGGGACTCACCAAACACGCGGTGGGAAACTTTCTGCACTACCTCGAAGATGCGTTTCTGGTCGTCCGGCATGATCGCATCGACGTCAATGCCTCTTCGTTGCGCAGGGCAATGCAGTTCAAGCTGTATCTGACAAATGCATCGCTTCGGGCGGCGATGTTCCAGCCTGTCCTTGAAAACGCCGATCCCATGTTCGGCAACGTGGTTGAAACGGCGGTTTCGGGCCAGTTGGGGTTCGGCCCGAATCGCACGGCATGGCGATACGCGAACTGGAAAAAGGGACGATCCCAGGGGGAGGTCGATTTCGTCCGGCTCCATCCGGGAACCTTGAAGCCGGAGGTCTGCATCGAGGTAAAATGGTCCGACGGACCGTTCGACCACGTGTCGGAACTCGACATGGCCCTGGATTTCGTTCGCCGGAACGGACTTCGTACGCTGTGGGCGACAACGCGTACACAACAGGGAACGCGCCGGAAAGGCGATCTGGAAATCCAGTTCGTGCCAACCTCGCTTCTTGCCTATTCGCTTCCAGAGGCGACACCGTAAACAAAACCACTACCATCCCATAGCCTGCAAAAACCCTCCCCCCTCAACGCAAAAAGTCCAGTAAACT
>CAMNCG010000085.1 GCA_946534105.1 uncultured Verrucomicrobiota bacterium
CCCGTGGCTGGACGGCAAGCCGCCCGTCTTCCTCGTCGGCGTCAACTACGACCCCGCCCGGCGCGGCATCGACGACCCGCTCGTGGAGAGAGTCTAGGGATCCCGTCCGGCAACGGATTCTCTTCGCAATGGAGAAGGGGAGGGCACGGTGTCATTGTAGCCGCAATCGATATGACGTAATGAAGTCTTGCAGGCAAAAGAACCGTGGCGTTCTCGTTTTCCTCCTTAGTGATGGCGAGTCCATGATCCGCAATCTTGCCGGCGTCATGCGCGCCGCGAAGGAGCGGGGCTGGCGCACCCAGATCGCGCCGAGCAAGCTTCTCAAGGACGGCAACGGTCTGCATTTCGCCCTTGCGCCTACAGGCGGGAGCGTCGCCGAATTGCTGGACTTCTGGCGGCCGGACGGCTGCATCGTCATCGCCTCCGGCCATGTGGATGAGGTGCCGCTGGAACTCGACGGACGCTTCCCGACGGCATTCATGTCGGTGAAGTCGGATTTCCGGCGGCCTCTCGCGTCCGGCGTCACCACCGACGAGGCCGCTTTCGCCCGCATGGCTTTCCGCGAACTCGTCCGCTCCGGATACCGCGACTACGCATACGTTCCCTGGATCAGCGACGAGCGCTGGAGCCGCGAACGCGGCGACGCCTTCGCGCGGCTCGTTTCCGGTTCCGGAAAGCGGTTCCACGGTTTCCCCGGGGAAACCGGAAAAACCGGGGAACCCGCATCTCCGGGAAACGCCTTCCGCGAGCGGCTGGCCTCCTGGCTGCAGGAATTGCCGAAGCCCGTCGGCCTGTTCGCCGCAAACGACGCCGTGGCCAGCGACGTCCTCAAGGCATGCACGAGTCTCGGACTCGCCGTGCCCGGCGCCGTTGCCGTGATCGGCGTCGATGGCCGGAAGTGGCTTTGCGAGAACACGGACCCTCCCCTCTCCAGTATCGCGCCGGACAGCGAAGGCATGGGCGTCGCGGCCGTGGAGCTGCTTGCGGAGATGATGGATTCGCCGGACCGGATCTTCCCGCTGCGCAGATGCGGGGGCACGGAGGTCGTGCGGCGGGAAACGACGCGGTTCGAGAACATGCGCGACTGGCGGGTGTCCCGGATGCTCGACGCCATCCGCGCCCACGCCTGCGACACGGGCTTTTCGCCCCGCGACGCCGTGCGGGCCGCCGGGATCTCCCGCGCACGGGCCGACGACCTCTTCAGGGCTGCGACGGGACACACCCTCCTTGCCGAGATCCACGCCGTCCGCCTCGCCCGCGCGAGGGAGCTTCTGTCGAAAGTCGCGAGAACGGATATCGTGGCGTTTGCCAGCGGATTCGCCTCGGATGACGATTTCCGCCGCGTTTTCCGCCGCCATTTCGGAACCACCCCGCGCAAATGGGCGCTGGGCCAGCATCAGACAATTGGTTGATTTGTCTGAAAATTTCCGTCTATTTGTCTGGAATCCGCGTTGCGCCATGCTATGATGCCGTTGTCGTTCTGATGCCTGGGCGTTCCCGGGCGGTGGCGACGGCACTGTGGCGCAACGGAGACACCATGAACAAATCGGCAGCGGGCAAACCGGCGAGCGGAGTCGGCCTTTCACTGGCCTTCGCCGCGCTGTTCGCCCTCGCCGTCGGCGATCTCCGCGCGGGGGACGCCTTCTCGTCCTCGCTCGTGCCGTCGCCCGACACCCGCGTCGCCCGCGCCATTCGGCCATGGATCGAATCGGGCGAGCTTCCGGGTGCCGTCAGCATCCTCTGCGACGGCGGCAGAACCGAGGTCACGTGCGCCGGCTGGGCCGATGTCGCGGCGAAGCGCCCGATCTCCCTCGACGACATTTTCATGCAGTGTTCGCAGACGAAGGGCTTCTGCGGCGTCACGGCGGCCATCCTCGTGGAGGAGGGCCGGCTGTCGCTCGACGACCCCGTGTCCAAATATCTGCCGGAATTCGCGACGCTCTGGGTGAAGACCAGCGAGACGAACGACATGCTCGTCTGCCGCAAGGCGAAGACGCCGCTTACCGTCCGCATGTGCCTCAACCACACCGGCGGCTTCCCGTTCTCGATCCCCGCCAAGTCGCCGCTCCTGCCCGGCGGAGGCTGGTCGGGCGGGATGCCGCTGCGCTCCGCCGCGGCAACGGCGGCCTCGCAGCCTCTTCTCTTCGAGCCCGGGACCTCGGGCAAATATTCCAACACGGGCATCGACGTCGCGGCCGCCGTGGTGCAGACGGTCTGCGGGATGCCGTGGGAGCGGTTCCTCCAGGAGCGCGTCCTCGACCCGCTCGGGATGACCGCGACGGGCTTCAAGCCGACCAAGGAGCAGATCTCCGGGCAGATCCACCTCTACGAATGCCACGCGAACGCCCCGGCGACGTGGAAGCGCCAGCACGGCCAGATGCAGCGCCCCTACGACGGCGACCACGTGTTCCCCTCGGCCGGCGCCGGCCTCTGGACGACCGCGCGGGACCAGGTGAAGTTCTACCGCATGCTCATGAACGGCGGCGTCGGCGACAACGGCGCGCGCATCCTCGAAGAGAAGACGGTTCGCGACCTGCTCGCCACGCCCTCGCGCCCGAACGGCGACTATTCGCTCGGCTTCAACGCGCCGCCCGGAGGCAAGGGCTGGTTCGGACACGGCGGCGCGTGGGGGACCAACTGCCAGGTCGACATGGACGGCAAGCGCCTGAAACTGTGGGTCGTCCAGCTCAACGGCGGCCCCAGGCCGTGGGACAAGGCCAGGGCCGCGGCGGAAGACGATTTCTTCGAGGAGAACATCGACCGCGCCGACGAAAACGCCTACACGGGCAGAACCGAGTAGCGTCGCAGACTTTTCCGCGCCGCCGCCGGCGGCGCGAATCCGGAACACCACAAAGGACCAAAACGAATGAAAACGGCAGGACACGATTCAACGACAAAGGCGGCCGCACGGGGATTCCGCGCGTCCGCCGCCACGGCGGCCGCCGCGTCGCTGGCCGCCGCGTTGGCGCTCGCGCCGGCGCGCGCCGCGGCGACGGCGGAACTTACCGATTCCGCCATCTTGGGCAAACTCCAGCTCTGGGTCGCGGCCGACGACGCGGAGCACATCGCGACCGGCCCTGGCGGCAAGCTCTGCTGGTTCGACAAGCGCGAGACAAGCACTTCCGCGCCGACGCATGTCTATGCGGAAAGCGCCGGGACGAGCGACCCGGCGGTCGGCACGTTCGCCGGAAGGACTGCGATGGACTTCGGCGCATACGGTTCCAAACGCTACATGGCGTGGAAGAAGCCGAACGGCACCGCAATCCCGATCACCGACTATTCCATCCGCCACGTCTTCGCCGTCTATGCGATGAACGACGTTTCCTTTGGCTGCATTTTCGGCTCTGTTGGCGCCAAGCTCGTTTCGAGTTCGTTCCTCTACGGCTTGCACTGGCCGGCGGACAACAAGTCCGGCACCTATTTCTGCAACACCGAGAGCCGTTCGATCATCTGGAACGGCAGGGCCTGGCTGGACGGCCGCCGCTTCGACGGCCACCGCGAAACGCCGGCGGACGGCCTCTACCGCCACGGGTTCCATCTCTACGAAGCCGCGCCTTCCCCGTGGAAGGGCGGTGCGGCCAATGCGTTCTTCGCGTGGAGAGACGAATCCACCACCCCCTCCGGAGCCGGCTATCTTTGCGAGGCGCTCGTGTTCACCAACAGCCTCACGGAGGTCGAGCGCGTCGCCGTGGAGGACTACCTGATGGATCGCTGGTCGCTGGGGACGCGCGACAAGGTGGCCAATGTCGCGGACGGCGAAACGCGCACCATCGACGCCTCTGCGGGCGACGTCGCCGAGGACAGGCTGCGCTTCGCCGGCTCCGGCACCGTCCGCAAGACCGGAAGCGGCACGTTCACCTACGCCTCCGCCAATCCGCAGGACTTCCACGGAGCGCTGCGCATCGACGCGGGCGCCGTCAACCTCGTGACGCCGCTGCCGGTCGCCGCGTCGGCCGGCGACCGCCTCACGGCGGCTGTCGGCGCGGGGCGCACGGTGACGCGCACCGCCGACGCGGGCGCGGGAACCATCGTCAAGGACGGCGCCGGGGAACTTACGCTCGCCGAAGTCCCCTCCAACGTTACGAAACTCGACGTCCGCGCCGGGACGCTCACCGTGCGCCGCCCGCCCGTGAACGTCGGGCGCGTCCTCGGCACTCCCGTTTCCGTATCGATTCCCAACGCGAGCTTCGAGGAGATTGTCGGCGACTCCGCCGTCGTCAACGGATGCAAGGGCATCGCGAGCGGCGACGGCCTGTTCCACGGGTGGCGCGGGAACGCCGCATGGTTCTTTTACTGGCCGACGTGGAAGGACAATGCGTCGTCGCAATCCTCCAACACCAAAGGCTCCACGTTCCTTGGCAACGTCGCCCCGCCGGACGGCAACTGCGCGCTTTTCTTCCGTTGGGGCGGCGCTTACGCGGAGACGGACGTGACGATTCCCTCGGCCGGCGTTTACGCGCTTTCGTTTGAAGCCCTCGGGCCGTTTATCTGGAATTTCCTTGGCGCCCAGTGCTCGGTCAAATTGCTTGACGCGGGCGGTGCCGTCGTCGCGGACTTCGGATGCGCAAAATACGAAAATTCGGGGCAATACCTCGAAAAGACGCTTGTCGCGACCATCGCGGAACCGGGCACCTACAGACTCCGGCTCGCCAACGGCTCGATGGCGGTCGTGGTGGACAACCTCCGCCTCGCCAAGGTCGCGGAGATCGACGACACCGTCTTCCCGATTCCCAATGGCGATTTCGAGGCCGCCGCCATGCTCACCGGCGCCAACGCCAAGGCGATCACCAACGCGAACTCCTGCGCGGGGTGGACGCTCGGCCTCGACGGCGGAACGATTGCCGCCGCCAACCCCGAAGTGGCGCTGACGACCCGCATCATGGTAAACACGCACAACGGCTACGACGCCTACAACGGCGCCGGCGGCTACTACAACGACTCCCGCGCACCGGCCGGCGGCTACGTGGAACTTCTCTTCAGGGGAGCGGGCGCCACGGCGGCGACGACCTTCACCGCCCCGGCCGGGACGCACTACCTCAGGTGCGCGGCGGCCTTCCTCTTTGCCTCGCCGTCAACCGTCGAGGCGACCGTCACGGCCGGCGGGAGTACCGTCTCGCTCGGCTCGCTCGCCCCGGACAACAAGCTGATGCGCGACAGGTGCTTCCCCGTCCCGTTCACGCTTGCCGCCGAAACGGAGGTCACGCTGACGCTGCGTTGCACGGACGGCGCGACGAACAACTCGAAGGGAACGGTTCTCGACGACTTCGCGCTGGTTCCCTTCAACGACGGCGGCGTTGGCGACAACCTCGTCGCAAACGGCGATTTCGAGGACGATTCCTCGCAGAGTTCCGCATGGCGGAGCGCAGCCGGCTCGATATGGGTTTCCCGCAAATACAGCGCCAGTGCGTCAACTTTCGGGAGCGACCCTTCCGACGGTGCCGGATTCCTGTCGCTGTCCGGCGGAACCGCCGCGATCCAAGACATCGCCTTCCCTGAGGCCGGACGCTACCGTCTGCGCTTCCTCCATCGCGACTGGGCGGCCTACAACCCGCCGATCACCACATACGCCTACATCGCCAAGGATGGCGTCACGAACGCCCTGTGCCGCTTTGGCGCCACTGGAGTTCGGTACACCGCCCACGTCGAGGACATCGCCGATTTCGACATCCCGGCGGCCGGGAGCTACAGTCTTGGATTCGCGGGGGCCGGGAGTGGGCAGGTAATCATCGACGATGTCGAAGTCCGCCGGATTTCCGACCGCTTCGACGACACCGCCGCCGCGTTGCCCCCGGACATGGAGCTTGACGTAGCGGCCGACGCGCACGTCGTGCTGGACTTCCGCGGGACGCAGAGGGTCAGCGCCGTGGTGCTTGGCGGCCGCTACGTCTCCGGGGTTGTCGGCGCTTCGACGCATCCCGAATTCTTCTCCGGATCCGGACGGCTGGAGGCCCCGGCCCGCGCGACGGTCATCGTCATGAAGTAGTCGCGCGATGTCCGACTTGATTCTGCCGGCCGTCGTCGCGTACGCAGCGGCGGCTTTGTCGGTGGGCGCCGGGAACCTGGCCGGAACGGTCGCGTTCGACGTCGATACCGGCAGCCCGATCCACGTCCTCAACTCCTCCGGCGCGGAGGCGGCGGCGACGCTCCGCAACGACTCCGACGCCCCGTTCGCGGCGCACGGCCGGCTCGTCCTCTCCGACTACTGGGGCGAGGTCGCGCGCATCCCGCTCGACGCGGAAATCGCCCCGGGCGAGACGCTCCGCGTCCCGCTGCCCGTGCCGGAGAAATTCGGCATCTACCGGGCGAGGGCGGAAATCGGCGCCGGGGACGGCCCGGCCATGACCAACGCCGTCCAGTTCGCGCGGCTCGTCCCGCGCGAGGCGACTCCCCGATGGCCGCGCGGGATGTTCCGCCCCGGCGTCAACTACCACATGGCGTGGTATTCCGACGACGTCCGGAGGAATTGCCGCGAGGCGCTCGTGGCGATGGGCGCGAAGCTCTGCCGCGGCACCGTCATGGACCCCACGCAGGTCTGCAAGGAGGAGGGAGTCTTCGACTGGCGCAAGTGCGACCGCCTGCTGGGCGAACTCGAGGGAATCGGCATCGACCTCGACGCCATCATGTACGGCTGCCCCAAATGGGCGCGCGCGGAGGCCTGGACGACGCCGGAGGCCGAGTCCTTGCCTGCCAAGTGGGCCTTCCCGATGCGCCCCGGCTTCTACCGCGACTACTGCAAGACGCTGGCCGCACGCTACGGGACGCGCGTCGCCTACTACGAAGTCGGAAACGAATGGGACATGGCGGACGAGCGTGCGCTCCCGCTCGACGAGGCGGTCAGGATGCAGCGCGAGGCATACGCGGGAATCAAGGCCGGATGCCCCGACGCGGTGTGCATCACCGCCGGCATGGCCCTCCCGATCGCGAGCGAAAGCCGCTGGTTCCTGCGCCCCGGCTTCCACCGGCGCTTCATGGACGAGTGCCGCGACGCATACGACGTCTATCCGGTCCACCTCCACGGCGACTTCCCGGCGTATGTCCGCGAACTGGGCCAGGTTCTGGATTTCCGGCGCAAGGCGGGAATCGCGCAGCCGTGGTACGCGAACGAGACCTCCATGTCGAGCGCCTTCGGGCGGGAGGCCGTCGCTGCGAAATGCGTCTGGAAGAAGATGCTCTACTCCTGGGCCCTCGGCTCCGTCGATTACATCTGGTACAACCTCCGCGCACGGCCCGGACTGAGCGAAGGCGAGGACGGCTACGGCATGATGACGGCGGATTTCCATCCCCGCGCCACGTTCGCCGCCTTTTCGGGCCTCGTCCACACGTTCGGACTCCTTGCCGCCGACGGGCCGGTCGCCGAAAACGGATCGCGCTTCGTCGCCAGATGGTCGGGCGAACGCGAGGGCGGGCGCCAGATCGTCTTCGGCGGCTGGGACCTCGCGGCGGAAACCAACTGCCGCGTGCGCGTCCGCACCGACGCCCGCGCGGCGTTCGCCGTCGATCTCTTCGGCAACCGGACGCCTTTGCCCGCCTCGGGCGGCATGGTGGCGTGGGAAATCGGCAAGACGCCAAGCGCCCTGCTTCTCAATGGTGCGGAGTCTGCGGAGATCGATCCCGCCGACGCCGGCGCGGCGGCGTCGGCCTCGGCGCGCGAACTGTCCGTCCGCTCCGCGCCATCGGAGACTCCGCAGATCGCGCTGGACTCCTTCTCGGACGTGGTTGAACTCTTCCTTGCGGATCCGGCGAACACCGACAGGACGTGGACCGGACCGGCCGACCTTTCTGCCAAGGTATTTATTTCCGGTTCGCCATGGCGAGTGCGCGTCCGCGCCGAAGTCCGCGACGACGCCGATGCCGCAGGCGACGCGGTGCGCGTTTTCGTCGCCCCGCCGGAAGACGGAGCCTTCAAGGGCGTTTCCGTCGCCAGGACCGGGCGCGATGGCGACGTCTCGGTTTACGAAGAGGAGTTCGGGCCGGAACGCTTCTGGCTGGAGACCTTCGACGGCGCGCGCTTCGGCGTGGTCGTGGAGGACGACGACGGTCAGGGCCTCGACCTGTGGATGGAGTCCGTGCCGGGGTTGCGCGGTGGCGAGCGTCCACAAGGCCCGGAAGCACGGTTGCGGTTCTCCGGATCGCCGCTGCTGGAGGCGTTCGCGCCTGCGGAAGCGTCCGTGGTCCAGCCGGCGCAACGCTACAACGCCTGGCCCATGGTCCAGGCCGTCGGCGGGCGTCTCGTCTGCGCCTACAGCCGTGGATCGGCCCATTCGGTCAACGAATCCACGCGGGGCGTGTTCGCCCGCGTGTCGGACGATGGCGGAGCCACGTGGTCGGACGAGGTTCTTGTCTGCAACACTCCCGGATGGGGCGAGGTCACGGTCGGCAAGGGTCTCGATTCAACCGGCGCGATGCTGCTCTGGGTGCGGCGCCAGGATCGGCGCGGATGGGGAGAGGGGACGTTCCACGATCTTTGGCGTTCCGCCGACGGCGTCGAATGGGAGAAGATCGCCTCGCCCGAACTCGACCTGCACCCCATCCAGATCACCGACGTTTTCCATGTTCCAGGAAAAGGCCTGGTGTGCCTGTGGTTTTCCGGCGTCTATTCGAGCAAGGCCGCCGAAAAGAGCTGGGGCACGCTGGTAAGCGCCGACGACGGACGGACGTGGACGCAGCGGACGGTCGAATCGAACCTGCGTTCGGCGGACTGGCCGACGGAACCGAGCGCCGTTCCTCTCGGCGGCGGCCGCATCCTGGCCATAGCCCGCGCCGAAGGCGGATGCCCGGCCCAGCTGCAACTCGTCAGCGAAGATGGCGGCGAGACCTGGAGAAAGGCGAAGACGAACATTAGCGACATCTGCGCCTCGACGCCCAGCCTCGTTTACGATTCCTCGACCGGGCTGGTCTTCAACTACTACTACCACCGCAATGCGCGAAAGCTCAAGCGTCGTGTCGCGCCGGCATCAGACGTGTTCGACCGTCCCGAAGTCTGGCCGGAGCCGGAAATCCTCGCCGAGGGGTTCGAGGAGCGTTTCTACGATGCCGGAAACGTCAACGCCACGGCCCTTCCGGGGCGGCACTTCGCGGCCACCTACACAGGGTCTCCCGCAGACACCGCCGTGTTTGTTGTCTCCGTTCCGGCGCAGCCGGCCGAATAGGGCAGGGAAGGGCAGAAGCATGAAAACGACAGAGCTGTTTCCGGGCCGTGAATGCCGTCTCACGGTCCAGTTCGACCAATGCGACCTTGTGGAGCGCGGGTGCGCCGCGCTTGCCGGGGAAGCGCGCCGCGTCGGAGCGGACTTCGTGCAAATCGAACGGTGCGATTTCTATTTGGACGGCGAAGCGCGCGTGAAGTCCCTTGAAACGCTCGCCCGGCAAATCCGTTTCTTCGAAGACGCCGGATTTCCGGTCGTGCTGTGGATTTCCTCCCTCGGCTACGGCTCAATGACGGACCCAGATTTCCTTCGCCGGTTTCCGGGTTTCCGTCCCTTGCGCGCTTTCGACGGCTCGGAGGCCGCAGTCTGCGCGACATACGTGCCCTGGCGCGAGGCTGTCGCGGAGAACGTGCGGGACTTCATCCGCGCCGGCGCGAAAACAATCCTCTTCGATGACGACCTCGTGCAGGCGTGCCGCCCCGGCGTCTGCTGCGTCTGCGATGAGCATCTGCGCCGGTTTGCGGCGCGCCTCGGCGTGGCGTCGGTGACGCCGGAGCAGGTGCGCGACGCCTACGCGGGGCCACCGAACCCGCTGCGCTCGGCCTGTCTCGACGCGATGGGCGAGTCCCTCATGGACTTCTGCCGCGCCATGCGCGCGGCGGCCGACAAGGTCGATCCTTCCGTGATGCTCGCGACATGTTGCAGCGTCTCGCAGTTCGACCTCGACGGCGTGGACGTGCCGGAAATGGTGCGGCTCCTGGCGGGAAAGACCGCGCGCCGCCCCTTCGTGCGCCTCACCGGAGCGCCGTACTGGCTGTGCTTCCCGACAAACCCAGACAACCCGCGCAACTGGGGGCAGGGGCTGGGCGGCCTCGTGGAGTTCCTGCGCTGGCAGTCGGCCCTGCTCCGCGCCGAGGGCATCGTCCCGTTGGACGAAAACGACCCGTACCCGCGCGACTCCCGCATCGTGCCGCCGGCGCTGTGCGAAGCCTACGACCGCGCCATCCTTGCGGAGGGAGGCATCGTCCGCAACAAATACGTCATCCGCCACAACATGAAAACGGGCGACGGCATCGACCCGGCCTACCTCGCCGCCCACCTCGCCGGGCGCGCGGAGGCCGAACGGATCGCCGCGCGCTTTCGCGACGCGGAACCCGCCGGCTTTGAAATCTTCGCGCCGCCGCACATCGCGCGCGACGCCCTTCTGCCCACTCCGTTCGCGGGAAGGCGGGAAATCATGCGCCTCTGCAGCCAGCCGCTCGCCGGAATTCTCCTCGCGGCGAACGGCGCACCGACCCGCTACGACCGCGACAGCGGCGCGCCGCTCGCGGCCTTCGGCCCCGCTGCGGCGACGCTGCCTGCGGAGTGGACGCGGCGGGGCGTCGTCCTCGACCGCGACGGCGAACGTATCCTCCGCGAACGCGGGCTCGACACCGGGGCGGAGGCGTCCGGAGACGCCCGGCGCATCGGCGCATGGCGCCTTTGGCGCGGCGGCGCCGGCGGCGCCTTCGCCGTCTGCGACAAGGGCTGGCGCGAGCTTGACTGCCGCGAAGAAACCCCGGATCCCGTGCCCGTCCGCGAAATCTGGCGCTTCTTCACCGGAGAAGAAATGCCGGAACGCCGCGACGCCGCCGAATGTGCTAGTATCGCCGCCAAGCGTAGCTGAGGCGGCGCGAAAGATTTTCGGCCATGAAACTAGCGACAACGACAGGCGGCTTTCTCCCTTGGGTCAAGACGACCGCCGAAGCGGTGCGCCTCTACGAAGGAACCGGCTTCCGCCATCTGGACTACAGCTTCTACAAGGTCATCCATCCGGGCTCTCCGTTCCTCGGCGACCGGTGGCTGGACGAAGTCGAAGACGCCGGACGCGAAGCGGCGCGCCTCGGAATGGATTTCGTCCAGGCGCATTCCCCGAACTACAACCCGCTCGACCCGGACGCCGACCACGCGGCCGGGATGCTCGCCACGCTCCGCTCCATTGAGGCGTGCGGGCGCCTTGGCATCCCAAACATCGTGGTCCATCCGGGCATCGCGGCCGACCTGGACTATCCCGACGGCCGCGACGAATACTTCCGGCGCAACCTCGTCTTCTTCCAATCGCTGTTCCCGGCCATGGAAACGTGGAACGTGAACGTCCTGGTGGAAAACAGCGCCGAACGGAACATGGGCGGGCGCTACTTCCTCATGACCGGCGAGGAGATGCGCGCCTTCGCCGATCTCGCGGGCCACCCGCTCCTGCACTGCAACTGGGACACCGGGCACGCCAACATGCGCGGCACCGACCAGAAGGCCGAAATCGTCGCCATGGGCGACCACCTGCGCGGTCTTCACGTCCAGGACAACTTCGGCACGTTCGACGAACACATGGCGCCCTTCATGGGGACGCTGGACATCGACGCCGTCATGCAGGGACTCGTCGCCATCGGCTACAAGGGGTATTTCACCTTCGAGGCCGACAACATGCTGCTCGTGGGGCGCTGGCCGCACTCGCGGCGCGAGTCGCCCTCCGTCATGGAGCGCCGCCTGGCCCTCCCGCCCGCAGAGCTCAAGCGAAAGGCCATCGCCCTGCTGTACGAAATCGGGCGGACGATCCTGTCCGCATACGACTGCTTCGAGGAGTAGGCGGCCGCTGCGACTCGTCCCGGAAGAGACGCGAGCGCTTTGGATAGACCCTTTTCAAAATCGCCTTTCCTCCACGCCTCCGCGTGAAACCATCCTGCACTTTTCCTCAAACCGTGGAAGATCCGGATAATTCAACCCCGGCCGCGAACGCGGACCGGAGTTTCTCAAGAATCTCAGGGGGCGACCTGCATGAAGTATGATCCAAAGAGCGTGCTTGCACGATTCCGTTCGGCGGCGGCCTCACCATCAAAGGAGAAATGAACATGCAAGACAAACCGACTTCTGCCGTGCCGACAACCACGGCAACCCCTTGGGACGCGAACCTGGCCGACTTCCCGCGCCTCGCGGGCGAGACGGACGACTCTCCGCGCTTCATGCGCGCGGTCGCCGCTGCGCCGAACGGCGTGCTGCTCGTCCCGAAGGGCGAATACGACATCGCCTCCCCGATCCGCATCACCAACCGCTGCTCGCTTTCGATGCATCCGGCGGCGCACCTCGTGGCGCGGGCCAAGATGGACTATGTCGTCTTCTGGGACGGCGCGGCCGACTACCACGCCCTCTCCCTCTACAACGAGGACGGCTCCATCTACGACAACCTCAACCTCTTCATCAAGGGCGGCGACATCGACGGCAACGGCCTCGCCAGCTGCCTCGCCATCACAAACTCGCACCACTTCACGCTTGCGGACATCACGCTCCACAACGGCCTCGTCTCCGGTCTCTGCGTCACTCGCGAAACCGGCGGCCACCTCTACGAACTCATCGCGTTCAATGTCTATTGCAAGTGCACGATGAGCGGCCTCGCCGGAAACATCGGCATCGACTGCCAGGTGATGGACAGCCATTTCACCGACTGCGTCGTCGTTGACTACACCACCGGCATCCGCGCCTCTGGCGCGAACCGCTTCACGCGCTGCCACATCTGGGGCGGCACCGTGCCGCCGCCAGGAATGGGCTTCAAGCAATGGTCCGACGCCTACGCACGCCGCAAGATTCTGGAGGCCGAGGGCAAGTGGACGGCCGAGGAAGAGAAGGCGCATCTTGCGCTGGGGGCGCCGGAAATGCTTCCCGGCTCGGCGGCGTTCGTGGCCTTGGGCGGCAGCAACGTCTTCGACGGCTGCTATGCCGACACCGCCGAAATCGGCTACGACATCCATTGCGGCGCCATCCTCTCCAACAGCGGCTTCTACAACAACCCGCGCATGAACCTCCGGAAATCCACGGCAATCGTCCATCGCGGAGGCCCGCTCCGCGTCGTGTCATGCGACTTCCGCGGCGGGGCCGGATGCGAGAGACTATACGAGGGCGACGGCAAGGACGTCGCCTGGATTGCCAGCGCCGTTTCCGGCGGCGCTGACATGGCCGGAGAGGCCGATAGGCTTTTCGGCGGGAACAAGTGACTTTAGCAGCATCGGCAGGGATTTTTTTCATGGAAAACAACGATTCCGCAAAATGGAAGAAGCGCGGCACCCGCCAGGGTCTGCTGCGCAACGCGCTGCTGAAGACGATGGGCTACACCGACGAGGACATCTCGCGTCCCCTGATCGGCATCGTCAACACGTGGAGCGAGACGAACCCCGGCCACTACAACTTCCGGATGCTCTCGGAGGCGGTGAAGCGCGGCGTGTGGGCGGCAGGCGGTTTCCCGCTCGAGATGAACACGATGTCCATCTGCGAGGTCTTCTTCGACATCTCGTCGATGGTCTATCGCAACCTCCTCTCGATGACGACCGAGGAGCTGATCGCCCGCCAGCCCTTCGACGGCGTGGTCCTCATGGGGTCGTGCGACAAGAACGTGCCCGCCCAGGTCATGGCGGCCGTCTCGGCGAACAAGCCGACGATCTACCTCCCCGGCGGGCCGATGCTGCCCGGCAACTT
>CAMNCG010000086.1 GCA_946534105.1 uncultured Verrucomicrobiota bacterium
CTGCGGCGCGCGACGACGGCGGACGGGAGTCCGCCTCCCCCTTGCGGCGAGCCCGGAGAGCGCCTCCCCTCTGTTCGCTCGGCGGATTTTGTAATTTTTATACAAAGTTAGCCCGAATTGCAATGTCAAAATCGGGCTAACTTTGATTAAAACATTCAATTTTAGCCTTGCAGGGAGCGCCCGATTCTGGTAGTCTTCCGTTCGTTGCAGCCATGGTGGCCGCAACATGAAGATCGAAAACCATGTTCGTCGGACGCAAGAATCAACTGGAAGCGCTGGAAGGGCTCTGGCGAAAGCCGCGGGCTTCGCTTGTTACCTGCAGGGGACGCAGACGCATCGGAAAAAGCACTCTGGTGGAAGAGTTCGCAAAACGCTCGAAAGCGCAACTGATCCGGTTTGAAGGACTCGCTCCGCGCAAGGGGATGAGCAACGAACGCCAACTCGCCGCGTTCGCCGGCCAACTTTCGCTCCAGTTCCGGGAACCGGAGTGCCGGTTTCGTCATTGGGCCGAAGCGTTTTCGGTATTGGCGTCGAAGATCTCCCCGAAACGGAGGACCGTCGTTCTTTTGGACGAAATTTCATGGATGGGCCGCTACGATCCGGATTTTGCAGGTTTCCTGAAAATCGCGTGGGACCAGGCGTTTCATCCAAAACCGAATCTCGTTTTCGTATTGTGCGGGTCGGTGTCGGCTTGGATTGCCGAAAACATCTTGAACAACACAGGATTCGTCGGACGCGATTCGCTCGACTTGGTTTTGCCGGAACTGTCGCTTGCCGAATGCCGGGCCTTCTGGGGTGAGGCGGATTCAAGAATTTCCGCCCGCGAGAAATTCGATCTTCTGTCCGTCACGGGAGGCGTGCCGAAGTATTTGGAGGACATGGATCCCTCGCTATCCGCGGAAGAAAACGTCCGCAATCTCTGTTTTTTGCCGGAAGGCTCCCTTTTTCGGGACTTCGACGAAACGTTTGCCGACGTCTTCGGTCCGTCGGCCGCCGAAAAGAAAAGACTTCTGCGTGCATTGTCCGAGGGTTCCGCCACGACTTCCGAACTTGCCCGCAAGGCGGGATGCGACGCCAACGGACACCTTTCCGCCGCGCTGGAGGAGCTGACGCTTGCAGGATTTGCCGAAAAGGACGAAGGCATCAATCCCGAAACCGGAAAGCCTTCCGGTCGGACGCTGTACCGACTCCGCGACAACTACACGAGGTTCCATCTCCGGTATGTCGAACCTCATTCCGCCGCCATCCGGAAAGGGACGTTCCGCTTTTCTTCGCTGGAACAACTCCCGGGGTGGGAATCCGTGCTTGGCCTTCAATTCGAGAATCTCGTTCTCGGAAACATTGAATCCCTTTTGCCCCGTCTTGGATACGGAAACACGCTTTTGCTTTCCGCCGCTCCCTACAGAAACGCCAGAAAAGCCGGCGGTCGGGGCGTTCAAATCGATCTGCTTTTGCAGTCAAGCCGTTCGGTGTGCATCGTCGAAATCAAGCGGAAACGGGAAATCGGTCGCGAAGTCATCGCGGAAACCAATGCGAAAGTCCATGCACTTCGCCTCGCCGGAGACAAAAGCATACGGACGGCGCTGGTTTACGAAGGACATTTGCATCCCGGCGTCGAAGCCGACGGTTTTTTCGACAGAATCGTCCCCGCAGAAGTTCTTTTCGAAAGCTGAAGCAGACGGCGGAGGAATGGACCGACGTGACGGACGAAAGCGACCTCGCCGCCGCCGGTTACCGGTTCTTCAAGGTGAAGGTGGAAATGAAGTAGCGAATGCCAGAGGGGAGGCGGTCTCCAGACCGCCGGTTGCGATGACGGCGGACTGGAGTCCGCCTCCCCTCTGACGGAGCGCGGTTGAAAGGTTGAAAATGTTGCCAATGTGGAACTGTTGCCAGTTGACAATGCCAGTTGCCAATTGGGTTGCGCCAGTTGAAAGGTTGATTCATCCGGGAGGGATGTTTCTCAATCCCGGAGGCAGCCGATCGGGACGACTTTCACGCCGTCCGGACGCGTGTAGGCCATGTCCGTGCCGGTGAGGACGAGCAGGAGATCGGGCTCCCGGAGCGGAACCTGCCGTTCGTTTTCGTTGTATTTTCGGACAAGATTGCGCAGTTCGACCAAATGCGCGGCACCTTCCTCTATTTTGCGCCCTCCAAGTTTGACTTCGACAAGCGCGTAACGGCCGTCTTCGAGATGCAGGACGGCGTCTGCCTCAAGGCCGTATCGGTCGCGGTAATGGGAAACTGTGCCGTCGAGAGCCGAGGAATACACGCGCAGATCCCTGATCGCGAGATTTTCGAAGAAGAAGCCAAACGTTTTCAGATCGGTGGCGAAGGCGGCAGGTGAAAGGCCAAGAGCCGCCGCGGCAATGGATGGATCGGCGAGTTCGCGCTTCTTTCCGGCGCGAACGGCGGTCGCGGAGCGGATGGCTGGCGACCATGCATCGGCGTCCTCGACCACGAAAAGCCTGCGTAGCGCGTTGAGATACGAATCCAGCGTGGTGGGGGAAAGGCTCTCCATGGTGGCAATGACGTCCTTGCGGATGCTGGTCGCATCGGCAAGGGTGGAAAGATTGCGGGCGTAGGAGCGAAGGATTGCCCGGGCAAGGGCCGGGTTGCGCTGGACGCCGTCCACCGTGGAAATGTCCGTTTCGCAGACATTCGCGACATAGTCTTTCGCGATGGCAAGGCGCGAAGCATCCGTCTTGAGGTCCAGCACGGCCGGCCAGCCGCCGCGGCATGCCGCGAAGACGAGCTCGTCGAGGGAGAGGGAGGCCCTGATGCCGTCAATGTCCGCAAGCGGGTTGTCGAACAGTGCGCGAAGCGAGATGGCTCCGTTGGACTCTCCGCTTTCGAACAGGCTCATCGGATGCATCCGAAGGCGGGAAATGCGACCCGTTCCGCTATGGCGAACCGCCTTTGGATCGAAGGATACCGACCCCGTGAGAATGAAGAGTCCCTGCCCTCGCTCGGCGTCGACAGCCGTGCGGACGGCATCCCAAAGGGACGGGACGTCTTGCCATTCATCGAGCAAACGAGGTCGATCTCCTTTGAGGAGAAGGGACGGTTTCACGGACGCGGTTTCCAGATAGGACTCCCGCAAGTCAGGGTCTTGAAGCAGCATAACGCTCGCGGCCTGCTGTTTTGCCGTTGTCGATTTTCCGCACCACTTCGGACCGACGATGACGGTTGCGCCGAATGTTTGCAGCTTGAAGGACAATTGTGCGTCGGCAAGTCTGGGGCGGTAATCGAGTGCTTTAGGTTTCATGCGGGAAAGTCTAATGGAGGCGATGTCGAAAAGTCAAGTCAAATGTGAAGATTTGATGATGATTACTAGAAAGATTTGTTCAATTTTGTTGGTTTGATTTGAGGTTTCTTGTAGAAATGTCTTGCGTGAGAGTGAAATGGAATCCGCCGCTTACGGAGGAGGATGCCTTGAAGAGGACCTACCGGACGCTGGGGTGGAAGACGCTCGACCCGACCGAGGAATGGACCGACGTGACGGACGAAAGCGACCTCGACGCGGCGGGGTGGCGGTTCTTCAAGGTGAAGGTGGAGATGAAGTGGCAAATGCCAGGGGGGCGGCGGTCTCCAGACCGCCGGTTGAAATGACGGCGGACGGGAGTCCGCCTCCCCCCTGCGGCGCGCTCGGAGAGCGCGCCGCAGAGGGCGGGATTGACATTGGCGTTTGTGTCAGTGGTGATCATTTGGAGTTGGTGTCATTCCAATGACACAAATGTCAATTGCGCACCAATGACACAAATGTCAATGGAAGAGGGGAGGCGCGGGAACCCGCCGCAGGCGGATTGTGGTAGGATTCCGCGCCGTGAAGAAACACCTGCCCACTCTTTTGAAGGTCGCCGTCACGGCGGCGCTCCTGTGGCTTCTCTACCGCAAGGTGGATTTCGCCGCGTTCGCGCGGATTTTCGCGAACGCCGACGCGCGGTGGATTCCGGCGTACTTCGCGATCGCCTTCTTCAACATGTACCTTTCGTCGCTGCGGTGGCGCCTGTTCCTGCGGGCCGACGGCATCGAGGTGCCGGTCCGGAAGCTCTTCGCGAGCCACTGGATCGCCTCGTTCTGCAACTTCTTCCTGCCTTCGACCGTCGGCGGCGACGTGTACCGCGTGGCCGACGTCGGGGCGAAGAGCGGCAGCCTCTCGCGCGGCGGGGCGTCGGTCTTCATGGACCGGCTCTGCGGCTTCCTCGCGATGTCGTTCCTCGGGTTCGTCTTTCCTCTCGCCGGACTGCGGCACGTCCCGCGCGAGCACTGGCCGTGGCTCCTCGTGCCGGTCGCGTTTTTCGCCGCGTTCGCCGCGGTGTTCGCGCTATTCGTGCGCGGCCAGGGGCTCCTGCGGCGCCTCGTCCGGCTCGCGCCGATCCCGGTGCGCGGCAAGGTCGAAGCGGTTTCCGGAAAATTTCTCGATTCCGTCGCGGCCGGCGCGGCGCGTCCCGCCGTCGTCGCGAAGGCCGTCGCGATTTCGCTCGTCTTCCAGATGCTCGTCTTCACGGCGATCGCCGTGACGGGCCGCGTGCTGCGCTTCCCGGTGCCGTTCGCGTGGTACTGCGTCTTCGCGCCGCTCGTGTGCATCCTTGAAGCGCTCCCCGTCTCGATCAACGGCATGGGCCTTCGGGAGGCCGCGTACGCGGCGTTCTTCGGCATCGCGTTCCCGCTCGTCGGGTTCGGCCCGCCGGAAGGGCTGGACGGCCCGACCTTCGCGCGCACCTGCGCCGGCGCGATGGCCCTCTGCTACATGGCGCTCACGCTCGCCTACGCCCTCGGCGGCGGCGCGCTCTTCTTCTTCAGGATGTACGCCCCGCGCCGGGGCGGCCGCGGGGGAGTTCCCGCCGGCGAAGCGGCGACTGGAGACAGACCATGAAATTCGACAAATTCGGCAAGGCCTATCATCTCGATCTCGGCGCTCCCGGAGCGCTGCGCGACGTGCTCGATCTCGACGACTCCTTCTGGGCGGCAGTGTCCGCCCCGACCGCCGCGTTCCGCTGCGATCCGGCGTTCCTGCGCTACGTCGACGCCGACGCCAACGGCCGCATGCGCTCGGACGAGATCCGCGCCGCCCTTCGCTGGCTGCTCGACACCCTTTCGGACGCTTCCGGCGTCGGCAAGGGCGGCGACTCGGTTCCCCTCGCCGCGGTTTCGAAGGATTCCGCCGCCGGTCCCGGGCTCCTCGTCACCGCCGCGTACGTGAACGAGCAGGCCGGCCGCCCCGACGCGCCCGACATCCGCCTTTCGGACGTCCGCGCGGCGATGTCCTCGCTCCGCGCGAAGCCCCTCAACGGCGACGGCGTGATCGTCCCGGCCGCCGCCGGTGACGACGCCGGGCTCCGCCGCTGGCTCGAAGCCGCCGTTTCCGCGACGGGCGGATCGGACGACCTCTCCGGCGAGAAGGGCGTGAACGCGGCGCAGGCGGCGGAGTTCGATTCCTCGATCAAGGCCTATCTCGCGTGGAAGGCGCGCGGGAGCGCGGACAACGCCGAGACGATGCCGTTCGGCGACGGTACGCCGGCCGTCTGGAACCTCTTCCAGCGCCACCGCGACGCCGTGGACCGCTTCTTCTTCCTCGCCGATTTCCAGCGCTACGATCCGGCCGGCGCCGAGAAGTACCTCGCCCCCGACGCCGGCGGCGCCACAGCGGCCGCGGCGCTGGAGGGCGCCCCGCTCGCGCGCCCGCTCCCCGACGGCTCGCTTCCGCTCGACGGCGCGGGCGTGAACCCGCTCCGGCGCGACGTCGTTTCCGCCCTTCGCGACGGGCTCTTCGGGCGCGTCCTCGGGCGCGAGGCCCCCGTCTCCGTTTCGGAAGACGACTGGAAGCAGGTCAAGGCGGCCCTCGCCGGCCACGAGGCGTGGCTCGCCTCCAAGGCCGGCGCGATCGTCGAAAACCTCCCGGCCGCCGATCTCGAGGCCTGGGAGAACGCCCCCTTCGCGACCGCCGCCGCCGCCCTGCTCGAAAAGGACGCCGAGGTCGCCAAGCGCGTCGCCGCGTTTTCCGACCTCGAAAAACTGCTCCTCTTCCACCGCGACCTGCCTCGCCTGCTCGCCAACTACGTTTCGCTCACGGAATTCTACAAGCCGGGCGAAATCTCGCTCTTCGAGCGCGGCCGGCTGATGCTCGACGGGCGCTGGTTCAACCTCGCCATCGAAGTGCCGGACGAGGCGGCCCACGCCGCCGTGGCGAAGAACGGCGGCCTCTTCACGATGTACTGCAAGGTCGAGCCGTCTCCCGGCGCGCCGGGCTTCACGGTCGTCGTTCCCGCGACGGCCGGCACTCGCGGCAACATCGCCGTCGGCAAGCGCGGCGTGTTCTTCGACCTCGACGGCCACGAATACGACGCCACCGTCTCGAGCGTCATCGAGGCCCCGATCAGCCTTCGAGAGGCCATCTGCGCGCCGTTTCAGAACATCGCCAAGGCCGTCCTCTCCAAGATCGAGGGCATGTCCGCGGCCGCGCAGTCGAAGATCGAGAAGACCGGCACCGAGGTCGCCGACGCCGCCGCGGAGGGCAAGGCCCCGCCCGTCGCGCCGGCCCCGGCTCCGGCCCCGCAGGGCGGCGGCGCCGCCGGCGCGGTCGGGATGTTCGCCGGCGTTTCGGTCGCATTCGCGGCCTTGGGCTCCGCGTTCGCCTTCATCGCCAAGTCCGTCGCCGGCATGAGCTGGTGCGCCCGCGGCGTCACGCTTCTCGCCCTCGTCGCCGTGGTGCTCGGCCCCATCGTCCTCGCCGGTGTCCTCAAGCTCATGCGTCAGGACATGGGCCCGATTCTTGAAGGGTGCGGCTGGGCGGTCAACAAGTCGATGCGCCTCACCCGCGCGCTTCGCCGCCAGTTCACCGAGGTGAAGCCCTATCCCGAACAGGCCGAGGGCACCCCGGCCCGCCGCCGCGCCTTCGCCGGCGGTCTCGCGCTCGCGGCGCTCGTCCTCGTGTTGGTCGTCGGTTCGTGCATCTCCCGCCGCCGCGCCGAGGCGGAGGATTCCGCCGCCGCCGCCGAGACCGCGGCCCAGGAGGCCGCCGCGGAAAAAGCGGAGGCGTCCGCCACCGAAGCCGCGGAAGCCGCGGAAACCGCCGCGGATTCCGTGCCGCCGGCCGCGGAAGCGGCCGCGGCGCAGTAGGCGCCGCCATGGCGGCGCCCGTCCAGCGCATCGGGTTCGTCGGGATCCTCGTCGCCGACCGGGAGAAATCGGCGGCGGCGGTGAACAAGACCCTCTCCGAGCACGCCGGGATCATCCGCGCGCGGCTCGGCGTGCCGTGGAAGGACCGCGACCTCGCCGTCGTCACGCTCGTCGTCGAGGCGACGACCGACGAGGTCGGCGCCCTCGCCGGTTCGCTCGGACGGATTCCCGGCGTGACGGTCAAGACGGGCCTCGCCCCCGAGCGGGGCTGAGGCTCCGCCGTCCCGCTCCGGCGGGAACAGAACCCGCCGCCTCCTACGCGCCGATGTAGGCGCGGATGGAGGCGCCGATGCGCTCCAAGGTGCGGGCGCGCTCGGCGTCGTCGGGGTTGAGGAGCGTCAGGCGGAAGCCGTTCAGGTCGGTGTGGAAGCCCGTGAGCGGAGTCACGCACACGCCTTCGGAGCCCATCATGTACTGGACGAAGCGCTTGTCCGGGGCGACGCCTTCGCACGACTTCTCGACGAAGGCGCGCACGGTGGGATCGGCGACCGGGAGCGTCTGGCCGGGCCGGAGGACCCCGTCCTCGAACGTGACGGAATAGTAGAGCGCGCCGTGGACGGGGCGGGCGATGACGCCGGGGACGGTCCGGAAATATTCGTAGATCTGGTTGGCGCGCGCCTCGAACATCTTCGCGCGGCGGGCCTTCAGCGCCTGGAAGCGGGGATCGCCGTAGATGCGCGGGAGCGCCATCTGCGGAAGGGTGGTGGAGCAGACCTCCATCATCTTGCTCTTCACGAGGACGTCGCAGTATTCGTCGAACGCCGGGGACGCCTTCCGGTTGAGCATTTCGATCCAGCCGCAGCGGGAGCCGGGCCACGGGACGTCCTTGCTCATGCTGCGCAGGGCGAGGCCCGGCACGTCGTCGCCGAGGACCTGCGAGAGCAGCTTCGTCTCGCCGCCGTTGAAGAGAATGTTGGCGTAGGTTTCGTCGCAGATGACGAACAGGCCGTACTTGCGCGCGATGCCGACGATTCCGCGGAGGGTTTCCTCGGGGTAGACCGCGCCCGTCGGGTTGTCGGGATTCACGATCATGATCGCGACGACCTGCGGGTTGTACTTGACCTTGTTCTCGATTTCCTCAAGGTCCGGGAGCCAGCCCTTCTCGGGGTCGAGCTTGAACTGCAGGTGCGGATAGTCGCCGCGCTTGCCCTCGTTTGACGTGTGCGTCGGATAGGAAGGGGAGGGCATGAGGACGCGGGCGTCCTTCTTCATCAGGTCGTAGATTTTGTCCACGCCGTCGGCGATGCCGTTGAGGAAGAGAATGTCGTCCGGCCCGACTTTCGTCCCGCCCTCGCGGGCGTTTACCTCGGCGGCGAGAAATTCGCGCGTCGCCAGCACGCCGCGGCTCGGGCAGTACGCGAACGACCGCTCGTCGTGCGCCACGAGATCCGCCACGATTTCCTTGATCCACGGCTCGACCTTCTCGCCGGCGGCCACGGGGTCGCCAATGTTTTCCCACGTGATGGGACGGCCGAGACGCTGGAGCGCGTGGCCGAAATCCACGATTTCGCGGATTTCGTAGTGGAGGTTGCGGTAGCCTTCGAGGACGATCGGCGGATGCTGCATGGCGGATGCGGGCGGCGGGGCTAGAGCGTTCCGAAAAGGCGGTCTCCGGCGTCGCCGAGGCCGGGCACGATGTAGTGCCGGTCGTTGAGGCGCTCGTCGATGACGGCGGTGAAGACCGGCACGTCCGGGTGCTCGCGCTCGACGCGGGCGATGCCTTCGGGGCAGGAGACGATGCAGAGAAACGTGATGTTCCTGTAGCCCTTTTCCTTGAGCGCGGCGATGGCGTCGCATCCGCTGCCGCCCGTGGCGAGCATCGGATCGACGAGAACGACGCGCGAATCCGGACGGGCCGGGGGGACGTTGAGGTAGTAGGGGATCGGCTCGGCCGTCTCCTCGTTGCGCTTCATGCCGATGACGCCGGCGGTCGCGTACGGAAGGATCTCGAGCATCGGGTCGAGCATGCCCATGCCGGCGCGCAGGATCGGGGAGACGACGACGTGGGCGGCGACCTTTTCGCCCGTCGTGTCGCCCATCGGGGTGTGCACGACCACCTTTTCCGTCGGGATGTCGCGCAGCGCCTCGAACGCGAGAAAGCGCGTGATCTCGTGGACGAGCTCCCGGAAGAGCTTCGGCGGCGTCTCCTTGTCGCGGAGAATGGCGAGGCGGTGGCGGAGGAGAGGGTGGTCTACGACGGTGTGCATGGCAAATTCGGGGGTTGGCGTGGCTGCGAAGGCCTCGACCCGCGCGCGGTCGGCGCCGGGCCCGACGGGCGGCAAAACCTCCGTTCGCGCCTTGCGGCGGGGCGGCGGGAAGCATACCGCTTTCCCCCTTCCGTGTCCACTCGGCGCGCCGGAGGCGGGGGGGAGGCGGGGAGGCGCGGGCGGGTTGCCCGGAAACGGGGCTTTTGGTATGCTCCGGGGCGTTTTGAATCCCGGAAAAGAAGGAGAAAGCGCCATGCCCGGACCAGACCAAGAACGCAGCGAGACCGGAGGCCGGACCGGCCGGGTCGAAGTGCTGCCGACGCTCGTTTCCGCTCTCGGGGGCGCCGGCGCGCTCTGGAGGCTGTTCCTCGCCTTCGCCCTGTGGTTCGCCACCGCGGGCGTCCCGTGGGTGAATCTCGGCACCACGCTCGGGCTCGTCGCCGCCGCGCGCGACCTCGCCCGCGGGCGGCCGGTTTCCCCGATCGAAATCTTCGACGCGTCGCACCGGGCGAAGATCCTCCCGGCGCTCGGCACGTTCGGGCTCGGCGCCGCGGCCGTCGCGGGCGTCGCGCTCGCGGGGGCCGCCGCGGCGTTCCACGCCGGACTCTTCTTCGCGGCCTTCCCGGGCTGGACCGTGCGCGGCGCCGCCCTGCCCTGTCCCTGTCTCGCGGCGACGCCGTGGCAGCGCTTCGCCGCGCTCGCCGTCACCGTGTGCGGCGCCGTCCCGGCGATGGTCCTCGCCGCGGCCTGGGCGTTCGCCCTCCCGGTTTTTCTCGACACCGGAAAGACCGGTGCCGAGGCCCTGCGCGCGAGTCGCGAACTCGTCGGGGAAAACCTCGTGCCGGTTCTTGCGCTGCTGCTCGTCCCCGCCGTTCTCGCCGCCGCCGCGCCGCTCGCGGCGCTCGCCTGCGGCGGAAGCGTCTTCGCGGCGTTTGTCGCGGAAACCGTCGCGGCGGTCCCCGGCCTCGCGGTCTACGGCCGCACGTATGGCGCGCTCCTTGAAACGCGCGCTTCCGGCGACGCCGGAAAGGAGGCCCGCGTTCGACCCCTCTAGCGCCATTCCCGTCACCGAGACGCGGTTCGCGAGGCTCGAGCTGCCGCCCGGCGGATTCCGTCTTGAAAAGGGCGGCGTCCTGCCGCGTGTCGACGTCGCGTACGAAACGGCGGGAACGCTCTCGCCGGAGCGCGACAACGTCGTGCTCGTCTGCCACGCCCTCACGGGCGACGCCCACGTCTGCGGCCGCCGCCGCTGGGAAAGCGCCGCGTCCGGCTGGTGGAGCGACATGGTGAAACCGGGCGGGGGGATCGACCTCGACCGGTACTTCGTCGTGTGCGCGAACGTCCTCGGCGGCTGCATGGGCACGACCGGCCCCTCTTCGGTCGATCCCGGGACCGGCGAGCCGTGGGGCTCGCGCTTCCCGGAAATCACGGTGGCCGACATTGTGGACGTGCAGTTCCTCCTGATGCGCCAGCTCGGCTTCGGGCACGTGCACGCCGTCGTCGGCGGGTCGTTCGGCGGGATGCAGGCGCTCTGCTTCGCCGTGCGCCATCCCGGCTTCGCGGACAAGGTGGCGGTGATCGCCTCGGGTCCGTCCCTCACGAGCCAGGCGCTCGCCTTCGACGTCGTCGGCCGCAACGCGATCGAACAGGACCCGGACTTCCGCGGCGGCGACTACTACGGCGGCCCGCGGCCCGCCGGCGGCCTCGCGATCGCGCGCGAACTCGCCCACATCACGTACCTCTCGGGCGAGATGATGAAGAAGAAGTTCGGCCGCCGCCGCCGCGACGCGCCGCAGGCCGGCGGCCCCATCTTCGAAGTGGAGTCGTACCTGCGGCACCAGGGGGCGAAGTTCATCGGCCGCTTCGACGCCAATTCCTACCTCCGCATCTGCGGCGCGATGGACGACTTCGACCTCGAAAAGCAGGCCGGCGGGAGCCTCGCGGCGGCGTTTGCGCCCGTGAAGGCGCGCGCGCTCGTCGTCGCCCTCGAAGGCGACTGGCTCTTCCTGCCGCGGCAGTCCGAAGCGCTCGCGGGCGGGCTCCTCGCCGCCGGCAAGGACGTGTCGGCCTTCCGGCTCGACGCCCCTTCCGGCCACGATTCGTTCCTCATCCACACCGGCGAGCTCTCGTCCGTCCTCGCGGCCTTCCTTCTGCGCGAGCCGTCGCGCCCGACGGCCGCGATCGACCCCGATCTCGTGCGCGACTACGAGGCGCTGGAGCGGATGCTGCCGCAGCGCGCCCGCACCGTCCTCGACGTCGCCTGCGGCGACGGCACGCTGCTCGACTTCGTGGCGCGCCGCCGCCCGGAGCTCGACGGCACCGGCATCGACCTCTCGGTGCCGCGCGCCGTGCGCACGCTCCGCGGCGGGCACAACGTCATGCTGGCCGACGCGGACGCGGGGCTTTCCGCCGTTCCCGACGACGCCTTCGACTGCGCGATCCTCTCCGAATCGCTCCAGGTGATGCGCCGGCCCGACCGCGTGCTGGAGGAGCTGCTGCGCGTCGCCCCGGTCGCGATCGTCTCCTTTCCCAACTTCGGAATGTGGAAAATCCCGGCGGCGCTCCTTTTCGGCGGGCGCATGCCGGTCACGAAGCGCCTTCCCTACCGCTGGTACGACACCCCGAACATCCACCTGTGCACGGTGAAGGACTTCCTCGACCTGTGCCGGGACAGGGGCATCGTGGTCGAGGAGACGCTCCACCTTTCGACGCTGGCCCTTTCGAAAATTCTCAACCGCCTCGGCGCCAAGAACCTCGGCTCGTCGCGCGTCATCGTCAAGATCCGTCGCGGCGCGTCCGGCGCGAACCCCCGGCAGCCATGAGCAAAGACAAGGCATTCGACTTCCGCTACGCGGTGGAAAACACCGAGATTCTGATCCCGCCCACGGGCCGGCTCGAAACGTTCGGCGACACGCTTCTCGGCTACGTGCTCGTGAGCGAGGCGCCGGACGACGTCGGGCGCTGCAAGGTGCGCACCGGAACGATGCGCATGAAGAAGCCTCTCCTGCTCACGCCGGAGGCCTATGCCGAGCGCAGCCTCGAAGGCTTCAGCGACGAGGCGCGCAAGTACCTCGACTGGCTTCGCGACCACGGGCAGGAGGTGCACGTGCTGCGCTACGGGTACCAGCTCTCGCGCGAATCGTTCTCCGAGCAGGAGATTTCGCGCCCGGCCGGCGACGTGCTGGAGGACGCCGCGCGCGACGTCAAGGCACGCAAGGACCCGTGGCTCGCGCTCGTCCGCGGCGTCGAAGACCCGTGGGACGTCTGCCTCGTGCGCCTCTTCATGGAATCCGTTTCCCGCTCCGCCCGCCACAACATCGAGGACTTCGCCAAGCGCCGCCTCGCCGTGAACCCTCCGGGCGGCGTCTCGCCCGAAGTGCGGCAGCAGATCGAGGAGGCGTTCGCGGCCGCCGCCCGCGACCCTTCGCTCCGCAACCGCCTCGGCGCGCTGCTCCAGAAGCACGACGTCTTTCCGGCGTACGAGGAACGTTTTTTCGCGCTTTTCAGGGACCAGAAGTGAACGACCAATCCTTCGAAGACGTCGTGGCACGCCTCGGCGCCCCGGATTCCGGCTTCGACTACGACGTCGAGGCGTGGTACTTCCTCCGCGACGGCGTGGACCGCGCCATCGCCGCCGCTTCGCCCGGCCCGGACGACAACCGTCACGTGAACGCCGCCGAAATCTGCGCCGCCCTGCGCGACCTCGCGCTGGAACAGTTCGGCCCGATGGCCCTTCTCGTCCTTTCGCAGTGGGGCGTTTTCGAAACCGCCGACTTCGGGCGCATGGTTTCCGCCCTCGTCGGCGAGGGCGTCTTCTCCAAGTCGTCCGGCGATTCCGACAAGGATTTCGAAAACGTCTACGACTTCGAGGAAACGTTCGACCGCCCCTACCGGCCGCGCGGCGGCCGTTCCTGACGCCCGCCGCCGGAAAAACGGAAAAAAGACATGAAAACGAAATTCATCGACGACGACTTCCTCCTTTCCTGCGAGCCCGCGCGCGAGCTTTACCACGGTTTCGCCGAACCCCTTCCCATCATCGACTACCACTGCCACCTGCCTCCCGCGGAAATCGCGGAGGACCGGCGCTGGAACGACCTCGCCGAGGTCTGGCTCGGCGCCGACCACTACAAGTGGCGCGTCATGCGCACGGACGGCGTCGAGGAGCGCTTC
>CAMNCG010000087.1 GCA_946534105.1 uncultured Verrucomicrobiota bacterium
GCATTCCGGCGTCGTCCAGGCGGAAGCGGTCCTCGACGACCTCTTCGCGGACGCTTGATCCGCCCTCCGTGCCGCGTCCCTGCCGGAAAGCCCTCCGTCCGCAGAGGTTTTGCAAGCGCCTCATGCATGTCAATGCGAGGCGCGTCCGTGTCGTATGCGACGCCGCACGACAGGAGAAACGCATGCGGTTCCGCGCTTTCACCTAGGACAAACGGATTGGCCGCCATATCGAACCAGTCGCGTTCTTCCGCGAGCATGTCGATCCACGCCATGCCGCGGAGCCATGTCCAGCACCGAAACCTCCGCCGACCATCGAAACGTGGCGGCGGAGGCGGAAGAGAGGATCCCTGCAAAACCAATGGCGGCAACGCCGTCACGGAGTAGACGGATCACGGTGCCATTTCCTCCGAATCCGACACAGACGGGAAAGAGGTCGGAACTCCTTCGACAACGGAATCCGCACCGGCATTGCGCAATGCGGCGACGATGCCGTTTGCCGCCTCTTCGGAACTCGGGGTTGTCCACAAGAAACTCGTTGCCGCATCGAGAACATTTCATGATCCAACGGTTGCCGGCGGCAAGTTCCTTGTTTTTCTTGGATAGCCAGTTGTTCGACAACCACACGGCCAGCCAGATGATGAGAATGATTCCCCCGGACAGAATTCCGATAATAATCATGATTCCCCACCACACCCATTGGCCGGTGCTTGTCCCGTCAAACATCTTGGGCGTAACTTTAACGGTGTTTTCGCAACCGCATTTCGGGCATGAAAAGTCGATTTTGTTCATGTCAATCATGTTTTGAGGAAATCGCAAGAATGAATCAATCCCGTCCGCCGTCCTTCGCTGCGGCATTCGATTGAAGTCGACATGCGAGAGCGCGGATAGTGCGGACGCTCACACACGATGATCTGCGCCACGACGCATGGCAATGCCGTCCCAGTCGAACCGATAAGGTGACAGTCCTTTTCCGATGTCGATGAATAGACGCGCCACTTGCGTCGTGGGCATTGGTTCGGGACAGCCGACAATCGGGACGCTGACGAGCAGGACTTCGATTGCCGAAAAGTCGAGCCATGATGTCCAACGCCCTAGGATCGAATCCTCGAAGATGGCTGTCGCGTCGGCCTCGGCTTGGGACGCATCCGTATCCCGGAACACAATGTAGCAGAGGATCGGTTTCTTGGCGTATTCCGCTCCGGCATGATGGCAGACGGACGCCGTCCTGTGCAGAAGCTGATAGGGAATGTCCGAGAGAGATGCTGCGGATACGTCGCGACGCAGCGCGCCGGCGGCGCGAACTTCGTCAATCCAGGCTTCAAGGACGGCCCGCTTGCGCGCGATGCCGAGACCGTCCGGCGATGGAGCTTCCAGCCATGTCCCAACGGTCTGATAGGGTCCGTAGTGAGGCTCGGTCCATTTTGCTTCGAGGGCGATGCGCACATGCGCTCCCAGTAACATCGCGTCGCTCATCGACGGTTTGCCGAGAACCAGGCCCGTCGCGGAATCCCGCGGCCAGACGGGGTATTCGAGATAGCGCTCGAACGGTTCAGGGGTGGGCCCTTCGACGTCGCAGATGGTTTCGACATAGTCCAGTAGGCGGTCGAGATCCTTCGACGGTCGCATCAGTTGCGCGAGGGGTAGCGACGAGGTGCGGACGGAATAGACGGGCGTCCGGGCCATGCATTCCATGACGGAACCGTATGGCATCCGGTCCCTCCCGAAGCCGCAGACGGGCTCCGTGGCGGGACGTTCGGTTTCGGGGCGGGCCCCGCTCGCGCATCCGCGAGGGGCGTTTTCGATCGGGTGTTTGCGTTTCATGGGGCCGGAGTCTAGCGCATCGCCCCTTCTCCGCCCGACATAAATTCTCATTTGACATTCGATCCGTTTTCAGCCAGAATTTTTCGCGATGAAGGACGATCCACACCCCGGTCCGGCAGTCAAACGGAAGCGCAACCACCACGGAAGTCGAGTCGAGGAACTCGAACGCCTGCGGGTCAAGCGAAGGGAGGCGCTGTTGGCAGCCCATCCGCCGCTTTCGGAGGCACCTCCGGACCTGTTTGAAATCCAGGATGCGCTTGTCGCGGCCCGGTCATCGCTTCAGTTCGCGCTTCGGACCGGATGGCTAGTCCACCGACTTGCCAGGACTCTTCGCGCGGACTTCGACATTTACAACAAGATGAGGATTCCATCTATCCTCGGCAATCTGACCGATTGCCGTTTCGACGAGGAGTCGGAAGAACTCGAAGACCTCGATCTCCGCCCCCGTTACAAGACCATCATGCGCCACAAGCGCCTGTGGGAGCGGTTTGCCGACGCGGTCGGCATCGACCCGGACCAATTTCCGGACACGCTTTTCGACACGGACCCGCCCGCATCCGCCAAATCCGGATTCGGCATGGTCAGGGCGCTTCTGGCCCGGTCATGCGGGACCGCAGCCGGACTTCAGGCGACGCTTGCGGACTTCGCACGCAACAAGGCGAAACCACCGAAATCGACTTCACACACACGAACCAAATCCACGACAAGATCGACCTCTATACGACCTCTCGAATCATGAAGATCTCAGCAGCAATGAAAACCGTGAAAGACCCAACCCTTCGCACGATTTACAACTGTCTTCACTTTGACGGCGATGTCGTCAACACACCTTGGAGGGGTGCGGAATCGAAGAACTCGCTCTCCTTTGAATTCGCGAATCGTGCCTCCTCCGCGTCCGATGTCGCCAGAGGATTGAAGACACTCTTCGGTGTGGATGACTCATTTTGCGAAAAAGCCAAACAGGCGGGGAGTGGAAGCGCAACCGAATGGCGCCGGTTGTCCACGTTGCATTCCTCGGCGCTTTGTGCGCTCCTACATTTCTGGAAGATCGACGAAGATCATCAAGTCACCCTGTGCCTTGACGGGAGCAACTTCACATTTTCAAATGTCTTTTTCGAGATCAAAAACAAAGTGTACGAAGCTCCTTCCAGCCTTGATGTCGTGCTGACCGGATGCAAAGACGACGAGACACCCGTCGTCCTGTATCTTGAATCGAAATTTTCCGAACACATTCGAGGTGCCGTGACAAGAATGTCCCAAAAACGCAAGGAAGGAATTATTTCGGGACAGTATTTCGATCCGGTCGAGACGAACAAATTCAAAGTGAACGTGGACAGAGTTCTTCAGAGGCTCGGACTCGAAAAACTGGAGGCCAACGACCACAACTACTTCTTCGTCCGGAAAGAAGGGAACACGGAACCCAAGTGGCTCTATGCAGAGGGAATCAAGCAAATCATCGCGCACTATCTCGGCATATGCAAGGAAATCGAATGCCATTTCGCCAACCGCCCTGCCGTGCTGTCTGACCTAAAAGACATTGAACTGAAGGCAAACACCGAGTACTACCTTGGCACCATTCTTTTTGATTTTCAAGATGCTGACAACAGCTTTGCCGAAAAACAAAGATGTTACTCCAGTCTGTATCACAAGCTGGCTGTCTCCTTGAATGAGTCTAGGGATTTGCAGCCGAAGCTTCGTGTCATGGAAAATGCTTTGACATACCAGGAAATCCAATCTAACCTGCATTTGGCCAAACAGGTCGAGCAGTTCTACTACGGACCCAAGCACGAATGACAGATTGGTTTGATTTGCCGTTGTTTGGTCGGGCGGAGTAACGCACGAGTCACATTTTCCCCAATACAGAACCACTGCGAAAAGACTTGGCAAGAACTTCCACCCGTACCGTCCTGCAAGTCTTTCCACTGATTTGGATCGACGACTCTTTCAGTTAGCAAGCGGTTAGGTTGTTGTCAAGGGGTGCTGGGTGGCGTTATTCCAGGTTGAAAGGTTGAAAAGTAGAAAGGTTGAAGGGCGCCAAGCTACGGGCAGACAACCTTCTTGCGTGAGGCGGCGCGAAGCGACGATGCGCGGCGGCGGGGCTTGGCGGGGACGGTTGGCATGGGGTGGAAATCGCGTTGACGCCGCAGATGATACCAGCGGTCCGGCGGAAAGACAATCGCCTTTTTGCCGAACCGGGCGCGGGCGAAGGGCGTTTACACGGGCATGAAACGGAAACGGCCACCGCCCTGGCGCGCCATCGCGCTCTTCCTGTTCGTCTCCCTCGTCGTTCTCGCGACCTTCCTCCTGTGGGGGAAGCGGATCGACGCGTGGACGCTGGGGGCCTTTTTCGCCGATGCGAACCAAGGCTCCTGGCTCGCCTTTCTCGCGGCGATGGCCGTCTCCGGCGCCTTTTTCCTGATCCGCTGCCGGGTGGCGCCGAAACCGGACGCCCGCCGCTGACCGGAAGACCGGGGAGCGGAAGGGAGAGCCGTCAAGCCGGTTCCCGCAGCCGCGACGCGGTGCTGGAAGTCGCGGTCAGATTCCGGCGTCGACGAACTCGCCGCCGGCGAGGCGGTCCTCGATCCAGGTGATGATTTCGGGGGCGATCATGTGGCCCTTCTCCTCGGCCATGAGGAAGTGGCCGACGCCCGCGTAGATGCGCAGGCTGCGGTCGGCGGATCCCGTCTCGCGGTAGAAGTCGATCGCGTCCTGCGGGGAGACGCACATGTCGTTGTTGCCCGTGAGGACGAGGACCGGATCGACGAACGCCTTGCTGTTCTTCTTGAGGTAGTCGATGCCCTCCGAAAAGGCGTTGAGGATGGAGACGGAGATGGACTTGAGCGTCCCGTCGTCGCCCTCGGCCGAGAAGGTCGAGAGCTCCTTCCAGCCGGGCAGGTGGAGCGTGCCGTAGGCGGCGTCCACCGGGCTGATCTCCGCCTCGGGGTCCTCGGGGCGCGGAAGCCAGCCGAAGTTCATGAAGTGGTAGCGCAGGACGCCGGCGCAGAGGATGAATCCACTCGCTTCTCCGGGGTACTTCGTGCCGTAGAGGGCGGAGACGTGGCCGCCCATGCTGTGTCCCAGGACATAGACCGGAAGGCCGGGGCGCTCGGCCTTGGCGAGGGCGACGACGGCGCGCAGGTCGTCCACCATCTCCCAGTAGCTCTTCACGTAGCCGCGCCGGCCCTCCGACCGGCCGTGCCCGCGCGCGTCGTAGCGGTAGACGACGATGCCGGCCTTGCCGAACGGCTTCACGAAGTCGTCGTAGAGCCCGTGGTGGTTCGCCAGGCCGTGGACGATCACGAGGACCGCGCGCGCGTCGCCCTCCGGAAGGTCGCGTTTGAGGAAGAGCCGCGTGCCGTCGCCGCCGGCGATCAGCTCGCCCCGGGCTTCCGCGACGGGCGCCGCGGCGGGAGGTTCCGCCGGCGCAGGTTCGGCGGCGGATACGAAACAGGCCGCCGCGACGGCCGCCGCGGCGGCGAGGAGGAACTTGGGCGTTGCGGTGTTCATGACGGGCGTGGATTCTACCCGAAACGCGCCGCCGGAGCAAAACCGGCGTCGTAGAGCCGCAAGACGGCGCCAGCGCCGCGACCGAGACCGTCAAATACTTCAACGGGTAGTCCGCGCCGTGCCTCGTCCGCACCGCCGGTGCCGGCGCACGATGCAAGCCCGGAGGCACGTTCCGCTTGCAGATAAACTATTAAAATGGTAGTATTTCAGCGCATGGCAAACGAATCCGTACCGCAACCCCTGCCGGACGCTGCGGCGGTGCGTTGCCTTCCCGTTTGATTCTGCTAGAATAACTACACTATGAACGCCACGTTCGCCCCTCCATCGCCCGAAGCCCGCGCCAAGCTCGGCGCGCTCCGCGCTTCGTTGCGCGACATCGGCTCCGCCGCGGTCGCGTTCTCCTCGGGCGTCGATTCGACGTTCCTCCTGCGCGTGGCGCACGAGGAGCTCGGCGACCGGTGCGTCGCGGTCACGGCTCGGTCCCGCTCGTTTCCGAAGCGCGAGCTCGACGAGGCGGTCGCGTTCTCCCGCGCGGAAGGCGTCCGGCACGCCATGGTCGACTCGGAGGAGCTGGACGTTCCGCATTTCGCGGAGAACCCTCCCGACCGCTGCTACCACTGCAAGAAGGCGCTTTTCGGCAAGCTGCTGGCCTTCGCGGAGGAGAACGGCCTCGCCGCGGTGCTGGAGGGGTCCAACCTCGACGACGACGGCGACTGGCGCCCCGGGCGCCGCGCGATCCGCGAACTCGGCGTACGCAGTCCGTTGCACGACGCGGGGCTCATAAAGGCCGAAATCCGCGCCCTTTCGCGTGAAATGGGCCTTCCGACTGCGGACAAGCCGAGCTTCGCGTGCCTCGCTTCGCGCTTCCCCTACGGCGAGCGCATCACCGCCGAGGGCCTCGCGCGCGTCGAACGCGCCGAGGACTGGTTGCGCTCCGCGTTTCCGGGCCTTGCGCAGTTGCGCGTCCGTTCGCACGCGGGAGGGGTCGCGCGCATTGAGGTCCTTCCCGGCGACATCCCTCGCCTCGCCGCCCGCGCGGCGGAACTTTCCTCCGCCCTCCGCGCCTTCGGCTTCGCCTACGTCTCCCTTGATCTTGCCGGCTACCGAACCGGCAGCCTGAACGAGACCCTCCCGACTTCCATCCGCCCATCATGACCGCATCCGACCTCGCCTCCCGCCTGATTTCCGGCGGAGACCCCGCCACCGCCGAAGAACTGCTCGCCCTGCTCCGCGACGCCCCGCGCGAGGAGCTGCACGAAGCCGCGCACCGCGTCACCGAGGCGCTCGTCCCGAAGCGCTTCGACTTCTGCGGCATCGTGAACGCGCGCTCGGGCCGCTGCTCCGAGAACTGCAAGTGGTGCGCCCAAAGCGCGCACTGGAAGACCGGGTGCGATGTCCACGGCTGGATCGGCACCGAGGCATGCGTGAAGGCCGCGGCGGACGCGGAGGCGAGCGGCGTCGGCCGGATCGGCATCGTGACGAGCGGCCGCGCGCAGACCCCCGCCGACGTCGACGCGCTCTGCGACGCCCTCCGCGCGATGAAGGACCGCACGCGCATCCATCTCTGCGGCTCGCTCGGGTTGCTTTCCCGGGAAGACCTGCTGCGCCTCAAGGAGGCCGGATTGGAGCGCGTCCACTGCAATCTCGAAACGGCGCCTTCGCTCTTCCCCTCGCTCTGCTCCACGCACACGCAGGCGCAGAAGCTCGAGACGCTCCGCGCCGCGCGCGAACTCGGGCTCGAGATCTGCTGCGGCGGGATCATCGGCATGGGAGAGACGGACGGGCAGCTCGTCGAGTTCGCCCTCGCGCTCGCGGAAATCGCCCCGGCGTCGATCCCGGTGAACTTTCTGCACCCGATCGTCGGCACGCCACTCGGAGAGCGCGCGCCACTGCCAGTCCCACGCATTCTTGACTCGATCGCGATCCTGCGCCTCGCCAACCCGCGCACGCCGCTGCGCTTCGCGGGCGGGCGTGTCCAGCTCTCGGACGCCGACGCCCGCCGCGCCATCCGTTGCGGCATCTCCGCCGGGATCGCCGGACCGCTCCTCACCACGCCCGGCGCCGACTACGCCGACGACCGCGCCCTCGCGGCCGAGGCGGGCTACGAAGTGGCGCAGCCGCTGCGCGGCTGAACCCGCGCGCCGCGCCGGACAGACGCCACCCCGACGCCACGGGATCTCTCATGACGTGGGCGTGGGGTCGATGCCGCAGACTCGACCTGGCGGAAAGAATTGGGGAAATCGACGCGCGGCGCGTAATGGCGATCCGCTCTTCAAGGCTCGGCATGTCGCCCCTGTCATCCTCATTGTTCCCCCGTGCCACGAAATTCCGCGAAGAACCCGTCGCATACGATTCCGAAACCCTGACGGCGAAACTCCTCGGCGGATGAAATGTCGCTACCTTTCAACCGGCGCCTTGCGCGCGCCGCATTTGCCCCGCACTTGCCGTTGTGGTAGAATTGAACGCCGGAAACCGCAATGAGCATGAAAATCGGAAAACAGGCGAAAACGGCCGACGAGGCGGCGCGACGGCGCGTCATCGCGCGTGGCGACATTTCAGCCAAAAATGGACGCACTGTTCATCCCGTCATGCAGAGGATTTGAAAGGAGCGTGACAACGCCATGAAGGAATCGTCGAACGGAAAATCGAACACCGCCTGCGAAAGCGCCGTCCGCGCCCTGCTGCCGCTTCTCGGCTTCCGCAAGGCCCTTGTCGGCGACCGCTGGGAGCGTTCCTTCCCCGGCGTCGCCGCGCCGCTGAAAGTCGATTGCGACGCGGGCGCGTTCCTCTACGGAAAAATCGGCATCACGGTTTCCTCCGCGACTACCGCCAACTTCTCCCAGCCCGAAAACGCCGTCGTCTTCGAGTGCGTCTGCCGCCTTCTCGAAAAAGGCTACAAGCCGAAGAACATTGAACTGGAGCCCGAATGGAAGCTCGGCCACACGGACAAAAGCGGCCGCGCCGACATCTGGATTCGCACGACCGGCAAGGGCGGCAAGAAGGATTCCCTGCTCATCATCGAGTGCAAGACGGCCGGCAGGGAGTTCTCCGCCGCCTGGCGCGACACCTTGGAGGACGGTGCCCAGCTGTTCAGCTATTTCCAGCAGGAGCGCAGCACGAAATTCCTGTGCCTCTATGCGTCGGACGTGGCGGACGGCAGAATCGTCTCCGAGTGCCGGCTGATCAACGTCCAGGACAACCCCGACTATCTCAGGACGCTCCCGAAGGCCAAACGCGGCGGATACGCCGCCGCCACGAGCAACAAGCAGCTTTTCGCCGTCTGGCGCGACGCCTACCAGTGCGACTTCGCCACGCAGGGCCTCTTCGAGAAGGACATCGCCCCCTACCGCCCCGGCAAGAACAAGTACTCCGCCGACGACCTGCGCGAGCTCGACCACGACTCGATGCAGCGCAAGTACCACGAATTCGCCACCATCCTGCGCCAGCACAACGTGAGCGGACACGAGAACGCCTTCGACAAGCTCGTCAACCTCTTCCTCGCGAAGCTCGTGGACGAGAAGCGCAACGCGGCCGACCTCCGCTTCCACTGGAAGGGCGTCGCCTACGATGACGCCTACGCGCTCCAGGACCGCCTCCAGCGCCTCTACACCACCGGCATGATGGACTTCCTCGGCGAGACCGTCACCTACATCGACGAGCAGGACGTCAAAAAGGCGTTCCGCCGCTTCGAGCGCGACCCCGACGCCACGAAGGACGCCATCCTCGAATACTTCCGCCAGCTCAAGTTCTACACCAACAACGACTTCGCCTTCCTCGACGTCCACAACGCCCGCCTCTTCGAGGAGAACTTCGCGATCCTCCTCAAGATCGTCCGCATGCTCGAGGACGTGCGTCTCCTCACCGACACGCCGAACCAGTTCCTCGGCGACCTCTTCGAGGGCTTCCTCGACCGCGGCGTGAAGCAGAGCGAAGGGCAGTTCTTCACCCCGCTCCCCGTCGTCCGCTTCATCGTCTCCTCGCTGCCGCTCAAGGAGCTCGTGCGCGACTCCGGCGACCCGCCGCGCGTCATCGACTACGCCTGCGGCGCCGGGCACTTCCTCAACGAATACGCGCAGCAGATCAAGCCGTTCCTCGCCGCCTACGCGCCGGAGGCCGCGCGCGCCCACCACGGCGCCATCGTCGGCGTCGAGAAGGAGTACCGCCTCTCCAAGGTCGCGAAGGTCGCCGCATTCATGTACGGAGAGGACGACATGCGCATCGTCTATGCCGATGCGCTCGCCCGCCGCGACGACCTCCCGGAGGGCTCCTTCGACCTGCTCGTCGCCAATCCCCCGTATTCCGTGCGCGGATTCCTCGCCACGCTTTCCGAGGAGGACCGCGCCCGCTTCGAGCTCGCCGACGCCGTTCCCTCCGGCTCGCTCGAAAGCTTCAACGGCATCGAGACGTTTTTCGTCGAACGCGCCGCGCAGCTCCTGAAGCCTTGCGGACTCGCCGCCGTCATCCTGCCATCCAGCATTCTCTCCAACGGCGCGGCGGCCTACCGCCGCTGCCGCGACATCCTCCTCAGGATGTTCGACGTCGTGGCGATCGCCGAATTCGGCTCCGGCACCTTCGGCAAGACTGGCACCAACACCGCCACGCTCTTCCTGCGCAAGAAGGACGCGCCGCCGGACTTCGCCGCCCACTGCGCCAACCGCGCCGATGCCTGGCTCGCCGCGAACCACGCCGGCGACGAGGTGTTCCAGGACGCCGCCGCGCTCGACCGCTATTGCGCCAAACGCGGCTTCGCCCCCGCCGCGTACAGGGAGTTTTTAGCCGCAAAGAACGCAGAGGACGCAAAGAAAACGCAGATTTTCGCCCACGACGCCATCCGCGCGCTTCGTGCGGCGTTCGAGAAGAAAAACGCCAAGCAGAAGTGGACGGCGGAGGAACGCGCCGCCGAGGAGCTGAAGTTCCTCCGCGCCGAGGAGCGCGAGCGCCTCCGCGTGTTCCTCCTCGCCGATTCCAACCCCGTCCCCGTCCTGCTCGTCAGGATGCCGTCCGAGACGAAGGCCGCAAAGGCGTTCCTCGGCTACGAATGGAGCGCGCGCAAGGGCAGCGAGGGCATCAAGTACCTCGGCGCGCAAGATGCCGCGTCCCCGTCGGGCGACGACGACGACGCGCTCGTCCGCAACAAGGGCATCGAGTCCATCCGCACGCCTCTCTTCGACAACGCGCACCTCGCGAACGAGGAGGCGGAGAAACTCAACTCGCTCATCCGCCGGAACTTCCGGGGGCCGCTCGGCGCGATTCCCGAAAGCCTCCGCCCCTTCGCGCGGACTGTCCCGCTCGTCGATCTCCTCGACTTCGACGCGGTGGATTTCGACCTCCAGATCCGCACCGGCGCCACCGCCTCCGCCGCGCCCGTCGACAGCAAGTTTCCCCTCGTCAAACTGGGCGAAGTGGCGCCCTACGTCACGGAACGTATTTCCTACGACAGCATCGCGGCCGATTCCTACGTGTCAACCGACAACATGCTTCCGCAATGCGGCGGGGTCGTGCCCTACGACGGCACTCCCGACGTCGAAAGCGTCATCCACTACAAGGCGGACGACATCCTCGTTTCCAACATCCGCCCGTATCTCAGGAAGACCTGGCTTGCGGATCGGGAAGGCGGATGCTCGCCGGACGTTCTCGTGTTCCGCGTCAACGACGCGAAGAAGGTCATTCCGTCCTTCGCGGCCATTCTGCTCAAGCAGGATGCCTTCTTCGATTACATGATGTCCGGCAAGAAGGGAATGAAAATGCCGCGCGGCGACAAGCAGGCGATCCCGTCGTTTCCGTTTCCTCTCCCTCCGCTTCCCGTCCAGCGGCAGGTGGTGGAGGAATGCGCGGCGGTGGATGACGATTGCGCAAAGGCGGAAAAGTCCATCGCGGACGCCAAGGCGAAAATCGCGGCCATCATGGCGGGGGTGAAAGGGGAGACCAGGAAACTGGAGTCGCTTCTTGTAAAAGTGTCCGGCGAAACCACGAAGATTCCCGAAAGTCAAATACGGGATGCCGGTTCAATCCCTGTCGTGACGCAAGAAACGGGAAAGACGATTTCCGGCTATACGGACAATGTGCCGCCCATAACGGATCTTCCGCTCATCGTTTTTGGCGATCACTCGTGTTCGTTCAAGTTCATGGACAAGCCCTTTGTCCGCGGAGCGGACGGAACGCAGCTTATCAAGACAGATTCTTCCGTCGTGAACCCGAAGTACTTATTTGCCTTTTTGCGCTCTGCCGATATCCAAAATGCCGAGAAATACGAAAGGCACTTCAAGTATTTGAAATCCGTGATGGTTGAGCTCCCCTCCCTTGCCGAGCAGGAGAAGGTAGTCGCGGCGGTGGGGGCGGAGGAGGCGGCGATCGCGGCGGCGAAGGGGACGCTTGCGGGTGCGGCGGCGCGCAAGGCCGCGATCCTCGCCAGCCACGGCGTCGTGAGGTGAAAGGGAGCCGTGAAATGAAGAATCGCAATGAGAATCGATTGGAAATTGGCGCGGACGAGTATTCGTCGCTTCTTTCAACGGCAGTTGCGCAAGTGGACGCGGCACGAAGCGCCGTGGCCGTCAGCGTAAACACAACCGCGATTTCGACCTATTGGAATCTGGGGAAGCTCCTCCACGACCGAAAAATAGCCTCCGGCTACGGAGGGAGAGTTGTGAAAAGGCTTTCCGCAGACTTGGGCCGTCGATATCCGGACATGGGTTTCTCCCCGCGCAATTTGTGGAACATGAAGCTCTTCTACGAGCGATACGCGAAGTCCGGCAAGAAACTGCTACAGGCTGTAGCAGTTTTGCGCTGGGGGCACAACCTTCTGCTTCTGAACAAAAAGCTTTCCGACGACGAAACGCTGTTCTACGCCACCGAATGTGTGAAAAAAGGATGGAGTCGAGAGTTGTTGCTGAATGCGGTCAAGATGCATCTGTCCGAAAAATCGCCCTCGGCGACGCGCTCCAACAATTTTACCGTGTCGTTGCCGGAAGACCGCGCCGCCGTCGCGAACGAATTACTCAATGATCGCTACAACCTTGGATTTCTCGGCCTTGCGGAGCCAGTCGCGGAACGCGAACTGGAACGAAGGCTTATCGAAAAGATACAGACATTCATGCTTGAACTCGGAAAGGGATTCGCATTTATCGGGAATCAGTACAGGCTCGAGGCAAACGGCAAAGAGTATTTCATCGACTTGCTTTTCCACAACCGAATCCTTGATTGCCTTGTGGCCGTAGATTTAAAAATCGGCGAGTTCCGAAGCGAGTATGTCGGTAAGATGAATCTGTACCTGTCGCTGCTTGACAAGACGGAAAGGCTGAAGAACGAGAATCCTTCGATTGGCATAATCCTGTGCGCGGAAAAAGACCACATTGAGGTTGAACTCGCCTTGCAGGATGTCCGCAAGCCGATAGCCGTAAGCGACTACGAACTCATTGTTCCGAAGCACCAACTGCAACAGCTAATGCTGGATGAACTTGCAATTGCAAGAGGAGGCAACAAATGAGCTCGAAGATGGCGCTGGCAGATCGCATCCTGGTGGCGAAGGGAACGCTTGCCGGCGCGGCGGCGCGCAAGGCCGCGATCCTCGCCAGCCACGGCGTCGTGCAGTGAAAGGAACAGGAAAATGAACAACATACAAATCTCCGACGCGGCCCGCGCAAAGGCCCGCGACTTCATCGAAAACGAAACGCAGTTCCATCTCGGGTTCCTGCCGACCGAGCAGTCCAACCCCATCACCGCAACGCTTGAGGAGGACTTCAAGCGCTCCACGCTCGCGGGCGTCCAGTGCCTCCAGCAGGCGGCGAGACGTCGTCCGTCCTCGGCACGCTCGAATACGCCGCCGAGCACGGCGCCAAGTGCTTCCTCGTCTTCAACAACCCGGCCGACATCCTGCGCGCGCATCTCGACCGCTCGCGCAAGGCCATCGACGACCCGCGCGTCACGGTGCTGGACATCTAGTGCATGCTCGACCTCTTCACCGACAACACCGAACGCAGCCCGACCTTCATGCTCCCGCCCCTGCGCTCCAGCCGCGAAAGGGCGCTGGCGCAGTCGTGGGCGTTCGTCAAGAATCCGCTGCACCCCACGGAGGAATGCTGGAGCGAAATGATGCGGCGCGCTCCGCGCTGCCTCGAATTCACGTCCGAAGACGCGCGTTCGCTCGGCATGCCGCAGCGCTTCATCGACTCCCCTCCCCTCATCAAATACTCCGACCTCGTCACCTACA